>NZ_LZLE01000168.1 GCF_001673155.1 Mycobacterium sp. 1423905.2 | reverse complement strand
ATGGCGAAGTTGTGCCCGCGCTGCACCAGGTCGTCGAGCGAGTGCGCCATGTTGTCGCGCAGGTAGTCGAAGCCGAACTCGTTGTTGGTGCCGTAGGTGATGTCGGCGCTGTAGGCGACGCGGCGTTGTTCGGGGGTCATCTGAGCGAGGATGACGCCGACGTCCAGGCCGAGGAACCGGTGCACGCGGCCCATCCACTCGCTGTCACGTTTGGCCAGGTAGTCGTTGACGGTGACGACGTGTACGCCCTTGCCGGCCAGCGCGTTGAGGTAAGCGGGTAACACGCAGGTCAGGGTTTTGCCCTCACCGGTCTTCATCTCGGCGACGTTGCCCAGGTGCAGCGCCGCCGCGCCCATCACCTGAACGTCGAAGGGCCGCTGGTCCAGCACTCGCCACGCGGCCTCGCGGGCCACGGCGAAGGCTTCGGGCAGCAGGTCGTCGAGGTCTTCACCGTCGTCCAGGCGCTTTTTGAACTCGTCGGTTTTGGCCCTGAGTTCGGCGTCGGTGAGCTTCTCGATGTCGTCGGACAGCGTGTTGACATAGTCAGCGACCTTCGACAGGCGCTTGACCACGCGGCCTTCACCAAGGCGCAGCAACTTCTGAAGCAAAGCTATGTCCCTTACGGGTAGGAGTCATTCTTGTTGGATTAGGCGACTCCCATGGTAGGTGACGACCGGGTGTTGGCCGTTCATGCTGCACCCGGCCGGATCAAGCCAGTCGGATCAAGCCAGTCGGATCAAGCCAGTCGGATCAGGCCAGTCGGATCAGGCCAGTCGGATCAAGCCATAGTCGTAGGCGTGGCGGCGGTAGACGACCGACGGCCGTTCGGTCTCCTTGTCCAGGAACAAGAAGAAGTCGTGGCCGACCAGTTCCATTTCGTAAAGGGCGTCGTCGACCGACATGGGCTTGGCCGGGTGTTCTTTGGTCCGCACGATGCGGCCGGGTTCGTGCTCGACGGTCGCGTCGGGGTCGGTGGGCTCGGCGGCCTGTCCGTCGAACGTGCTCGGCGGCGGCGGTGCGACGGCGGTGGCTTCGGCCACTGAGACCGGCGTCTTGTCGCCGTAGTGGACTTTGCGCCGATCCTTGCCGCGGCGCAGCCGGTTCTCCAGCTTGTTGACGGCGGCCTCGAGCGCGGCGTAGAAGCTGTCCGCGCAGGCCTCCCCGCGCACGACCGGCCCGCGACCGCGCGCGGTGATCTCGACGTGCTGACAGGACTTGCGTTGGCGACGGTTGGGTTCGTGGTCGAGTTCGACGTCGAACAGATAGATGGTCCGGTCGAGGCGCTCTAGGCGGACGAGTTTCTGCGAAACGTAAGTGCGGAAATGGTCGGGAATCTCGACGTTGCGGCCCTTGAAGACGATTTCGGCGTGCGGTGTTTGTTCGACCTGTTCGTCGGTTCCAGCGGGGGCCTGGTCCAGAACCTGAGTGGAATCCACAGTGAGTCTTGACATTCGTGACAACTCGTTTCTCTTTCCACGTCACACGCGACCTGCGTGCACGGCGTTCAGCTGCGCGCCGACGGGGTTAGAGCGATCCAGAAACGATGACCACCGCAGGCTGCCCGCCGGAGCAAGATGTCGAATACTCACCTCCTACCGCGGAGCCGGGTCAACCTGGAAATGTTCGCGACCGTGAGTCGTTGAGACTGATTTCGACGTTAGCCCGTGTTCGCCTTCCCGTGCCACCCAATTGGGGCACCTGTTGCGAGTTCTTCACGTTCTCTAGGCCGCGGCGATCGCCAGGACCGCCGCGACACGCACGCCAGCGGCGGTCAACACCCGCACCGACTCGCGCGCCGTCGCGCCGGTGGTGACGACGTCGTCGACGAGCAAGACCTCTCCGTCCGGTCGAGGACCGCGCAGCAGCACCCGACCGGCGATGTTGCGCTCGCGCGCCGAGGTGCCCAGCCCGACGGAGTCGCGAGCCAGCGCTCGCATTCGCAGCGCCTGCATGACGCGGATATCGCGATGGTCCGCTACCGCGGCCGCGGCGATGCGGGTGATCGGGTCACCGCCGCGCCGCCGGGCCGCCGAGCGCCGGGTCGGCGCGGGCACGATCGTCAGCGGGGTGGCGACCATGCCCCAGCACAGCAACCGGTGCATGCCGATCGCCAGCACGCGCGCCAGCGGCCCGGTGAGATCGCCCCGGCGATGCTCCTTCAGCGCGAGGATGGCTTGGCGCCGGGCGCCGCGGTAACGGCCGAGCGCGAACACCGGCACTTGCGGATCGACCCGCGGAGTCACCACATGTGGTTGGTCGCCCGTCACCGACAGTTCGGCCGCGCAGACTTCGCACCAGCGGGTCGAGGGCACACCGCAACCGCCACATTCGGCCGGCAGGATCAGGTCGAGCATGCCGTCAGTGTGGCGAATGGTACTGACAGGAGCCGGATCAGCGTGGCGCCGCCGGCGCGGGCATGCCCCCGCAACTCGGCAGGGCGTTGGTCACCCCGGCCAGCACCGCGGGGATAGGCGCCGGCGGTGCTGCAGGCGGTGGCGGGCCCGGCAAGATCACCGGATCGAAGGTGAGCGCCGGTCCGGTCGGCACACCCTTGCCCGCGCCAGCCGCCTTCGTCACCGGCGCAGCAGCCGGTCCGACGGCAGGCGGTGCGGCGGCGCCTGCGGCGGGCACCACTGGAGCGGCCGGCACGATCGGGGCGGCCGGCGGTGCCAGCGGCGCGGGCGGAATCCCGAAGGGTCCAGCCGGTGCGGGTGGCACGGCCGGGATGATCGGTGCCAGCGGCACCGCTCCGGCTACCGGTGGACCGGGGAGCGCTACCGGCGCGGCAGGCAGCGGCGGGGCACCAAAGCCCGCGCGCTGTTCGATGCACGATGGCCCGCCGGTCGGCAGGGGGACGGCCGCCGCATCCGGCGTGAGCGTCAACGCGGCTCCGCACAGCCCCGCGCCGGCAACGACTGCCGCGCAGAATCGATCAATCGGCAAGGCCTACTCCTTCGTTCTTGCGCGATGCGCCCGTACATCACGCGACCCTCGGAACCGTATCGGCGCGCCGGATTGCTGCCTAGAGCAGCGATTATTGGTTGCCGAACCGATACGCGGCACCGGCCGCGTCGTGACCGCGGCTTACTCGAGCGGTGACTTAAGTCGGCGTCAGCCCCACAGCAGCGACGGCCAGGTGAAGCTGAGTGCCCCCTGGCTCAGCTGGGTGATGAGGTCCTCGAGGTACTTCAGCGGCAACTCCATGCGCCACTCCGGCAAAAGGCCGCTCACCCGCACCGAATTCTCAGCCAGGGTGACGTCGGTGATCATCAGCCCATGCGGCAGTTCCGGCAATGCCACTTGGTAAGCCGGGATGCGGGCAGGCAGTGGCCATCGACGTCGACCGGTGACCAGGGCCCGCGGGCGCAGCCGCAAACTTTTTCCCACCACGTCGACGTCGACCTCAACGCCGCCCAAGCCGGGTTGGCGCGCCCAGCTCAGTCGAGCCCTGCCCCCGTCGCGCAGTTCACCGCGCACCTCAGGCGCCGCGTGCCGCAGCACGTCGTCGAACATCGTGGTGGGAAGTACCGTCGACAACTCGGCCGGCGCGGCGATCACCAGCGGCGGCACGCCGGGACGGATATGCACGTTGTGCAGCACCGCTTCGGCGCTCTCGAGATGCTGGTCGGCCCACCGGATGTCGCGCGCACCCACCCTCACCTCCCCGAGTTGGCCGACCGCCAGGCCCTGCGCGTCGAGGGTGGCGTCGAGCTTGGCGACGACCAGTTCGACGTCTTGGTCTCCGATGCGAACCGTCACTTTTTTGCCGATCAGAAGTTGCTGCAACGTGGTGAACAACGTCCGATACGGCACGGCGATCGCTTGAGCCGCCCCAGCGCTGACCGAGGGCAACCCTGTCGACGACCACAACGACGCGAGCATGTCCAGCGCACGCAGCGGTTCGTCCCATCGCAACCGGGGAAAACTGGGCGACATCGACAAGCCCTCCTCTGTGCGAGGGTAGCCCGTTCGGTCGGCCTTTCGATACGAGGCGCTGGGAGAAGCGGCGATCCGGCGACGGCCTCCATGACGTTCTGCGGGGAGCCAGTCTGGGTAGTGCGATACGCCGCAGTCCGGCTTGGTCCAGCGCGGCGTCAAATTCAGCGAGGGAACGTTCGCGCCCATCTGCGACGGCGAGCGTTTCCACGTCGGTCAGAGCGATCAGCGCCGAATCTTCGCTGTCGATCACTCCGTAACGGGTTTCGATGGGGCGAATACGACCGGCATCGACTCCGGTCCGCTGACGTCCCCAGCAGCATCTCCTCCACCGCTGTGGGCAGCAGACTACGGTCCCGGCGCAGCCGTTCCCATTTGTCGCGGTTGCGCAGCATCTGTTCGACCCCGCCGGACAGGGTGTGCCGGGTGGTCTCGTCCCCCCGATGAGAATGAGCAGTGACTCATAGATGATTTCGTCGTCTGACAACGTCCGTCCGTCTACTTCGGCATTCGCCAGCACGCTGAACAGGTCATCGATAGGCTCCATTCGCCGTTTGGCTAACCCGCGTTGGAAAACAGCTGCGGATTGCGTTCGGCGTCGATGACGGCCTGATACGTCGCTGCCGCCGCGAGGCCGTTGCGATCGCGGAAGACGGGCGCCTTTTCGCGCATCCAGCGGTACGCTTCGCGGGCCCAACCATCGGCGTAGAAATTGCCGTCGGTCAGATCGACCTCGAGTGTGTATTGCGTGGCCCCCACGAGCGTTTATGCTATGCGCGTCAATGTAATTGGACTAGCCAATGCGCGCGTCCCGATGGCCAGAAACGCACCTACCGGATTCGCGAGGTAGGCCGCGGGCCGCATGGCGTTGGTGGAGCGCGTGAATCATGTTCGCGACGTGAATTACCACCAGCTTCCAGCGCACTGGCTGACCGGGCTGCACTCGGCCGACCAACTCCGCGGCGCCGGTGACCTCATAACGAGAAACGCGGTGGACGATGCCCATCTCGAATGCGTCAGTCGGCGTCATCGCGGACGCCTTCTGGCCACCATCACCGCTGCGCACACGATCCTCTTGTCGCTGGGGACACGAAGCTGACTTGTGACACAGACCTTCAAGACGTATCTGGGTATCGAAACCTCCAGACGCATTACGATTCCGCCCACTTGCAGGGAGTCAATGTGATCGGCACCGACAGCAGAGGACCTCCGTCAACGACATACCAAGGCTCAATCGTGTTGAACCCGAAGAAGCCGCGGACCTTTCCCGGATGCCGCAGCATCATGATGAAGGCGACGGGTCGCCACCAATCGTGGGCGACGAGATGCACCGTTCCCGTGTCAAGCCTTCCGAGCACGGTCGCGAGATCGTCTGCCATTTCTGACTTGTAGCACCGCCCGCGGGGCGTCGAGCTCCAACCGGCACCGCCCGGATTTGGGCAAGCACTTGGAACCCATCCGCGGTAAGCGGTCGAATCAGCTGATACCACAGCCACCACTTCTGTGGGAACCATGAACAAGCATTACCGACCGCAGAGTCAGGAGGGCCGGCGTCGGCTACATGGATCGTGACGCCGTCGCCGACGTCGATCCATCGGTGCACGAACCCATCAAGTGTGGGCATTTCGCCGAGTCCCATTACGCCGTGTCCGCCAGTCGGTGCTCGGCCCTGATCTCTTCGGCCGCGCGCTCCCCGATGACCACGCACGGCGCCATCGTGTTTGCACTGGTGATCCTCGGCATGATGGATCCGTCGGCGACGCGCAGATTTTCGATGCCGTGGACCTTCAGCCTGCCGTCGACGACGGCCAACCGGTCGCGGCCCATCTTCGCCGTACCGACCAGGTGCCAGAAGGTGACCGCAGCGTCGCGTACATAGGAGACCAGCTCATTGCCTGTCAGCGACCCGGGCATCACTTCGCGTTTGACGAACGCACGCAGCGGCGGGGAATTGCCGACTTTTCGCATGTCCTCGACACATTTGCGGGCCAGCCGCAGATCGTCGGGATGCGAAAGACCGTTGTGAACGACCCTGACAGACTGGTTGGGGTCCGCGCTCGTCAGTTCGACTGCGCCACGGCTCTTGGGTTGGGTGAGCGCACCGAGCAGCATCCAACCTGTGTGGGGCAACCCGAAGCGGGCGACGTTCTCTGGACTAGCGAATAGGATCGCCCCTTGGCATGCGAAGAAATCGGGTTCGGTACGCCCGCCGTGGCTTGGCCACAGGAGCATGGTATCGCCGGAATTGTGGAGCGGCTCATCATCGGGCCCTTCCCAGATACATGGGATGCCGAGATGGTCGTGCAAGTTCCGCCCGACGCCAGGCGAGTCCTGGGCTACGGGAATTCCTAAGCTCCGCAGAGCCTTCGAGTCACCAACTCCGGAAAGCATCAGCGTCTTCGGGGTATGGATCGCGCCCATTGACAGCACCACCTCGGCTTCGGCACCGAAGTGCCGGACTTGGTCTAGATAGTCGACTTCGACTCCGACGGCGCGGCCGCGTTCAATGGTCACTCGCCGCACCAACGCACCCGTCAGCACAGTCAGGTTGGGCCGGTCCATATAGGGATACGTGTAACACCGAAAAATGGATTGACGCCTTCCGCAACGCGTGCGCAGATCCATGATCGCCGCGCCACCATTGCCCTCCATCATTTTTCCGTTCGGATTGTCGAAGTTCGCAACACCGAGCAAGTCGGCCGCTTCCAACACCGCAAGACCAGCGGGGTGCGGAGTTCTCTTTGGTTGCACGTAGACTGGACCGCCCGTGCCCCTATATTCACTATCGGGGGCGCCACGCCAATCTTCGATGCGGCGGTAGACGTCCAGCACGGACTCGTAGTTCCATGCTGCATTTCCCGACTCTGCGGCGAAGAAGTCCCAATCGGCCTTATGGCCTCGGGCCCAGGCCATCAGGTTGATACTCGAGCCGCCGCCCAGGACTTTGCCCATCGATAGCATGAGCCTCCGACCGTTGAGGTGCGGGTTCGGCTCCGCCTGAAATGCCCAATCCGTTGCGCTGCCTAGATTCGTATGCCACAGCGTCGATTCGGTGATACACGGCGCGTCGTCGGCGCCCCCCGCTTCTAACAACAAGACGCTGACTCCCGGGTCCTCGGCCAACCGCCGGGCCACCACGCAACCGGACGATCCTGCGCCGCAGACGATGAAGTCGTAGGACTGCTTGAGGTCGGCCGCCAAACGACGCTGGTTCTCTCGAACGCGGCGGTCTCGCTCTTGGTCCACGTCCTGTAGTGAGTAATCGGGCATGTTTAGTACCTTCTCCGTCGTTTCCTGCTTCAGTGCCCCGCGCTCTGGCCGCCGTCGATGTGGAGGGTCTCGCCGGTGACGAAAGGTGCCGTCTCCAAATAGAGCGCTCCGTGCACAACATCGGCTACGTCACCAATCCGGTTTTGCGGATGCATGCCCGCGTAGGCGGCGGCTGCGCCGTTGTGCATGGATGTGTCGATAACGCCGGGAGATATTGCATTAACCCGGATTCCGTGTCTCGCGTACTCCATGGCAAGCGACTTGGTGACGGCGGCAAGGGCCCCTTTGGTCAGAGCGGTCAGTGCCGATGGGACCGCAGCCAGCGCTTGCTCGACCAAAGTCGTCGTGATGTTGACAATATGGCCGCCGTTGCCCTGCGCAAGCATTACGTCGATGACACGTTGCGTGACGTGAAAAAAGCCCACCACGTTGACCGATGCCACCCGCGCATAGTCGTCGAAACTGTACTTATTGAACGGCTTCGAGACGAAGATGCCGGCGTTGTTGACAAGAGTGTCGATGCGTCCGAACCGAACCACTGCCGCCGTGACGAGGCGCTCCGTTGTGGCGGGGTCGGCGACATCGCCTGCGACGGTGATGACCTCGGGATCCGGTGATGGGGCGATAGTGCGCGAGTTGGCGATACCCGGTAGCCGTTCTTGCGGTATGCGGCGACCAAGCCGGCACCGATGCCCCGCGACGCGCCGGTGATGATGGCGACCTTCTCGTGGTCCGGATCCATTGTCATTGGTCCCATCCCGCCAATCCGCGGACGATATCGGCCGCCGCGCCGCCGCGCGCGTGACGAAAACCGGCGCCGGCCCATAAGGCGACGCCGTGCGGATCTCCCACCTTCAGTGCGGCCGCCTGGAGCGGGGCTGTTAGAGCGGCCACCTCGGGAAAGCCGAAAATCGCGTCTGCGTCGTGCTGCTCGATGAATCTGTTTCGCAATGCGCGGGCGTAACGTCCGGTGAACGCACGAGTCACCACGGTCCGGGTGAACCGAGGGTCGTGCAATGCCCGACGATGCACCTGATTGGTTCCGGCTTCGTCCGAGAGCAAAAGCGCTGTCCCAACCTGCACGGCGGTGGCACCGGCACAGCGAAGCCGGTGCACGTCGGCAGGGGTTCCCACCCCCCCGGCTGCCACGACTGGGCAGTCGACGCAAGCCATCAGCGCGGTAACCAGATCTTCGAGCGGATCGTCCGACGGCGCCGCGAGCGGGTCGAATGTCGCCCGATGTCCACCCGCCTCGGGTCCCTGGGCCACCAACGCATCTACACCGCGAGTCAGCGCGATTACTGCTTCACGAACCGTGGTGACTGTCGCGACGCTCATTGTGCCGACGCCGCGCAGACGCCGACACTCCTCTCCGGTCGGCGAGCCGAAGGTAAACGAGACGACCTCAGGCCGCAGATCGCATACCACATCGAGCTTGGCAGCCCACTCGTCATAGTCGGAACGCGGTTCGCCAAGCGCCACGCCGTAGTGCTCGGCTTCCGCCGCCAATACCGCCGCGTAGGCGCTCAGCTGTTCGGAGGTGCTCACTGATTGCTGCGGCACAAACAAATTGACTCCGAGGGGGCCGAGGGTCATGCTCCGCGCCGCGGTGATGGCATCGGCTAAGTCTTCCGCTGACAACATGCCGGCCGCGATGAAGCCCAGGCCGCCAGCGTTGGTTACCGCGGCCACCAGCTCGGGCGTGGACGGTCCACCGGCCATGGGCGCCGCCAATATGCGAACACTCAGATCCGCCAACGCAAATCGTTCAAGCACAAGACATCACCGGCATAGCGGCATGGGATACTGATGAAAGAGCGTGGGCATCGAGGACCACCACGCTGCCGCCCTCCACACGAATCCAACCGCGATTCTCAAACTCGCGCAGCGTTTCGCAAACCGTTTCCGGTGCAACACCCACCAGAAGCGAGAAGTCCTCTAAAGTCAGGTCGTGCACAACCCGCACAGCTTCGCCGTCCCGTTGACCGAACCTCTTCCTCAACAACAACAGCTGCATTGCGACACGACCCTGCGGATCACCGGAACCAAAGTCCGCCAAGGAATTCATCGACGCCTTGACCCACCGCGCGAACAGTCGCAACACCTGATTACTGAATTCTGGGCATTGAGCTATCCAAGCCAAAAATTGGTGGCGTTTTATCGATACGGCGACAACCTCGGTGAGGGCAGTTGCCGTAATTCCGCGCGCTTCGGGATCGAAAAGCATTACGGCACCGAACATTTCTTTAGGGCCCAGGATGCTGAACACCATCTGCTTTCCCTCAGCGCGACGGTAGGCAACCTTGACCTTTCCAGAGACGATGACGTAAACCTCACCGCAGCGGTTACTTTGAGTAGCCATGGCGAATCCTGTCGGGAATCGCCTGAGCTCAAGCTGCTCGGCTGCGGCAGCCAGCACGTCCCGATCGACTTTGCTGAAGAGCCCTGACGAGATCAGCGCCTGATATACATCCCAGGTTCCTGCCCCCAGGCGCCGCCCTCCACCATGCGAATGGTCAATCGTGCGGTCTGATTGGGTGGCGGCAAGGCCGGTTTCGCGCTCCCGCGTGCTGCGCATCCGGCGGCCGTCCTTCGATGTCGACCAAGGAGGGGTCACCGACCGCCACAACGTCTCCGTCGCAATCCGCACCGTCGACGGCAGCGACGTGACTGCATTGCTGATCATGAAACTCACGCTAGGGAGGCAACGGACGACCGACTAGCCGTCATACGCCACCCTCGGGCCACTTTGCGCATCGCAGCAATGCCTGGGGTGAAACTGGCGCGCCCGCTGGGACCACTGGTCTGCCGTGAACAATGACGCAATGACGCATCCCGTCCGGTCGCGGACCGCGTGCAGCTGGTTATTGTCCCGCTCAGTGCCATGACCTGACCCCCCGATCGGTTGGTCCATGGCTTATGAGAGTCGTGCGGCGCAGGAGATGGGCAAGAAGGCCGACAACGTCATCGCGACACGGAACCGGCACAGCGCTGCGCTTTTTGGGTAATTGACTACATATTGCGGCTAGTCGCTCAGTGGACAGCGACGTACTGTAGGGCGGTGAAGATGGCACTAATAGTCACCGCTGATGTGGTTAATTTCATTGAGCGGCCGGACCAGGTGAAGTAGGCGTTACTGGCGGTGCCAGTGGGGACGCAGCCTCGAATCGAATGAATGGGTATCGGAAGCGTTAAGACCGGGAACGATATGCAGACCGGTTCGGTCATCGCTGCATCGTCATCGGTGCCATCCACCGATTCCCAGGCGAAGTTGTAGGCACGACACAGATTGTGGCACTGAAGATATTGCATTCCCTGCGTAATCGACCGTGGGCTGAGAGGGCCACATCTAACGAAGGGTTTGATGCATGAAGGTTGGTTTTGTCAGCGAGACACTGACTTCGACGTTCTTGCCGACCGCGATGGTACGGGCGAACTACATAACGGCCGTGGCCAGTCGCGTCGACTCCTTCTGGTTGCCTGATCACCTCAACTCCCTATTGCCCCGTTCGCTGGGCACCCCCGGATACGTTGGCGTCACCCGGTATTTCCCGCGGATCGAGGCTTACCTCGAGCCATGGACGCTGTTGGGACGGGTCGCTGGGTGGAATCAAGTGCCCAAGCTGCGGCTCGGCGTGGGTGTCACAGACTCAGGACGCCGCAATCCCGCAGTGACAGCTCAGGCGGCGGCGACGCTTCATTTGATGACGCGTGGACGGGCGATTCTCGGGATGGGAACTGGCGAGCGCGTCGGCAACGAGCAATACGGAGTCGAATGGTCAAAGCCAGTGGGACGCTTCGAGGAGGCCGTTGCCACCATCCGTGCCCTGTGGAACTCCGGCGGCGAACTGGTCTCTCGTGACTCACCGTATTTCAGGTTGCGCAATGCCGTCTTCGACATTCCTCCGTACGCCGGAACCTGGCCGGAAATCTGGATTGCCGCCCATGGGCCTCGGATGCTACGGATAACCGGACGCTATGCCGACGCCTGGTTCCCGGGTTTACCGCAGAGTCCCGCCGAATACGCCCAAAAACTCGACCTCGTGCGGTCAGCTGCCTCAGATGCGGGACGGGATCCCATGACTGTGACGCCAACGGTATGGCTATTTGTCATAACCGCAAAGAACGATGACCAAGTAGCGGTGGCGTTGAGCTCCAACATGATGAAGGTATTCGCATTACAGTTCCCCGCAGCGCTCTGGAAGCGTTATGGGCGCACACATCCATTGGGTGAAAACTTCTCCGGAGCGCAGGATCTGGTTCCGCAGAGCATCGATGCGCGGACGGCGCTAGAGTACGCGTCGCAGGTTCCCGACACGATGGTTAGTGATTGGCTTGTGACCGGGACGCCGGAAAAGGCTTTGGAGCAACTCGCGGTTTGGCGCGACCACGGGGTTCGTTACGTCGTGCTGTGCAACATCAGCTTCTTACAGCCAAGCCTTAGAAACGGACTGGCATCGGGTAGGGCGTTCGCCGAGATCGCCCGTCGAGCACGCAGGCTTTGACCCACCTCACAAAGTGGCGCAATGACTTTCTGGCACCCTTATGGCACCGCGAAATGGTCCAGGACTCACTTGCCATCGTGGATGGTCTGTTTCCGCCCGTCACTGTGACTATGGCGCCCTGCGTGGTAGTCGGCGAAAGGGCCGCCGCGGAACTGAAGCTCGAGCATCGTCTGTGAATTGTCCGGCACGGCCTGACCACGCTACGGGTTGGCAACCTGTTGCGCGAGATTTTCTCCGTCGACGTGCCGCGGGCGTCACCGTGAGCCCGGCGTCGGGTTTGCAACCGGAGTGCGCAGATAACCGACTTCGACTTCGGTGACGCGACCGGGCTCGGTAACATGCTCATTGGCATCAGCGGTTTGTGGACTGTAATCCACTGGTGTGCTTCGGAAGGTGGGAAGGGCTGACCGAGAAGGACCAACGGACAGCTACCGTATCGGATACCTGTGCATGGACGACGGCGAAAGCGCTTGACGACTTCGCCGTCCTGTGCTGCTCAGAGCCCCACCTCGAGCTGCTGAGTGACCCAAACTCGTTTTCGCTTAGCGAGCGGGCCCGTCGCATGGGTCCGATGACATTCGTTGACCTAGTGGCCAACTCGGACGTGTCACTCGATTCCGGTGAACAATGCAGTGGATATCGCGTGAATTTTGTGCGCTCGGGCCACCTCGAGGCCACCCACAGAGGCTCATCGCTGCGCGCCGGTCCCGGCACCGTTGCCGTGTACCCGCCACAGGGCCGCGCCGTAGCTCGATGGGGAGCGGGCAGCCGCATGTTAGCTGTGAAGATCGACAGTGATGCCGTCAACGATGCCCTCAGCGATGCACTCGGCCGGCAGGTGACGTCTCACCCCGACTTCGCGCAGGAGATGCCTGTCAACGTGGCGCCCACTCGGAGCTGGGTCACCATGATGCTGACGGTTACAGAGCAGGTTTTCCGGCCCGACAGCCTGCTCAACCAACCGATGGTGGGATTGCCAATTGCCGACAGCCTGGTGCGCGGATTCCTTCTGGCCGCGGCGCATTCCTACCGCGACGCCATAGCGAGAGACTGCGGTCAGGCTCCGCCTCGCGCTATCCGTGCGGCGATCGACATCCTTGACACAGAGGCACACCTGCCAACGACTGTGTCCTCGATCGCCGCACGCAGCCACGTCAGCGTCCGCTCGCTGCAGGAGGGCTTCCGAAGGCATCTGGGCGTTTCACCGATGACTTATCTGCGCGAAGTTCGGCTGCGTCGAGCACACCAGACGCTGCTGGAGTCCGACCCCTCCGAGATCACCGTGGCCTCAGTTGCGCACAGCTGGGGGTTCAATCATCTCGGCCGGTTCGCCGCCCTACACGCGGAGCGCTATGGGGAGGCACCGTCGGTGACTCTCTACAGGACGGCACGTCGCCGCTAGTCGCAATCCGGCCGAAGCGGTGCGCGCTTCGGCTAGCCGGACGACGGTCGCCACAATACCTTCGAAGCCATGCCTGAGCGCGGAATACCGCTGCGCAGACTGGGTTTCCTCACAATCGGCCGGTTCGACCACGCCGATCCAGAACCCGGCCATGAAGAAACGCTGCGCATGATCGAGCGCGCGGAGGCCCTCGGCTTCGACAGTGTTTGGGTACGTCAACGGCATCTTCAAGCGGGCGTCTCCTCACCGGTGGCACTGCTGGCCGCCGCCAGCCAACGTACCCGCCGAATCGAATTGGGTACTGCGGTAATCCCGCTCGGCCTGGAGAACCCGCTGCGGCTCGCCGAAGACCTCGCAACCGTCGACGTCCTGTCCGGTGGCCGACTCAACGCCGGCGTGTCGGTCGGCGTTCCCTTGCTCTACGAACACTTCAAAACCGCGCTCTATCCCGAAACCCACGAGATGGAGAACTTCTCGAAAGCACGGGTCGCACGGCTGCTCGCGTGCCTGCGCGGCGATCCTGTCAGCGATTTCGAGGGGTCCTTGGGCCACGACAAGTTCTTCCGCCGGGTCCAGCCCCACTCACCCGGTCTTGCCGACCGGGTCTGGTACGGCGGCGGATTGCAGTCCGCGATGTGGGCCGGAACCCACGGCCTCAATTACCTCACCGCCAACCTGGTCAGCAGTGAAGGAACGCAGTCGAATGACTTCGCCAGGATCCAGGCCGAGCACATCGACGCATTCCGCGCACACCATCCCAGCGCCGAAACTGCGCGGGTCTCACAGGGGTTAGTGGTGATCCCTACGGACTCCGCATCCCCTAAGCAGATCGATCGGTACCGGGCTTACGCCCGAAGCCGCATCGGGCGCACGCTGCAACCCCAGGGCCCGCGCGGCATGATCGCCTCTCCCGACTACATCGGCACATCTGATGAACTTGCCGATGTGTTGTATGCCCATCGCGGGTTTCAGCGCGTCGACGAGGTCGCCTTTGCGTTGCCCCACGGCTTCGACGAAGACGATCACGTGCAAATCGTCACCGATTTGGCCGAGAAACTCGGGCCGACGCTGGGTTGGGCACCGGCTCAACCGAATCAGGAACCGCCGCACGCACAGCATGACCGCGTGCGCGGAATGAGTGATCATCACTGACTGCCGTAGGCCAGTAGCCGAGGCAAGGCGAAGACGACGACTAACCTTTCTCTCAGCTCTCGATGCCGGACAACTACCGGCGTCTGTTCGGTGAAACCGGCTCAGCACTTTCCGAAACAGAGTGGATCGCGATAGCGAATGACTCACTGCCACCTAACCTTTCCTCGTTGAACGCTAGACTTGAGTCAGGATCACGGTTCAGAGAAGTCCCTCCAGGTGCCCCTACGGTTCTGGCCCGCAACACTTTTCATTCGTGAGTCTCAGCGATGGGGCTATCGCCGAGATGCTCGACCAAGCCGCGGCACACTGCGGTATCTTTGTGACGGGTTGCGGCTGCCTAACGCTGACAACGCGGGTGAACTACTTGCGAGCTGGAACGGAAGCGTGTTCGTTGCCACCGCTCGGGTGCTGGAAATGATCACGAGTTCGGCGGTGGTCAGAGCGGACTTGCCCGGCGATCGAGGAAACACGAATCGCTTCGGCATCTGTCGCCGTGCAGTTGATCAGAGATTTTAGGAGATACAGCTGAGGTTCTCCCCCACGCCGAGGCTGACGTATGACTTAGGCGATAAACCTTGACGGTCGTCTGATTGTAGGGCCGGCTGGCCGGCGCAGCGCCGTGGCAGGCCGCTCACCGTAGTGAGCTGCATACGCGGCGGCGAAGCGCCCCAAATTGGCAAAGCCCCACCGAAATGCGATCGACGCCACGGTATCGACCGATGGATCGGCCGCTTGAAGTTCCTGGTGGGCACGCCGGAGCCGGACATCCCGTAGGTACGCCATGGGTGTGGTACCGAGGTGAGCACGGAAGCCTTGCTGGAGGGAGCGCACACTCATATAGCTGCGCGCGGCTAGCGCCGAGATGGTCAGCGGTAGATGCGCTTCAGCTTCGATGATGTCGATCGCCATACGGATACCGCGCGGCGGAGGGTCGATCGGCTCACCAATCAAGGGCCCGCGGTAGGAGTGGTCTGCGGCTAACAACAGGCCCCGGACTAAGCTCTCGGCGAATGGAATGCCGACCATGGGCCGATGCAGGATACTGCTCGGCCGGAACAGCTGCTCGGTGAACAGCGACACCAGGGTGATCCAGCTACGGACGGCCGGGCTTGTGGTCCGCATGAGGGGTTCCAGGTCAATTTGGGAACTTACCGAGCGCCCGATCGCATCTGCGAGAGCGTCTTCGACGGCGTAGCGATCAATCATCACAGCCAGTAAGCGGCCGGCATAATCAGGGACGCCGGCTTTGCCCTCCGGCCGGTACACCGCGACCGGGCCACGTGCCGCCACTGGAACATTGCTATCCGTGCCTACCGAAGAAGCCGCGAGCGGCAGGGTGACGTGGTAGTGGGGACGAAGTTCACCGCCGTTCACCCAGACTTCGTCGTGAAAATCAACGTCTAAGACGGTAATCGGACCGAGGCGACGCCTACGGTGGGTGAATGAGAACGAGTTAATATCGTTCAGCGGGCCAATATCTGGCCACCATGATGACTCCGGTTGGCTTCGGCGTAGCTCCCAAAAGTCGCCCAACGAATGCACGGTGACCCACGGGTCGTTGTTCTCCATCCGGACGGCCGGCGCGTTTTGCTCTCTCATGCGCATCGGACTTTCCTTTTTCCCGCAGGAGCCTGCCGACCCAGAGCGTCGCTGAGTACATCGCAAACAGTTAAATGGTCGATCTTCACGCAGGTCAGCTTGGCGTCCGCCACCCGATGCGTAGCGCCGCGACCGTGCGGCGCAAAGACGGCGGGAGTGTCGGGCTTTCCCACGACTGACTCACCCCTACCTAGAACTCCGTGCGGCCCGACTGCAGCACAAACACCTGATACTTGTTGCAGCCGTCGCCGCACACCATCGAGACCTCGGAATCGGCGACCATTTCTGCTAGGTTGACCGGTCCCATGCGGCCCGCCCGCTGCCTCAGCGCGAATGATTCCGGATCACTCACCAGATGGAGGAGGGGCCGGCCGCAGCACGACGCAGCAAAGTCGTCGAACCTCGTCACCGGCGTCCAGGAGTGCATATCGCAAGCGTCCGCTGATGCACGTTGCGTCACTCCGTCGCCTCTCTCACTTTCTTAGTCATGTCTCATCCACTGCGCATATGACGATAGCTCCGCTAATTCCCGCCCGCTATCCGCGATGTGGAAAATGCGCGTTCTGGCTAGAACCCTGCGCGATGTGACGAGCCGCCATCCGCAGCCGAAGCGGCGATCTCGAGCTCATCTGAGCATGGATTTCAACGTTTGCGCTCGTGGTACGGGCCTCTGCGCAGCGTGGATATTCGAACGTGACTTGCCGCCCTAGCGTTCTCGGAGTGGTGAGAAACGACATCGAAGGAGGGCGAATTTGTGTCCACACTTGGTGATCCTTTGGTCTCCGGCTCGGATGCATCAGCAATTTGGGACCGGGTGAATGAGATTGACCCCGTCATCCGGAAGCACAGTGAAGAAGCAGAAACCGCCCGTCGTCTGAGCCAACCCGTCGTGGATGCGATGCGGTGGGCTGGTGTGTTCCGGATGGCGATGCCTGCGGCCTGGGGCGGACCCGAACTCGACGTCTGCGCACAAGTCGAGGTCATCGAGCGGTTGGCGAGGGCAGACGCTTCGGCGGCGTGGTGCGCCATGATCGGCATGGAAAGCGGGTTCTTCGCTTCGTACCTCGATGAGTCTGTAGCCCGTACCCTCTACCCCGAACTCGACATGATCAGTGCGGCGTTCCAAGGTCCGGCCGGCACCCTTGAGGTCTGTGACGGCGGCTACCGCTTGTCGGGCCGGTGGCCGTTCGGCAGCGCGGTTACCCACGCCGACGTCATCGCCGGGGGCGCACTAGTCAGCGAAAACGGAAAGCCACTTCGGAATCAGTCGGGCAAGCCTGAATACAGAGTCGCGATCCTGCCGGCCGAACATTGGAAAATACTCGACACATGGGACCCGGTTGGACTCGCCGGCAGCGGTAGCCACGACTATGCGATCGAAAATGCCTACGTTCCAGAGGGATACACATTTCGTCCCGGACATCGCCGGCGGCCCGAACCTTTATATGCCTGGTATGGCCTACTGCCTGCATGTGGTGTCGGTGTGGCGCTTGGCGTTGCCGCCGAAGCGCTGGACAACGCGCGAGAGATGCTGCAGAACAAGATTAGTAAGGTGACAGGCCTTCCAGGAAAGGAGGACCCGGTCGTCTTGGCCGGTCTAGGGCGGGCGGCGGCCATGATCGGCGCATCCCGTAGCTACGTCTACGACGCACTCGGTCGGGTCTTCGCTACCTTGCAAGAAGGGCACGACCTTTCGTTCGACGAGCGCGCCCGTTGGGCGGGTGCTGTCGTCTACGCCGGAACAACTTGCCGCGACGCGGTACAACTGTTAATCGACGCGATTGGTGCGGGGGCGCTGCACCGTTCGTCGCCGCTGCACAAGCAGTTCCGTGACCTCCACATGGTCGCCCAGCACGCGCTGACCACGAAGCGAGTGTGGGAGTGGTCGGGAGCATTGTATTTCGGCACGCAGCCACCGGTCGCCGTCTACTGAGCCGTCCACGGGCCTCTGCTTCAGGGCTTAGTTGCCTTCAGCGCGTACAGGACTGGGAATCGGGGTTCGCTTTGCGGCAGCCCAAACCACCCACCGTGGGTTCGAACCATCGAGGCCCAGCGCGGCCAGGGAAGGAGGCTGGTCTCGGTTAGGGTTTCGATCGTAAATCCGGCTCGTGCGACGGCGGTGATGACTTCTCCTAAGCCGTGCGGCCACTCGTAGTGCAGAGTGTCGCCAGGCAACACCGGACCGTCAGTGTAGGTATGGCAGGTGTCGCGTTCGATGGCGCCGCGTCCGCCGAGATAGTCGTGGCGAATCACAAACTCGTCAGACATGCCGGGAGATGGCGTTGGCCCGAGCGCGTTAAGCAGCGGATGAAACT
The DNA here is from genome assembly GCF_001673155.1 of Mycobacterium sp. 1423905.2. Taxonomy (GTDB): domain Bacteria; phylum Actinomycetota; class Actinomycetes; order Mycobacteriales; family Mycobacteriaceae; genus Mycobacterium. The sequence goes on along the minus strand of NZ_LZLE01000168.1, from coordinate 20,150 downwards.
CCACCAGGTACAGGAAACTGCCAGGCTTGAGGAGAAGCGCTACGGCTTGTGCCCACGCCGCCAGATCGGGTAGGTAACAGAGTGCACCTTTACCGGTGTACACGATGTCGAACCTTTTCCCACCCAACGCTTCGACCGCGTCATACACGTCGGCGCAGACATACTCGATTGATAGGGCGGCAGCGCGCGCAATCCGCTGCGCCTCCTGCACGGAGACAGCAGAGAAATCCAGTCCGGTGGTGCGTGCGCCCTTGAGCGCGAACGCCATTGTCTCTGTGCCCAAGTGGCATTGCAGGTGCAGGACCTCACGACCTTCGAGCTGGCCGAGGTCACGCCACTCGAAGGGCGCAAACCAGCTCATCGGGTTGCGGTTGCCGATTCCGTAGAACCTGCTGCGCGCGTGAATAGGGGCGCGAGCATCCCAGTTACGCTGGTTGGCAATAAGTTTCATCTGAGTGTCCGTGTCGAGCATTACCAACGCTTTCCTTCGGTCGGTCTTCGTCTAGTCAATGTTTACATTGAGGACATACGAACGGGATAGCGACGCCAGGAGGAAATCCTGCAAGTCGCGCGAGAATTGCACCGACACCGACCTATGGCTTATAGCGCCCAAAGCGACTGCCCCGCAACATCACCGGGCCGCAGTACAACGCGCCCACCGCCCAGGGACGACGATGGCCTCGTCCTCTCCCGGCCATGGGGGCATCGTCAAACCGACAGCTGCTAGCGGTGCGGTGCCGTACGCACGGAACTGAAAGCGCGTACCTACCGGGATGGTCAAGCAGTCTCCTGGCATGACGTCAATTACCGAACCGTCGCCCTCATCAGGCGCCAACCACATCTGACCCCTTCCTGAGAGGAAGTACCAGATCTCGTCGACGGTTCGGTGCACCACAGCCATTGACGTCTGGCCCCCAGGGAGCTCGAAGTGCGCGCAACTACCACGTGTCGTGGCCAACAGTACCCGCACATCCGAGCCATCCGGCGCCTTGACGGTAGGCCTGGCCGGTAGGCGCATCGCTCTCCATACATCAGGGCCCATGTTGCCGAATGCCTCACCTCATCGGAGCTGGTCATAAATCGGACTCAACACGACTTGTGTGATCGATGATCATTCTGTCACTGTCCGCCAGATGCTGTCTAAGGCAATGTAATTGATCATCTCGGCCAAAGCCTCGGGCTGTGCCAGCATGGGCGAATGGCCCGTTGGAAGACTATGAACCTGTCCGGCGCGTTGCGCCATAGCTTCTTGTACTGACAGAGGAAGGCATACGTCGCGTTCACACACGATGTAAGTGGACGGAATGTGTCGCCATGCTGCCGCAGTCAATGGCTCGGTGAAGGCGGCGAAGCTAGAGGGCAATAGGCGCTTTTGGGCCCAGGCGGCGACCCCCGGAGGGACATCGTTGTAAAACATGTCGATGGCGCGATCCGCGGTGACGATGTCGCCGTTCACTATCCACCAGGGCGGGATTCGATTACCGACGGCACCGAGGAGGCTTTGGCCGATGTCGAGCTGGAATGCCGCAACATAAACGATATGGCGCACCTCGGGCAGCTCATGCACGACCTGAGTAACTGGGATTCCTCCATACGAGTGCGCGATGACGATCTGCGGAACACCAGTTCGCCGCCGTAGTTTGGCAATGGCGTCCGCGTCAATGAGCATCCCTGAGCGGGTAGGCATTTCGGCGCCAACGCTTGGCAAGTCAATGGTTTGCGTGTTCCACCCCCGTAGCGCGAGACGATCTATAACTCGCTCCCACACCCATGATTGATGAAACGCGCCGTGGACGAACACCAGGGTGGGTCTCAGACGTGCCGGATCGTCAGACATCAACAGCTCCTCGGCGCGCGACGTCGGTCTCGAAGTAGCACTCATCGGGCATGACCACGACGATAGGGTCTCGCCACCACACCACACCTAGCCGCTGAGCGCACCATGATGGCCGGTAGACGCACCAGGTGTGTATCCGTGCGAATTGCGTGGCCAGAACAGAGGTCTGCGTGCAGTGGCTACCCCGAATTTCACTCGAGCTCTAGGTTGAGGTCGTAGCTCACTTCTCTAATCGTCTGATCGCTCCACAACGGTGTGAGCGCCGGAAGACGCTGACCCGCTTGGAGATCAACGGCGGACATCGGCGCGTTCACGCCTGCGGCATATGCGCTGCCTAGCACAGCAGATAGCGAAAGGAATGCCATGCCAACATCGGGAGGCACCCTAGATGGGAAAGTTGCCTTTATCGTCCGGGGCCGCACGCGGCCAGAGAAGAGCGCCCCGCCGTCCGCCTGGCGAGCGAGGGCGCAGACATTATCGCGCTGGATATATGCGCCTCAGTGTGCGATACCGTCCGCTCCCCTCCGGCGACGCCCGAAGACTTCGCGGCGACGGTGGACGCGGTCGAGGATCGTGCTCGGAAAATACTATCGCGCAAGCTGATGTCCGCGATAGCGCCGCGCTCAGTGCCTTGGTACACGACGGCGTCGAGCAGTTCGGCGGGCTCGACGTTGTGGTGGCGAATTCCGGCGTATTGAGTTGGGGACGGCTGTGGGAGTTGTCCGACCAACAGTGAGGCACCGTCATCGACGTCAATCTGTCAGGCACTTGGCGTAGCGTGAGGGGGCTCAGGGCGGCGCCGGGTAATGGTCACTATTCGGCCTCCTAGCACGGTTTGGTGGGGATCACCAATTCGTTGGCAATTAAGCTCGGGGAGTATGGGATTCGAATCAATTCGATACACCCGTACGCGGTCCAGTCGCCGATGACGGACGATGCAGAGCCGATTAGCAACCTCCTCGGGCAGTACCCGGCTTACCTTCCTAGCTTTCCACCCGTCCCGCTGAAGCGGAGAGGCAGCGACGGCGACCAACAGCAATACCTGGCTCCGGACCGAGGTATCGGAGGTCGTCGCGTGGCTGGATTGAGTCTGAAAGACGCTCAGCTGTCGAAGGATCCGTCGCATGCCATGGTTGGTGGCCTGGATCTAGGCGGTAGCTGAAGTTCCTATTGGTCAATTACGGGCGGCGAGTGAGTGGGACCAACGAACAACGTATTCAGCTCCAGGCCACCGTCGATGCCAATTTCCTGTGCCGTGACGTATCCGGCGCTGTCGCGGGCAAGAAAGGCAACAAGATCGGCCACCTCCTCCGGGCAGCCGAATCGACCGCTGGGTATTGCGGCACGGATACGCTCTTGGTCCCAGTGAGGCAAGGCCATGATCTTGGACGTCGCGATCATGCCCGGCAGCACCAAGTTCGCGGTTATCCCGTGCCCACAATTTTCTATGGCGATCGTTCGCATCATCCCGTGAAGTCCGGCCTTCGATGCGGCGTAGGCGACCTTACCAGCCGCGCCCATGCGGCCCGCCATGCTCGAGATTGCTATTACACGGCCGAAGCGGCGTTCTCGCATGCCCGGGAGGCACGCTCGAATGACGTAGAAAGTGCCGGTGAGATTTACGTCGATATCGCGCAGCCACTTTCCGGATGACATTGAGTGCGCCGGAGCGAAGGTGTCAACCACGCCTGCCACCGCCACGCAGATGTCGACGTCGTCAACGACCCATTGCGGAATAGCGCCGGCGGGTAGGTCGACCACGAAATCAGCCGGACCCACGATGTCTGTCGTGCGGACGTCTATACCCTCCGCACGCAGGCGATCGCAGACGGCTGCACCGATTCCCCCGTTTGCCCCAGTCACAAGCGCGCGTCGCTTCACGGATCCGCCCTTCCATCAAGTGGTTCCTGGTTTGCTTGTGTCGAGCCGGGTGCAGCGGACTACAGAGACTGGAGTCGCCGAATGCGGTCGTCCGTGGCTCGTCGCGCCAGATCGGTCTGGGGTGCGAATATTTCGAAGCCGTGGGGAGCGCCGGCATGGAGATGAAACTCCGTAGGCACGCCCGCCGCCCTAAGTCGCTTGGCATAGGTCAGGTCCTCGTCCCAGAAGATGTCTAATTCACCCACGTCGATGTAGGTCGGCGGCAAACCAGACAGATCGTCGGCGCGAGCAGGCGCGGCGTATGGCGAGACCTCGTCGGTGCCGCCCATGCTTCCGAGGAATGCCGTCCAACCTGTGGCGTTGTCGTCGTAATCCCACGTCAGGAAGGGTTGCGGTGGTGAATCTGGGGCGGCGGTCCGATCGTCGAGCATCGGGGCGAATAGCAGCTGCTGTGCCAGTGGCGGGCCGCCTCGATCCCGGGCCAGCAGAGCTACACCGGCGGCAAGCCCGCCGCCCGCGCTACCGCCCATCACCGCGATGCGCTGCGGGTCGATGTCGAGGTCGCTTCCGTGCTCGGCCAGCCATACGAGTGCCGCGTAGCAATCTTCGACGGGAGTGGGATATGGATACTCGGGCGCGACTCGATAATGCACGGACAACAACGGCACGCCGGACGATGCGACATACGCCCGGGCCAACGTCTCGTAGTTCCGGTGCCAGCCCAGAATCATCCCGCCGCCATGCAGAAAAAGCGCGGCGCTGCCGCGCCGACGCGTCTCGGCGCGGGTGTAGAGGAACAACGGCAGCCGTGTGCCGTCGGTGGCCGTGGCCGCGTATTCGCCCACATCGATCCCGTTGACAGGCAGCAATGTTGGTGCGGCGCGGTCTAGTGCACGTCCGATGACGGCACGCCGGGTCTGCCAATCCCCGAGCGGCGGTCGACTCACCATCGCGGCAGCTGCCAGTAAGGGGCTCAGGGCTTGAGCTATCTGGGCGTCGATCCAAAAGTCCAGGCGCGCTTTCGTGTTGGCGGGGTCACGGTCGGAAGGCGCGTAGCTAGCCACGGCGCCGAGGCTATGGCCTGCAACCGCTCACCGGATAGCCGCGCTGCGCGGGGATGTGGTCATTTCACGCGAAGTGGCCGCGCCACCGGAACGGCCGGAAGCCGGGCGGCGCAACGTCTCGGTCGGTGTCTCGCCGTAACGAGCCGCGTGGGCGGCGGCGAACCGGCCGAGATTGCTAAATCCCCACCGATAAGCAATCGAGGCGACCGTAACCGCTGACGGGTCAGATCTGAGCAGGCAATGATGGGCTCGTCTCAACCGGACCTCGCGCAGATACGCCATCGGCGAAGTGCCCAAGTGACGTCGGAATCCCTGCTGTAGTGAACGAACGCTGACGTGACAGCGCGCCGCGATCGAGGAGAGCGTCAACGGCAGACCTGCCTCTGCTTCCATGATTTCGACCGCGGTACGGATAGCTCGGGGGGCGCCCAGCCGTTCGTTTCTGATGAGGGCGTCGCGGTGCGGATGCTCGGCTGCGAGTAGGAACCCGCGCACCAGGCTGTCAACGAAAGGCAATGCCACCAGCGGTTGGTTCAGCACCGTGTCGGGCCGGAATAGCTGCTCTTTGAGCAGCGCAACCATGGTGATCCAGCTGCGGGCAGGTGCCGCAGTGGTGGACATGACGGGTGTGAAGTCAGGTTGCCACGTCACCTGCTGACCGAGTGCGTCGCTGAGCGCATCGTCGACTGCCGAGCGGTCGATCTTCAAAGAGATCAATCTGCTTCCTGCGGTCCAACGCGCTGCGGTGTGGCCCTCTGGGGGATACACGGACGCCACACCAGGCCCGGTGGTAAGAGAGAACCCCCGATACACCCCCTCGATGTGTCCGGATAGCGGAACCACTATCCGATAGGAACCGCACAGCTCGCCGGCGTCCATTGACAATTCAGCGCCCAGGACGATTTCAGAGACCGTGACCAGCCCCATCCGGCCCACCCGATGCATGAGTGAAAACTCATCGGGGTCCGTCAACGAATTCAGGTGAGGCTCGCCGCAGCACACCAGAGCAAAATCATTGAAGTCTTTCGCCGGCGTCCATAGGTGCGAATTTGCAGTGTCCGCCGCCGGCCGTCCTTCCGCTCGGTCGCCTTCACTCACCGTTCGCAGATCTCCTGTTCCACACCCGCGCACGCGACGTTAGCGCCGGTGAGTTTGCTGCGCCATGCCGTGACGGCCGTTCTACGCGCACCGTCCAAAGCACTGCGCTAATCGGCCAGGCAGTCCGTCGGCATACCGATTATCGTCGAGACCGTGCCGTCGAACCATTGGCGATACCAAGACCAAATCCATGAGCCGTACAGAAGTTTGTCCAGCCCAACGCTTTCACGACTACCACGCCGAACGCCGCACCCGGAACTGAGCGATCGATCGCGAGGCTGCGGTACGGGTTCGGTACGTTGACGACGAGACGACACCGCGATTCGAGATCGCCGCGCCGTCCCTGCGATTGGTTCGTTACGTCGCCACAACGTCGGATTGATAGCGGCGGTCGTTCACTTCAGCGGCGAATTCGGCGTATGCCGTGCGGAGCTCGTTGCCCGGCCAGCGGGCCGGCAGTAGGTTCTCAGGCAGCACCGGGTCTGTCATCAAGTGCCGCATGATGGCTGCAGCAGCAATAAATTGTTCAAGCGGCTCTGAAGCGTTGGCCATTTCATCAAGTAGTCGTCGGCCGCCCTCCGCCCACCCGGGAAGATCCCACAACATGCCGGAGAGCTCAGCAGGTGCATTGTCGTATGTGTACAAGATCCGCGCCCGCTCTTCGAGGTCGACGGGCAGTTCCAGCTTGAGATTGTCGGGCCTCATCCACACGCCCTCGCGCAATTCAGCAAATCGGTTGTCGTACAGGTCCCTTCGCGTATCAGCCCGAATGCGGGGGTCGATGCCGATGCTGGTGATCACGACCGTTACCCACGCCCCGCGCCACACACGAGTCGGCGGCCGCAGGGCATCGTCCTGTTTCCGGCGCCGAGCCAGCAGCCGGTCTGACAGGCGATAGCCGTCCGGGGACCGGACCAAGTCTCCGCTGGCCACCATCCGGGTGAGTGCTACACGCAACGCGGCCTCGGTGATCGCATACTCAGACGTCAGGCGTATCAGTTCAGCCGAGGTGGCCGATGCGGGGTGAAGGCCCAATAATAGGCTGAGGATGACCGAGCGAGCCGTAAGCCGGTCGAAAGAATCCGGCATCACCTATACCTCTCAACACGAATGGGCGGTTAATTCGAAATAAGCTGTGCCACGGGCGTAATCCGGTTCGCCGGACTCATCCCTTTACCAGGGCGCGCTCGAGGATTGGGGCCAGTTCCAGACCGTCGGGCAGGGTGCCGAACGCGCCGCCCCAGCGGCCGTCGAGCCGGGTGGTTAGGAACGCCTCGGCGACCGCGGGGTGCCCGTGGCGCACCAGCAGCGAGCCCTGCAGGGCCAGGCAGATGTCCTCGGCGACCTTGCGGGCCCGGTAGGCGATGGTCTCGGTGTCGGCCAGGTCGCGGCGCAGCTGCTCGACGTGGCCGCCCAGCCGCGAGTCCTGACCGGCGCTTGGGGCCAGTTCGGCGAACAACACCTCCACGCATTCGGGCCGGGTGGCCATGGCGCGCAACGTGTCCAGCGCGCTGACGTTGCCCGAGCCCTCCCAGATGCCCATCAGCGGCGCCTCCCGAAACAACCGGGGCATCCCGGAATCCTCGACATAACCGTTGCCACCCAAGCATTCCAGCGCCTCGGCGGCGTGCGGGGTGGCCCGCTTGCACACCCAGTACTTGCTGGCGGCCAGCCCGATGCGGCGCAGCAGCGCCTCGGTCACATCCCCGCGCACCGCCCGATCCGTAGCCCCGGCCATGCGCATCGCCACCATCGTGGCCGCCTCGGCCTCCACCGCCAAATCGGCCAGCACATTGCGCATCAGCGGCTGATCAATCAGATACGCCCCGAACGCCTTGCGATGCTGAGCATGGTGTATGGCCATGGTCAGCCCGGTACGCATGCTGGTGGCGCTGCCCAGCGTGCAGTCCAACCGCGTGAGGTTGACCATCTCGATGATGGTCCGCACACCGCGGCCCTCCTCGCCCACCAACCACGCGATGGCCCCGTCGTACTCCACCTCACTCGAGGCGTTGGCGTGGTTGCCGAGCTTGTCCTTCAAGCGCTGCAACAACATCCGGTTACGTGTGCCGTCGGGCAGCACCCGCGGAAGCAGAAAACACGACAACCCGCCCGGCGCCTGCGCCAACACCAAAAAAATGTCACCCATCGGCGCCGAGGTGAACCACTTGTGTCCGGTCAAGCTGTAGCTGCCATCAGCGTTGGGGGTGGCCTGGGTGCTGCCCGCGCGCACATCAGAACCAGCCTGTTTCTCGGTCATCGACATGCCGGCGGTGATGCCGGCCTTGATGGTGGCCAGCTTTGGCTCGGGGTCGTACTCACCACTGGTCAGCAACGGCTCGTAGACCGCAGCCAACTCGGGGTTATGCCGCAGCGCCGGGACGACGGCGTAGGTCATCGAAATCCCGCACATATGCGCGGATTCGACGGTCCACACGCTCGTCTTCGCCGCCCGCACCACATGCGCGCCGGGCCGGTTGTCGGCCCACGGCGCCGCATGCAACCCATGCCCGATCGCTGCACGCATCAACTCGTGATAAGCCGGGTCATACTCCACCTCATCAACGCGGTGGCCGTAACGATCGTGGGTGTGCAGAACCGGCCGGTGACGATCCGCGAGCTCGCCCCACCGCTGCGCCTCCGGGCTGCCGGCAAGCGCCCCAACGTCATTCACCTCCTCCAACCCCCACTGACCGCCCTCGCGAACCAGGGCCTCCACGAGCACCGCAGAGCTGGCCGGATTGAAGTTCTCGAGCGGCGGAACCTGATTTGAAACGACGTGAGTGTCAGACATGCCACTGATATTACGCTTTTTCTACAGCTATGCAAGATAGTGTAAGCCGAGATCCCCGCCTCTCCTTGGCGCAGCGGCCCCCTGGGCCGACGGGAGGACGCCAACCCATCCGGAAAGTGCCGACGACGTCCTTACAAGTGCTTGACGCGAAGATGCGTCGGTTCGCTTGTCTGAACACGCCTCATTCGGGTATCGAAAGTGGGGACGATGAGGTGCTTGATTACGTAGTGATTAACACTACGGATTGCATACACCTGTCCAGATATCGTAATGGAGCGGTGTACTACCTACGCTGACTGGTCGGCTTAGAGTCAGCCGCCCACACTGCGGGCGGCGCTGCGGACCCAGCGGGCGATCTTGTTAGCGCTTCGAGAATCACTCGGGTCGATTTCTGCTCGCAGCTCTGCAGATGTGGCGCAGCGGACGAGTCCAACGAGTTGGATGGCCTGAAACCGCATCGTAGCCGTCGCGGGCCGTCCCGCTTCACGAGCGAGTTCTTCGGTGATGCGATCCTCGAAGACGGACCATCGCCTCAGCAACGCGGCCTGCAGGCCGGCCGACTCGCCATAAGACCGCTGTAAACCAAACATGTCGGCGACGGCTTCGGGTTGCCGGCGGAGGTGCTCTATCACCGCGTCGGCCACGGCCATCACCGGCGCCGTTCCCTTAGGCCTGGAAGCCAATGCCGCCACCAGCCTGTCGAGCAGGTCATAGTCGGACAAGACCAAGTCTTCTTTGGAACGGAAGTAGACGAAGAGCGTCTTGACCGACACATTGGCCGCATCGGCTATTTCGGCGACCGTCACCTTGTCAAACCCCCGCTCGGCGAACAGGAGGTGAGCGGCGTCCAAGATCGCGCGTCGGGTGAGCGCCTTCTTACGATCGCGTAGCGACATCTCGGCTGCCATGGCTCCCCTCGTCCGCCCAGCTCGGCGCATCACGCGCAACCAACTTAGAGTGCACCGAGGTTCAACTGGCCGTTGTACGGCGCTTCTCCTGAGCAGGCATGCTACCACCCAGCAATTAAAAGTAACTGACTACCCTTTTTTATTGACTCACCTTTGTAGTGGACTTACGCTAGCCCGCGGGGACTGCCCGAGGCCCAAGCCCGAGCTTTGGTAGCCGACCACTGACGTAAGTCCACTACCGTGCGGCAATCCCACGACGGCGTCGTCGCTGCATGGATCCCATCAAGGAAGAGGCGTAGTTATGAAGACCACGATGTGGGAGGCTCCCCTGCTGGTAACGGAGATCCTGCGGCACGGCACCACCGTTTGCGCAGACGAGACGGTAACCACGGCTACCGTTTGCGGCTATCGCCAGGCAAGGTTCGACGAGATAGGCCGCCGTGCAGCTCAATTGGCGCACGGGTTACGCAGCCTGGGCATCCGCACAGACGAGCGGGTGGCAACGTTCATGTGGAACAACCAGGAGCACCTGGAAGCGTTTTACGCGGTGCCCTGTATGGGAGCGGTGTTGCACACCCTCAACATTCGTCTGGCCAGCGAGCAGATCGCTTACTGCGCGACGCAGGCCGAAGATCGGGTTTTGCTCGTCGATCAGTCGCTGATCCCCCTACTCGCTCAGGTGCTGCCCAACCTCGACACCGTGCACACCGTGGTGGTGGCGGGCGACGGCGACGTGGAAGCCTTGCAGGTGTCCGGCAAGAGCGTGGTTCGCTATGACGATCTTCTGGCCGGGCAGCCTAGCGTCTTCGACTGGCCACGCTTGAACGAAACGGCGGCCGCAGCAATCTGTTACACCAGCGGCACAACCGGAAACCCGAAGGGAATCGTATATAGCCACCGCTCAACCTATTTGCATGCGATGGCGGTGTGCACTCCGAACGCCATGGCGATCGCTGCGGGTGACCGGGTGTTGCCGATAGTGCCGATGTTTCACGCCAACGCCTGGGGCCTGCCCTACTCCGCGATGATGGCTGGAGCCAGCCTCGTGATGACAGACAGGCACCTGAAGGCAGATCGGCTGGTCGACATGATCGAGCAACACAAAGTGACGATTGCCGCCGCCGTGCCGACTGTCATCAACGATGTCAAGCGCTACTTGGATGGGCAGGTTGGCAGAGACGTTTCTTCGTTGCGCCTGATCCCCTGTGGCGGCTCTGCCGTACCACAGAGGTTGATGAAAGAGTTCCAAGACGGGTACGGGGTACCGATCCGGCAGGCCTGGGGCATGACCGAGACTTCACCGTTGGCCGCCGTGGCTTGGCCGCCCGCCGGCGTCACCGATAACGAGCATTGGCGGCTACGCAATACCGCGGGACGGCCAGTGTGTGGTGTCGAGGCCCGGATCGTGGCCGACGATGGTCGGACGTTGCCCTGGGACGGCAGATCCATCGGTGAGCTCGAGGTCCGCGGAAACTGGGTTACTGCTTCGTACTTCGGTGAGCAACGCTCACCAAGATCTCATGACGGTTGGCTTCCCACGGGCGACGTGGCCAGCATCGACTCCCGGGGCTTCATCACGTTGACGGATCGCGCCAAGGACGTGATCAAGTCAGGCGGCGAATGGATCTCATCAGTCGAGTTGGAGAACCACATCATGGCCCATCCGGCTGTGATTGAGGCATGCGTCGTGGCCGTACCCGACCCACGCTGGCAGGAGCGGCCGCTCGCCGCTGTCGTACCGGCTGACGGTGCCGACGTCACCGCCGCGGAACTGCGCGGCTTCCTCAGCGACCGGGTGCCTCGCTGGCAACTGCCCGAACGGTGGACGTTCATGTGCGAGGTGCCACGGACGAGCGTTGGAAAATTCGACAAGAAAGCCGTTCGCAATGCATACGCCCACCGCCTATACGACGTCATCGTCTGCCATGAGTGACCTGTTGGGCACGAAGCCGCCGGAAGCCCTGGCCGTTGAACCAACCGACGAGGAGAACAAAGTCGCGATCCGAGCCCCGATCGCTGCTTTGGGTCGCCACGCGTGGATGAAAGCACAAACCTTTGGTGACTTTGCCGTGATGTGCTGCGGGCAGCCCAATCTCAAGCTGACGAGCGACCCACGTTCGTTTTCGCTGGCTCAACGGATGGGTCGGATGGGCCCGCTCGCCGTTGCCGATCTCTTTGTCGGCTCAGACATCTCGATCGAGCGCGGCCGGCGATGTGACTCCTACCGGGTATTCGTGCCCCTGAAAGGTGACGTGGTGTCGGTACGTCGAGATTCGACGGTGACGGCCCGCCCCACCACAGCTGCGGTGTTGACGCCGGAAGATCACACCGAGTCGCATTGGGCGACAGGCACCCGGATGATAGCCGTGAGGTTCGATCGTTGCGCTGTCGATGACGCTCTCAGCGATGCGATCGGCCACCAGGTGAGAGGCCCAATCGACTTCGCGCCCCTGGTGCCCATCACCTCCGCGGCCACCCAGAGTTGGGTCAACATGCTGATGCTCCTCGCCAGGCAGCTTTTCGGTCCTGACAACCTGCTCAACCAACCACTGGTGGGGTTGCCGTTTGTCGAAAGCCTGGTGCGCGGTTTCTTGCTGACCGCCAACCATCCGCACCGTGAGGCTCTCGCTGGAGCGGGCGAGTTCGTTGCGCCGCGTACGATCCGCACCGCAATCGAAATCATGGAACAAGAAGCGCATCTGCCCTTGACACTGACTTCGATCGCCGCTCGCAGTCATGCCAGTGTCCGTTCGCTGCAGCAAGGTTTCCGGCACCATCTACACACATCGCCGATGGCATATCTGCGAGAGGTCCGGTTGCGGCGAGCGCACCAGATGCTGTTGGAGTCCAATCCGTCGACGGTGACGGTCGCATCGGTTGCCTACCGTTGGGGCTTCACCAACCTTGGCCGCTTCGCTAGCGCACACGCGACGCGCTACGGTGAGGCTCCGTCGGCGACCTTGCACACCGCGTCTCGGCCCTGCGCTCGCTAGATTCAACCGCCACCAGATGCCGATGTTCGGCTCAGTGCCAGGCCGCAACAGCCACTCGGCGGGCTCCGTCCATAGCACTGCGGGAATCGGCTAGGCACAAAAGGGACGTCTACGTAGCGTCGGGATCGTGCCAATTCTCCCAGTGCCGATCACAGAAGCAAACCCGTGAGTCGCGCGGGACCTTTTCGTACACAGTGCTTCTCAGATGAGCAGGTGGCCGCCCTCAATCGCCGGCTGACCGGCGAAGTGGTGGCAGCCCAACATCCGGCCTACGACCGCGCGCGCCGCATCTGGAACTACATGATCGACCGCCGGCCTGTACTCGAATTTTATGGCCGTCGATGACGGCAACCGCGTCCGAGAGGTCTATCGGAACGGCAAGTACGAGCGCCTGGCCGTCATCAAGGCAAAGTACGACCCCGACAACATTTTCAACAACAACCCAAATATGCTGCCGAGCCCGCTTGGTCAGCGGGAGGTTTGAGTTCACCCCGGCAAGACCGGTGCCGCTCCCGCGATCAACAGGCCGGCCACCTCCGACCACCCCTGCGAGTTCTCCGCGGCCGATGCGGAGTACTGCAGCACCCCTTGGGGCGCGGAGACGTACACCGTGGACGGGTTGGCCGCAATCGCGAACAACGGGATCTGCAGGCCGCGGGCGGGCGCATCGGAGTTGACGCCGTCGAGGTTCACATACGACACGGGGTGGGTGGCGTCGTTGCGGGTGACGACGATGTCGTCGCCGGTGCGCCAGTACAACGACACCACCGAGTTGCCCAACCCAAAGCCCAGCCGCCGCGGATAAGTCAGCGCGAACTGGCCCGCCTGAGTCTGCTCGACGCTGGCCAGGATCACTTCCCCGTCGATCACCATGGCGGCCCTCGTGCCGTCGCGGGAGAGCTGCAGGTCGGTGATGGGACCGGGGAAGCGGCTGGCGATTGCATTGGAGTCCACCGGGATTCGCGCCGGCTGACCCGACGCCGGCTCCTGAATGGCGCGCAGCACGTTGTTGGTGTCGACCACCACCCAGACCGCGTCGTCCAACGACCAGCTGGGCCGCGACAGGTTGTGCCCGTCTGCGGACTGCACCGCCTCGCCGCCCAAATCACCGATCCACAGGGACGCGGCCATGTCCGGCGCGCCGCGGCGCAGGGTGACCACCGAGGCCACCTGCCGGCCGCTGCGCGACAGCGCCGCCCCGGTTTGATCCCCCATCCGGCCGAACGCGCCCGGCACCGTGGTCACCCGCTGCCCGTCCAGCTTGACCAGCGACCCACTGACCAACGCGTGCAGTCCCGCGCCGGCGCCGTCGGCGACACCGGGGTCGGTGGCAGCCACGTCAGAGGTGTTCCAGCCCTGCACAAATCGGTCGTCCAAGGGGGCGCCGTCGGCATTGATCACATACGGACCGCGGATGTCCGCTCGGGCCAGCGTCCAAATGATCTGCGCGGCAAGCAATGTCCGGCTGTGCGGATCGGTGGTGGCCAGCTTCTCCAAGTCGACACGCGCGCCGCCGTACCCCCTCCCCACGCCGCTCTTGCCGCCGTCGGCGCGGGTCACCGGTCCGCGCAGCCGCAGCGGCGGGGACAGCAGATTGCGCACGCTGTGCGCCATTTCGGGGCGGGTTCCGGCCAGCAGCTTGGAGACCAGTTCGGTGGCCAGCTGATCCTGATCGGAGACCGCGACATAGCGCGGGTCGGGCACCACCGTCTTGCCGGTGGGGTCGGCGAAGTACAACGTGTTGCGCTTGTAGGTGGCCTGGAACTGCTGCCAGTCCAGGAACACTCCGTTGGGCAACCGGTCGATGCGCCACCCGCCGGAGGTTTTCACCAACTCGATCGGCCCCGGATCCGGCAACTGCCCTTCGGCCGTTTCGAAGACACCCATGTCCGACAGCGAGCCCAGGATGTCGGCGCGCATGGTGGCCGAAACACGTTCGGCGCCGCGGGTTTCCACGAAGACGACGTGGTCGATCAGCAGCGCGCTACCGGCGTCGTCCCAGGAATTGGACGCCGATTGGGTGAGGAACTGGCGCGCCGCCAGGTGCCGGTTGGCCGGGTCGGCGGTGGCTTTGAGGAACTCGCGCAACAGCACGTCGGGGTCCATGCCGGGGGTTGGCTTGGGCAGGTTCGACGGCGCGGGTCGTTCCACAGTGCCGATGGCTTGCGGAGCCGACGAACTGGGCACACTCGCGCAGCCGCCGAGCAGCAACGCAGCCATCAGCAGGGCCAGCAGGCGGCGCATCAGCCGCTCCGTTCGGCGTGCTCGCGGGGACGCGCTTTGGGCTCGGGCGCGGTCGGCGCGGCGGCCGGCTGACCGTTGGGTTGCGGAATGGGTTTCATGGGCAGCGGGCTGGTGGTCACCTTGTGGCCGCGCACCAGTGGCAGCGTGAGGCGGAAGCAGGCGCCGTTGCCGGGTTCACCCCACGCCTCCAGCCGGCCTTGGTGCAGCCGGGCGTCCTCGATGCTGATGGCCAGCCCGAGGCCGGTTCCGCCGGAGCGCCGCACCCGCGAGGGGTCCGAGCGCCAGAACCGGCTGAACACCAGCTTCTCCTCGCCGGGTCGCAATCCGACGCCGTAGTCGCGCACGGTGACCGCGACGGTGTCTTCGTCGGCGCCCATCCGGATGCGCACCGGCTTGTGCTCGGCGTGGTCGATCGCGTTGGCGATCAGGTTGCGCAGGATGCGTTCGACGCGGCGCGCGTCGACCTCGGCGATGACCTCCTCGGCGGGCATGTCCACCCGCAACTCGATGCCGGCTTCCTCGGCGAGGTGGCCGACGTTGACCAGCGCGCTGTTCACCGTGGTGCGCAGGTCGACCGCCTCCACGGACAGCTCCGCCACGCCGGCGTCGTGCCGGGAGATCTCCAGCAGGTCGTTGAGCAGGGTCTCGAACCGGTCGAGCTCGTTGACCATCAGCTCGGTGGAGCGGCGCAGTGACGGGTCCAGGTCGGCGCTGTGGTCATAGATCAGGTCGGCGGCCATCCGCACCGTGGTCAGCGGCGTGCGCAATTCGTGGCTGACGTCGGAAGTGAAGCGGCGCTGCAGGTTGCCGAACTCTTCGAGCTGGGTGATCTGCCGGGACAGGCTTTCGGCCATGTCGTTGAATGACACGGCCAGCCTGGCCATGTCGTCCTCACCGCGCACCGGCATGCGTTCGGACAGATGCCCGTCGGCGAACCGCTCGGCGATGCGCGACGCCGACCGCACCGGCACCACCACCTGGCGGGACACCAGCAGCGCGATGCCGGCCAGCAGGACCAGCAGCACCAGGCCGCCGGTGGCCATGGTGCCGCGCACCAGCGTGATGGTGGCCTGCTCGTTGGCCAGCGGGAAGATCAGGTACAGCTCCAGGTTCGCCACCCGCGAGGACGTCGGCGATCCCACGATCAGCGCCGGTCCGGAGAAGCCGTCGGTGTGCACCGTCGCGTATTGATAGGCGGCCTGGCCGGCCTTGACGAAGCCGCGCAGCGAATTCGGCACCTGGTCGACGGGACCGGCGGTGGAGGCGGCGCGCGGGCCGTCGCCCGGCACCACCAGCACCGCTTCAAAGGTGCCGGCCAACCCGGCGCCCGAGGCCGGGTCGGTTTTGGAGGTCAGCGTGTTGCGCGCCAGCTGCAGGCTGCTGTCCAGCGAGCGCGTTTCCTCGCCGTTGACGATGCCGCTGACGGTGCTGCGCGCCCGTTCGATCTGGTCGGTCGCGGCCCGCACCTTGATGTCGAGGACCCGGTTGGTGACCTGACTGGTCAGCACAAAGCCCAATGCCAGGATGACGGCCAGCGACAGTCCGAGCGTCAACGCCACCACGCGCAATTGCAGAGACCGGCGCCAGGCGATCGAGACTGCCCGACTAACCGCACTCAAGCCGCGTGTCATGGGGCCGGTACGCCCCCAGCGGTGACCTCTAATCCGTCTCCGCGAGCCCCACATCACGCCCGCCGCTCTGCCCCATCGCGGCGCTCACCAGTAAAGGCGAGGGTCACGGAGGTCCGGCCTTGTATCCCACTCCTCGAACGGTCAACACCACAGTCGGGTTTTCCGGGTCCTTCTCGACCTTGGCCCGCAGACGCTGGACGTGCACATTCACCAGGCGGGTATCCGCCGGGTGCCGGTATCCCCATACCTGTTCGAGCAGCACATCACGAGTAAACACCTGCCGCGGTTTGCGCGCCAACGCGACCAACAGGTCGAACTCCAGCGGGGTCAGCGAGATCTGCTCACCGTTGCGAGTGACCTTGTGCGCCGGCACGTCGATGTCGACATCGGCGATCGAGAGCATCTCGGCGGGCTCGTCGTCGTTGCGGCGCAGCCGGGCCCGCACCCGGGCCACCAGCTCCTTGGGCTTGAACGGCTTCATGATGTAGTCGTCCGCGCCCGACTCTAGGCCCAGCACCACGTCGACGGTGTCGGTCTTGGCCGTCAGCATGACGATCGGCACACCCGAATCGGCGCGCAGCACGCGGCACACGTCGATGCCGTTCATGCCGGGCAGCATCAGGTCCAACAACACCAGATCGGGGCGCAGCTCACGCACCGCCGTCAGGGCCTGAGTGCCGTCGCCGATGACCGCGGTGTCGAAACCCTCCCCGCGCAGCACGATGGTGAGCATCTCGGCGAGCGAAGCGTCGTCGTCGACGACCAGAATCCTTTGCCTCATGGCCTCCATGGTGTCACCGATTCGGGACAAAACTGGCGCACCACACGGGCGTTTCTTCCTCGGTAACGGCAAAAACCGTCAAAATGGCCGTTCTGGGGCCGTCAAAGTGGCGGCCAGTGCGCTTGGATCGACCGCTGCGTCGACGACCAGCCAGCGTCCACCCCACCCTTGGGCGGCCAGTTGGCGGTACACCGCGCCGGTGCGGTGCTGCAGTCCGTCGTCGCGCTCATAGCTGTCGCGGGCGCGGCCGGGGTCGGCGTCGGCGCGGTTGCGGGCGCGCTGCCCGGCCAGTTCGGTGGACACCGCGAGCAGCACCTGCCAGTCCGGCGCGGGCACCCCCAAGCGCTGATATTCCAGACGCTGCACCCAGGCGACGGCCGCTCCGGCGGCGTCTTCATGCAGACGCGCGGCACTGTAGGCCGCGTTGGAGGCGACGTAGCGATCCAGGATCACCACATCGTGGTCACGGGTGAGACCGTCGATCTGCCCGATGGCCGCGGCGCGGTCCAAGGCGAACAGCATGGCCATCGCATAGACCGACGAGGACAGATCGCCGTGCTCGCCGTGCAGCGCTTCGGCGGCGATGTCGGCGGTCACCGACTGGCCGTAGCGCGGAAACGCCAACGTCGCCACCGTCATGCCGGACGCCGCGAAGGCTTGGCTCAGGCCGTCGGTCAGGGTGCGCTTGCCGGAGCCGTCCACGCCTTCGATCGCGATCAGCACGGCGCGAGCCTATCGGTGACAGCGCGAGCAGACGCGAAGTCGCACGAAAAGTGCTCGGAGAGTGCGAGTTCGCGTCTGCTCGCGGTTGAAGATCAGGTCGAGATCAGGTCAGTAGCGATAGTGGTCCGGCTTGTAGGGGCCCTCGACGTCGACACCGAGGTACTCGGCCTGCTCCTTGGTCAGCTTGGTCAGCTGACCGCCGAGCGCCTCGACGTGGATGCGGGCCACCTTCTCGTCCAGGTGCTTGGGCAGCCGGTACACCTCATTGTCGTACTCGTCGTTCTTGGTCCACAGCTCGATCTGCGCGATGGTCTGGTTGGCGAAGCTGTTGCTCATCACGAACGACGGGTGGCCGGTGGCGTTGCCCAGGTTGAGCAGCCGGCCCTCGGACAGCACGATGATGGACCGGCCGGTGTCACCGAAGGTCCACAGGTCGACCTGCGGCTTGATGTTGGTCCGCGTCGCGCCGGAGCGCTCCAGGGCGGCGATGTCGATCTCGTTGTCGAAGTGGCCGATGTTGCCCAGGATGGCGTGGTCCTTCATCGCCTTCATGTGGTCCAGCGAGATGATGTCCTTGTTGCCGGTGGCGGTCACGACGATGTCGGCGTTGCCGATGGCGTCTTCGACGGTCACCACGTCGAAGCCCTCCATCAGCGCCTGCAGCGCGTTGATCGGGTCGATCTCAGTGACGCTGACCCGCGCGCCCTGGCCCTTGGCCGCCTCGGCGCAGCCCTTACCCACGTCGCCGTAGCCGCAGATCAGCACGTTCTTGCCGCCGATCAGCGCGTCGGTGCCGCGGTTGATGCCGTCGATCAGCGAGTGCCGGGTGCCGTACTTGTTGTCGAACTTGGACTTGGTCACCGAGTCGTTGACGTTGATCGCCGGGAAGGCCAGATCCCCGGCCGCGGCGAACTGGTAGAGCCGCAGCACACCGGTGGTGGTCTCCTCGGTGACGCCCTTGACCGATTCGGCGATCTTGGTCCACTTGCCCTTGTCGGTCTCGAAGCGACTGCGCAGCAGGTTGAGGAAGACCTTCCACTCCGCCGGGTCGTCTTCTTCGGCCGACGGCACCACACCGGCCTTCTCGTACTGCATGCCGCGCAGCACCAGCATGGTGGCGTCGCCGCCGTCGTCGAGGATCATGTTGGCCGGCTTGTCCGGGTCGGGCCAGGTCAGCATCTGCTCGGCGGCCCACCAGTACTCCTCCAGCGTCTCGCCCTTCCAGGCGAACACCGGGACGCCCTTGGGCTCCTCGGGCGTGCCGTGCGGGCCGACGACAACCGCCGCCGCCGCGTGGTCCTGGGTGGAAAAGATGTTGCAGGACGCCCAGCGCACCTCGGCGCCCAGGGAAACCAGCGTTTCGATCAGCACCGCGGTCTGCACGGTCATGTGCAGCGACCCGGAGATGCGCGCGCCCTTGAGCGGTTGCACCTCGGCGTACTCCCGGCGCAGCGACATCAGGCCGGGCATCTCGTGCTCGGCGATCCGGAGCTCTTTACGACCGAAATCCGCTAGCGACAGATCGGCGATCTTGAAGTCGATGCCGTTACGAACATCCGGGGTGAGCGCGTTATCCGTCGTCGTCATTACGTGTTTGGTCCTTACTGAGAAAACTTACGGGGGGCCGAGCAGACTACATAGCTTCGTTATGCTCTTGCGCCACTGTAGTCGTCGGCCCCCGGCGCCCTCGGCACGGGACCGTCAGGAAACGATGTTGACCCCGTGACGCTCGGCGAACGGCGTCATCAGCCGCGCCAGGTCCGCCGCCACGTCGTGGTCGGCTTCCGGCGGCATGGACACGTAGCTCAGGCACAGCCGCACGATGGCACGCGACAGCACGTTGGCGTCGTCGTCGCTGGTCGCCACCCAGGTCTGGGTGAACGCGGTGGCCAGCCGGGTCGAGGCACGGGTGATGATCGGCGCGCTGTCGGTGGTGATCAGCTGCAGCAGGTCTGGCTTGGCGACGCCGGTGAGCAGCGAGATCACCAGCGGGTCGGCCGCCGTCTCGGCGAAAAACGACCGGAACCCCTGTAGGAACGACTGATAGATGTCGCCGACGTTGGCTTCCAGAGCTGCGTGCACGGTGTCTACCAGGCGGTCGGCCAGGCGCAGGGCGTATCCCTGCGCCAGGCCCTGCCGGGAGCCGAACTCGTTGTAGATGGTCTGCCGGCTGATGCCTGCCGTCCGTGCGACGTC
>NZ_LZLE01000167.1 GCF_001673155.1 Mycobacterium sp. 1423905.2 | reverse complement strand
CTCGCGCCGGGTTCCGGAGCGCTGTACAAGCACTTCGCGTCCAAGAGAGACCTGCTGGAAGCCGCCGTTGCGCACCGCGTCTTCGACGCTGGCTGGCTGTTCGGCGTCGTACTGCTCGCGTGCGTCGACGATGCTGTTCATCCGGTGCGCAACGGCGGCTTCCAGCAGGTCTCTCTTGGACGCGAAGTGCTTGTACAGCGCTCCGGAACCCGGCGCGAGGCCCGACGCGCGCTGGATGTCAGCCACCGACGTCGCTCCGTATCCCTTGTCGGCGAACAGCTTGAGCGCTGCGGCCAACAACCGGTCACGGCCCGACGATTGCATGGTGAGAGAGTACTCACTCACTGCACCGGGCCGCTAGACGGTTGTTGCCTTTATCACTCGACTCGCCGGCGCGGCGGGACCGCGTTCAGCCCAGCAATAACTCGCCGGGCGGCTCGTTCTCCAACACCGACCTGGCCAACAGGGCGCCGAGCAGCGGCCCGAATTTCATTAAGTTGCTGCCGACGAAGGCGACGACCCGCCCCCGCCGGGCGACTGTCCAACCGTCACCGCCGGTGTCCAGCCATGGCGCGCGCACGGTGACGCAGTCGACTTGGTCCACCGGCGACAGGGTAGGAAACAGCGCGCGTACCGCGTCGGGGTCCGGTTCCTCCTGACCAAAAGCCCAGCGGCCGGTGCTGCCCAAAGGTAAGCCGTATCCCTCGGGTGCCGACAGGCATGCGGCGCCGGTGGCGTCGGTGCCCTCGTAGGTGAAGCGCGTGTGGGGACCGAATTCGACGTCGAGCGGACCGAAAAGTGCTTCGGTCTGCACGCCGGCACAAATGAGCACGCGCTCGCCGGTCAACATGGTTCCGTCGGCGAAGGTGACCGAGCCGTCGTCGGCCACTGTCACCGCCTCCGCCCGATGAATGTCGGCGCGGCGCGCCAGGGCGCTCAACGCACGGCGGATGCGCAGACTGCCCCCCAGGGGATCGAAGAGTCCGGTCTCCCACGGCGCGGCAAGAAACGGTATTCGGGACCGGATGTCGGCCCGGTCGAGGTGGGAGAACGCGGCGTCGGCCGCCGCCATTGCCGCAGCCGTGTCCTCGCGGGCGCCGGCGGCGATGAAGCCTTCCGAGCCCAGCAGTCGCCCCACTCCCAATTCGGCCTCCCAGCGCTGCCAGCCCGCGCGGGCCTGCTTGGCCAGATCGCACAACTCCGGCCGCTGGTGGGCGATGCGGAATATCCGAGCCAGTCCGATGGATTGTTCGGCGAACGGCGCACCGCGTTCGACAACGACCGCTCGCTGTCCACGCCGCAACACTTCGTAAGCGGTTGCCAGCCCGCAGATTCCGGCCCCGATGATGATGATCATGCTGTTCCCGCGTTAGAAGTAGAATCCTGCATGCGGAACATCGGTTACGGCGAACAGCCGATCGGCCGTGGCAACTGCGTCCGATTCCGCCGGCTCAGCCAGCCCGGCGAAGGCAACACCACGCCAGGTCGCACCGCCGAGCAGGACAGCCGCAAGTCCGGCCGCTCCGACTTTGAGGTCAGCGGGCCGATCGGTCGGTTCGGCGCCTGCGCCGGTAATGGTGAATCTGGCCGAATTGTGTTGCAGCACCGGATCATCGATGGCAATGGTAACGGTGCCGTCACCGGTATACCGGCGCTTGGTGAGCGCATGGTGGGCGTCGATGACCCGCAACCATGTTTCATCGTGCACCGCGGTCACCCGCGCGGCCCGCCGGTCAGCAAGCAGCCAAGGTAACGGGTCGTCGATAGGTAGCGACCAAAACACCACGCGGTCAATGAGATCCAAGCCGAACAGAAAGCGCATGAGGCCTAGATACGCCGCAGCGGAAGGGGCGAAGAAGTCCTCGACCACGATGGTGCGCTGTTCGCTGATGAACCATCGGTCGGTGTCGATGGGCCGGTAACGCGCGAATCCCGACTCCGACCCCGGTTCGCCGTGCACCGCAAAGTAAGACGGCTCGGGGGATGATTCGCTGCGCAGGCACCGGCTCTGCCACCAAACACCCGGGCGGTCAATGGTTCCCGGTCGTGCCGGTCGATGTTCGGCGTAAATGCGGGGCAGCACGTCCCAGGCCTCGGTCGCGTCGAGCAGACGCACCCGCCCGCCCGTAGCAGCGCCGGACCGCAGGGTGGCTCGTGCGGTCTGTACCTCCACGCTCTGCGAGGAACTGGCCACCCCGTAGCCGTAGCGTTCATAGATCGTCGCCTCGGAGGCGCGCAGCGTCGCGACCACTTCCCCGCGCGCGGCGATGTCGTGCAACTGGTGGCGGACCAACGCGGTCGCGATCCCGCGCCGGGTGAACGGCGGTAACACGCCGATGTGCGTCACGCCCGCGTGGCCCACGATCGCCCCGCCGGGTAGGGTCAGTCCTCCGCTGGTCGCATCCGCGGTGCCGACGAGCTGCCCGTCGACGAAGGCGCCGATGGTCCGTCCCGGTTCCAGCAAGGTGGTGATCTGGCCGGGGCTCAGTTTGGACACCGGCGGAAGGCCGATCATGGCGGCGCGGAAGACGTTCGCCGCGGCGACCAGGTCGCTCTCGGATTCCAGAACGCGGACTTCGGGGTTCATGCGGCTGGCGAGATCGCTCATGTTCCCTTCTGGCGTTCGGCAGGGTTGGCAACCCACCTGAGCGTGGCAGATGTCGAAGCGCTACCGCAATCGCAGGCGGTGGTTAGCCGGCGATCTGATGTGCCGGTCTCGATGTGGCCGCGCACCTTCCGGCGCGGCGCCCCGAGAACACGCAGTCGGCCAGGGACAGCCCGCTCACGTAGGAATTGGAGCACACGCCCAGCGCCGTTCGCCCGGCGCTGAACAATCCCGGAATCGGATTTGCCGCCTGGTCGAGAACCGCCCCGGTGCCTTCGTCGACTCGGATGCCGCCCAGGGTGAGCATGGGCGTGGGGTTGATCAAGCTGGGTCGTACCGAAATGTTGAGCAAGGTGTAGGGCGGCCGGCTGATGCGGCACACGAACTCCTTGGGCTTCCCGGCGGGGTCTGGATTTCCGGAGTCAAAGGCCTCGTTGTGCGCTGCCACCGTCGCCAGTAGACCGTCGGGGTCCACGCCGGCGGCCCGCGCGACGTCGGCCAACGACGACGCGCGCACCGAGTCGGCCGCCATCAGCGCGGCCGACTGGGCACGCTGAAACCACAACGGTTGCCTGACCAGCTGTCGCCGCGCCGCTTTCATCAGCGCGGCATCGGCGAGGATCCATCCCTTGCCGTCGTGCTGGCGGACCATGGCTTGGCCGACGGCCGCGCCGTACCGAGTTTCGTCGATGATGCGGCGCCCCTGTTGGTCGACGATGATCGCGCCGATGAACGCGCTGGGGGGACTGATGAACCGCCAGGCCGAGACGTTATCCATCCGGTCTGCCACCGCACCGACGCTTAGGGCGAGCTTGATTCCGCTTCCGTCGTCACCGCTGGTTCCCAGCTGCAGTCCGTTCAGGTACTGCGGCGCGTACCGGTGGATCCACTCCCGGTTGGCGATGAAGCCCCCCGCGCAGAGGATGACCGCGCGCCGGGCCTCGATCCGCACCGGTCGGGCATAGCGCCGTTCCAGCTCTCTGAGACGTCGCTCCATCGCACGGCGCAGCGGAGGGTAATAGATACCCGGTTTGGCCGACAACTGCGCCATACCGGCGTATCGGCGGCGGATGCGCGGCGGTGCGTAATGCATTGTCAGTGCTTCGATTCCGGTTACTCGACCGGTCGAATCTTGAATGAGCTTGGTCGCGGTGGTGTGCGGGTGCAGTCGAACGCCTTGCGCCAGTGCAGCTTTGGCCAGCGGCGCGTACAGCTGCTTGCCGGAGGTGCCCTTGCCCTTTACCCGGTGGCCGCGCTGGACCGGCGGGGTGTGCTCGCGGAACGCGCCGGCGTTCTCACTGCCCGAGTGATACAGGTAGTACCGATTGTTAGGGAACGACGTCTTGTAGGGACACAGCGTGGCATCGAACGGCACGCCGTGGTGGCGTAGCCATGTGATCATTTCTGGGCTGTTGCGCACGAACGACTCGAGTGTTTGGGGGCTGACCGCGTCGCCCACCTCGAGGCGCAGATACGTCAGCATCTGCTCAACTGTGTCGTTGACGCCGGCTTGTTTTTGGATCGTCGTGCCGGCACCGGCGTAGATGATCCCACCGGAAAGGGTGGTTGCACCGCCACCGTTGGCTCGGTCAATAGCAATGACGTCCGCGCCGTGTTCGCGGGCCGTGATGGCCGCGCACGCGCCAGCGGCCCCGAAACCCACCACAACCACGTCGGCGGAGGTGGCGAAGGTGGCCGTCTCGTCAGCTGCCATGCGTTACCCCAATCGTTGCCCGCGCGGCCGACTGTAACAGGTTCTAGTTTGGTTCACACGCAGGTCGAGCGGGCTTATTTGGTAAGGCTGACTACGTATCGTCGTCCGCGATGTCGACGATGACGGCCGTGATGTTGTCCGGCCCACCGGCTTGATTCGCCGCGTCGATCAGCGCCGCGCAGGCGTCCTCAGCGGTGGCGTGGGTGGCCAATATCTGCGCCATATGTGTTTCATCGACCGGTCCGGAGAGGCCGTCGCTGCACAACAAGATCCGATCGCCGGTTTCCAGTGCGACAGTGGTGGCGTCCGGCAATGCGCGTGGGTACATCGCTACATGGCGGCTCAACGTGTTGCGGGCCGGGTGCTGATTGGCTTCTTCCGGGTTGACCGCGTTGGCGTCGATCAGGTCTTGCAGCACCGTGTGGTCTCGCGTGAGGCGCTGCAGTTGACGTTCGCGGAACAGGTAGGCGCGGCTGTCCCCGAGGTGGGCGACCAAGGCGCGGCTACCGGAAATGACGACCGCCACCACCGTGGTGGTGGCGCCGACCGCGCGTTCGTCGGTCGCGCTGTAGTCCCGAAAGTGATCGGAGAATTCCGCGACGGCACGACCCAGCGACTCATGCGCGTCGGAGCCGTCCAAATCGGCTGGCTTGAGGTGGCGTGCTACATAGCTGGGCAGCAGTTCGACGGCCAGGTGAGCGGCCAGCGCACCATCGGTGCTGCAGGCCACCCCGTCGGCGACGATGAACAGGGCTTGCTCTGGGTCGGCGCCCCAGCGGTCTTGGTTGGAGGATCGATAAAGACCGATGTCGCTGCGACCGGCGTAGCGCACCGCGCTGCTCACCGGTACGACGTCACTGTTGGGCGCACGCGCGGCCGCCGGTCATCCGTTGGGATTCGGGCAGGTCGAGGTAGCGCTCCAGGTTGCGATGCAGGTTGATCACGCGCCGCTCCTCGCTGGATAACACCAGATGCGAAAAGCCGGGTTGGTGCAGGCCACGCTGTAATCCTGGCAGGATCTGCAAGTCCTGGGTGAGCACCACGCCGGGCTCGGCATCGGCGGCGGCCATGCGCACGTCCGTTGGTTTGTTGTGCGGCGCGCCCGGTGGCATGCGCGTCATCAAGAACATCACCAGCTCACCATGATCGGGATCGGGTCCCGGCCGTGAGCACATGATGGTCAAGTGGTCGGCGTTGGCCAGAAGCGTCATGTTGGGAAAGACGTTGTACTGGTGCAGTCGGGTGATGCGGTCGGTGTCGGCCCAGCTGAGGTCGACCCCGCGGCTGGCCGCGAACGCCCTGGTGTGGTCGGCGATCAGGTCAGGGACTGTCTGGCCGGGCTGCCGCTCGGCGGGAAACGGCGTCCCCGGCGCGGCGCCCATTAACGCGCCTTGGGTGTAAACGTATGCGTCCCAGACCTCTTCGTCGGTCAGCGCACCGTCGAAACGGGGGCTGGGCACGCCATAGGGCTGATCGGATTTGCCGGCGTGGCCCCAGATACGTTGCGGTGAATGGACATCGTCGACGCAGCGCAGTAGTTCAGGGTGCAGCGTCTGGACGTGGTACGTCTCGCTGTAGCCGTCGGCGATCGTCTTCCAGTTCGCCGCCACGTCGACCGTCAACGTGGCGTAGCAGCGGAAATCCTCCAGATGGCACCAGGCGATGTCCCCGGGTATCGCCTCCAGGTATTCGGTCAGTGACATCGCGTCCCGGTCGAGATTGACGAAGACCATGCCCGCCCACACGTCGACGCGGGCTGACAACAGCGGGAAGTCCGACATGCGCAGCGCCCCAAAGCCTTTGCGATGGGGTACGCGTTTCAGGTCTCCAATCAGGTCCCACGTCCACCCGTGGTAGCCGCATTTGAGTTCTCGAAGTCCCGAGCCCGACCCGACGCACAACGAATTGCCGCGATGGCGACAGGCGTTCTGGAAGGCGCGCAAGACTCCGTCGTCGCTTCGGACGATCAGCACGTTGTATGGACCACAACGGTATTCGAAATAGTCACCCGGCTCGGCGACGTGGTCGACCATGCAGGCCAGCTGCCACACCCTCGGCCACATCCGCTCAACTTCGAGGCGGGCGAATTCCGTTGAGTAGTAGCGTGCGGCCGGTACCAGCGTCGGGGAAGGGGGCGGAGTACCGATCGCGTCCTCGTCTCGCGGACGGATCGGATTCCCAACAGCCAGATCCATGGCCGGCTCTTAACGCGCGCCGCGGACCAAGCGGCCGGGCCGCGCCCCAGTATCGACGTCGTTGCGCCGAGTCACCGTCCCACTGACCACGGTGGCCCGATAACCGGTGGCGCCTTGCAGGATCCGTCGACCGCCTGCGGGCAGGTCGTAGGCCATCGCAGCCGGATGCAAGGTGAGAGCGGCCATGTCAATGACGTTGAGATCAGCCTTCTTACCGACTTCGATGGTGCCGCGATCGGTGAGACCGAACAGGTGGGCGGTGTCGCGGGCTTGTTTGCGGATGACGTATTCGAGCGAGAACTGCTCGCCACGTCGGCGATCGCGCGCCCAGTGGGTCAGCAGAAACGTGGGATACGAGGCGTCGCAGATCATTCCGCAGTGCGCGCCGCCGTCTGACAGACCCAGCACTCCGGCCGGATGCAGCATCATCTCCCGTATCGCGTCGTGGTTGCCGTCGGCGTAGTTGTACAACGGCAGCATCAGCATGGCGCTGGTATTCGACTCGAGCATCAGGTCATACAGCGTGGCCAGCGGATCCTCGCCGCGCGCTCGGGCGATCGCGGCGACCGTGCGATCCGGGGTGGGTTCGTAGTCCGGCGGATCGCCCAACGCGTAAAGCCGCTCCAGGGAATGCTGGACGAACACGCCCATGCCGTCGAAGAGAATCGACGGGTCGATGGGTAGATCCTCCTCCGACAGGATCGCCGCCTTCACCGCCTGCTCGGCCAAGCGCTGGGCCAATTCTTCCCGGCTGCACTCGGCCTTGAGTTTGCAGTAGGTCGGCCGGTGGGTGAAGGCGTGATGTCCTTGGAAGCCGATCATCATGCCGAACGGCCGCGCCGCGATCTGCGGGTGCAAGCGACTGCCTGACTCATGGGCAGCGGCGGAGACGTCCAACTGCTCGCGCCACAGGTTCGGGTCGGCATCGACTTGAATGAGCGCGAACGAGAGCGGTCGGTCAATCTCGCGGCCCAGCCGCCGCATCCAATCCAGTTCCTTCTTCGGGCCGACGATGTCCTCACCGGCGGCGCCTTGCGGAGCCAACTCGAACACCGCCTGCCCGCCGGCGGCCATCGCGCGGCCTAGACCGAACAGTTCTTCTTCGGCGGCGAACGTTCCGGGCACCGGTTCGCCGTCCATGGCGCGATGGGCAATCGTCCGCGACGTCGAGAACCCGAGCGCACCTGCTTCTATCGCCTCGGTGACCAAGCGGCTCATGGCCGCGATGTCCTCGACGGTGGCGGGTTCGTTGCGGGCGCCGCGCTCACCCATCGCGTAGGCGCGCACGGCGCCATGGGCGATCTGACTGCCCACGTCGATGGCGAAGTTCTGCTTGCCGATCATGTCCAGATATTGGGGGTAGGTCTCCCAGCCCCAGGTGATGCCTTCGGTGAGGGCAGTGCCGGGGATGTCCTCGACCCCTTCCATCAACTTGATCAGCCATTCCTCACGGCCCGGACGCACCGGCGCGAAACCCACTCCGCAGTTGCCGGTGATCACCGTCGTCACCCCGTGACCACTGGACGGCTCAAGCAGGCTGTCCCAACTCACTTGTCCGTCGTAGTGGGTGTGGATGTCAACAAAACCGGGGGCGACTATCTGATCGGTCGCATCGATGGTTTCGGCGGCCGCTGCCGTTTCCAATCCACCCGGGCCCGTCTCGTTGGCTCCCCGGCGTACGACATCGACGATCTTGCCGTCCTTGACGCCGATGTCAGCGCGGTAACGCGGCGCGCCGGTGCCGTCGACGACGGTGCCTCCGGTGATCTTCAGATCGAACACGAGTTTTCTCCGTCGCTTCTTGGTCGCCCGCTGCGAGCTGACCGGCGTTTCCGGGGCGCGGCGGGGCGGCGAACCTGGACTGAACGGTGATTACGCTACGCCCAGGAGCGAAAATTCTGAAGGAGTGCGACGGGCAGAAGTCAGGTCAGACGGTCGGACTTTGCCGCGTGAGATACGTCCACCGCAATGTGACATGTGTTCCGTCAGGTGTGCGGTCGATGACCGCCTCGTCAGCAAGTGCTTGCATGAGCGGGATGCCGCGTCCCCGAATCTGAAACCGCCGGTCGGGGGTCCGCTCCGGAACGCTCGGACGCCACCGGCCGCGATCGGCAATCGTCACGGCCAGCGAGTCCGAATCGACGTCGTAAGCGGCGCTGAAATCCATCGTCCCGGGCTGCCCGGAGTCGACGTAGGCGAATTCCGCGGCATTGGCCAGCGCTTCACTTACCGCCAGCAGCAGGTCGCTGAACCGTTCAGGACCCAGCGTGAAGTGTCGATCAAGCCAGCTGCGGAACTCAACCCGGGCTTGCGTCGCGCTATGCGCATCTGCGGCAACTCGCATCCGCACGAAGCGGGTTCGGTCATCAACGTGAGACGTCATATGCGGGCTGGTGAAAAAGCGTCCTGCCGTCCTTCTTCGTCAAAAATCACGCGCCCTGGACACCGCTGAGCGCGGTATCCAGCGTGCGGTAGAGCGGGAACACACTATCGATTCCCATGAGTTTTATCGGCCGACTGGTCGCCGGGCCGTCCGCGACGACCGCAAAGCGAGTGGGTGGTACCACCTCCGACTGCGCCGCCACCAGAACGGTCATCCCCGCCGAGGCCAGAAAGTCCACCTTCGACAGGTCAACGATCAAAGCCGCGGGCTTGGTGGCCAGCGCGCTACTGATGGCCTCGGCAAGCTGCGGCGCGCTGAGCATGTCCACTTCACCAGAGACGGCAAGTACGGCCGCCCCCTCCGCCTGGTAATTCCCGACCTCGAAAGCCGTTCGATCGACGGGATTACCCGATTTTTCGACCATGCGTATCTCACATCTGTCCCTCGGGGGACACCGCGTTTCTTCGATATCCACTCTTGACCCGGTGGCTGTTTATTCAACCTTGCCGAACGCACCTGCCTGTAGCGAGACTCACTGCTGTGTGTGCAGTTCGGTGGAGGCGCAGCGACACACCGTTGGCGGTTAGTTTAAGGCACGCAGGTAGGTGAACATGCACCTGTGCTCGGCGGGGCGGGTTCAAGTCGCCTGAGATGCCGGTTCGAGTCCACGGGTCAGCGGCCGAACCGGCTGGGCGAAGCTCAGTCCCCGAGCGAGCACCAGGGCAGCCAACATGGTGGCGACGCAGACCAGCCCGTCGTCTTTGAGGCCCCACTTCACTGCGGCGAGGATGGCCGCTCCGGCCACGCTGAGCAGCACGCCCACCAGGACGCCGCGCCGGGCGTCGGCGATCGTGGCCGCGCCATCCCAACCCGGGAGCGGATTGTTCTCCAGTGGCCGAAGCGTCAGGAATTGCACGGCGACCACGGCCACCATGATCGAGAGCTGGGCGAAGCTGATCAACGCGAAGTACGGCTGCCCTGGATAACGCGGATAGCCGAGATAGTCGAAGGCCACGTGCACGGCCAGCAGCGCGGGCATGTGCCAGAGATAGAGGGTCATCGCCCCGGAATTGCCGATCGCCGTCAGCCACCACACGCGCGGCCGCTGTGCCCACCGGCGGATGGCCGGCGCTGCTGCCACCGCCAATGCACTCAACAGCACGGCATGGCCCGCCAAGAGCAGCGAAGGTGGCGTCATGTTGGGCAGGCGTTGGCCTTCGATGCCCACCAGGCTCAGCTCGTACGGTCCCCAGCGCAACAGGGCGACGTTGACCAGCAGCATGGTCAGCGCCGTGAGCAGCGCGCCGCGGGTTGTGAGCAGGTTGCGCCGATAGGCGACGCCGAACATGCCGGGAATCACCCACACACTGAGGTTGAGATAGCCGAGCGGCGCCGCGGCCGACCAATGCAATCGGACCGCGTCGATCAACGCCACCGCGCCGTATCCGGTGATGACCCCGGCTGCCAGCCGGCCCGGGGTGTTGATGTGCCAGAGGGCAGGCATGGCGGCCAGCACCAGAACGTAGGCGCCCAGGAACCACAACAGTTGGATACTGATTCCGGCCAGGGGCTCATAGATGTGTTCGGGCAGTACCGGATACAACGCGGTCAGCGCGACCGCCCAGAAGCCGAGATAGTAGAAGACCGGCCGGAACAGCCGGGTGCATCGGTTCATCAACCAGCTGCCCCAGGAAGTGCCCGGGCGCCAGGACGTCACGCAGGCTGCCGCGCCGGCGAAGAAGAACAGCGGCATGATCTGGAATATCCAGGTCAAGGCTTGGAATGTGGTTGAGGTGGTCAGCAGATTGTCCCAGATCAGCACGTCGTCGCGGATGACGCTGGTGGCCATGACGGTATGGCCGATGACCACGCCGATCAGCGCGGTGATGCGGATGACGTCGATGGCTCGGTCGCGATCGGCCGGGGTGCGCGCGGCCAGTTCAGCGGGGCTGGGGAAGCGAAGCGGAGTTGTCACGCCCACAGCATCACTGCCCGGGCAGGGCTGACACTTGAGTAGTTCTACCCGCGTCGGCTGAGTAGTTCGGCGCGGCGGCGGCGTCAGGCAGGCGGCGAGTTCAGCGTGACGAATTCATAGAGGTTGAAACCGATCATCACCAGCCTGCCGCATGGCTGGAACGCCAAGACTGACCCCAGCGGGTTGGTCGCCTCCTGGTAGCCGATCACCGACAATCCCTGGGCTGAGTCAGCCGTGCCCATCCACAGAGCGCCTTCCTCGGTCGAGGAGAACCAACACGGTCCGTCGTCCGTTCGTGCCCACACGACACAAAAATTGAATGCCTGCGGCCGATGGGGATTGACCTTCAAGTCGACTCTGTCGCGTAATGCGATGTTCGCGGCGTCAACATCCATACGGAAATACCACAGGTTGTAATCGCTCGATCCAACCGAACAGTTGGCCACCAGTAGGTCTCGATCGCGCACCGCGATGCTGTTAATCCCGCGTCGCGCCGCATCGTTGAAAACGGTGCGGGACATGATCTTCCCATCCGGTATCCGGACGAAGCACAGTTGTCCGTTCTCCGAGGCCGTCACGACGAGCGCGGACGAGTGCTCGGCGTAGACCAGGTAAACATCGTGAATGTGCTGCAGTCCAAAGGGGTTTACCGGAGCCGCCGACTGCAGATCAACCGCGACGACGAAGCGCAGCGGCGTGGTGGTTGCCGGGCTGGACCAGACCGTCAGAAAACCCGATGCGTGTCCGACAACCAGATAATGATGTCCACCGACGGCGAACGAGTCGCCACCGGTGGCCACACCGAATTCCGCGTCGTACCGCAATGTTCCATCGGGTCGGATCTCTGACCAGTCCCGGCCTACCGATCGACTCCAGACCACCATAGATTGCGAATCATTCGAGCTGACAAACGAATTGGCTGACAACCGAGTGATCATCTGAACACCGATGGCGGATGGACTGCTGACCGCGGTTCGAATAAGCGGACCCGAGGAACGGGTGGGGGTGTATCGAAACACGTCGAGCGAACCGTCCCACCGCCCCACCGCGAAATGATCGGTGTCCAGCCAACGCACGTCTTGCGCCATGCTGAAGGTGGTGCCGTCATCGGCGATAGGCAACTGGACGGCCGCCTGCGCATCTTCGGGCAGAAAGCGGATGCCGTGCGCCTCCAGTTCTCGACGGGACCGCAGGACGGGCGGCAGCGCCGCCGCCCGTTGCTCGAACTGTCTCATGGACAACTCCGCATCGCGCAGTGGGCGCAACGCGTTCGGCACAACCTCAGGCGCATGCTCATCGGCGCTGATCCGACGCGCGGGCAGCCTGCCGCGGTCGATCGTTGCCGGACATCGCCGGGTTTGACGGTCAGTACGGTGCGGTTTGTTGGGCGAGATTCAAGAACACGTAAGCAATGCAGAAAAGGAAATTGAGCACGACAAGCACCAGGCCGGCGAATAACAACGACATTGTGCCGCGGCGCCGCAAACGCTTGACCTTCGCGGCCCGTTTTTCCCGAACAATCTGACTGGCGATCAGAGCGAAGTTGACGTCCGTCAGTTCGCCGTCCACCGGCGGCGCACCGGCCGCCAGGTGTTGCAAACGTTTGGGCGGGATATCGACACCGACGTGAGCGAAGCGGCGGCACAGTCGTCGCGCTTGCCTTCGTCCCAGGACCGGCCCTCGCATCTGCAATTGATGCGGCAGCTTTTTTCGTTCATCGCCCCACGGGTTGGACGCCGTCGTCACAAGCGGGAGTCTAGATCGATTTCGTGATCAAAAGGAGACCTTCTCGCAATGTCGGCGCCGCGAGTTTTGCCTATACGAGCTAACAAAATTGGCCGAGATGCGCTGCCCTGGACCGCGGTACAGACTTGAACGAATTCGTGGGCCGCCTCGTGGTGGCGGGTGGGCGTTGGTCGCCGCTGACTCAAGGACGGTGGATATGGAGACCGGTCAATCCGACGGTGCGCAGGATTCTCGCGATGCGGCGGGGTTGCTGCGCGGCGCGCTGACCCGCCGGGGTGCGTTGTGGGGACTGGGTGCCCTGGCCGGTGTTGCCGCGGTAGACGTCGGCGGGTTCGCCTACGCCGGCGGTTGGTTGCGGCCAGACGCACTTACCCCGTCGCGATTCGCCGACAGGTTCGAGGCCGTCTATGGCCGCCATGACGGCTTCCGCCGCAATCACGCGAAAGGCCTCAGCGCGACAGGCACTTTCACCAGCACCGGCGCCGGCGCCGCCGTGTGCCGGGCGGCGATCTTCCAGCCGCGAACGGTCCCGGTGATCGGTCGCTTCTCGTTGGGCGGCGGTCTGCCGGATCAGCCGGACAAGCCGGACACCGTACGGGGACTGGGCCTGGCCTTTCAGGTCGACGGCCAGCAGTGGCGCACCGCCATGATCAACATCCCCGTCTTCACCGACAGCACCCCGCAGGGGTTCTACGAACGGCTGCTGGCCGGCAGACCGCGGCCGGACACCGGGAAACCCGACCCGGCGGCCATGGCATCGTTCCTCAAGCGCCACCCAGAGACCGCGGCGGCAATGAAGATCATCAAGTCGTCCCCACCGAGTGCGGGATTCGCCGACAGCACGTACTACGGACTCAACGCCTTCAACTTCACCAACAGTGCCGGCGCCACCGTCGCGGTGCGCTGGTCAGTCATAGCGCAAAGTTCCGGCGCCGCCCCTCGGCCGGCGGTGCCCGGCAGAGACTTTCTCTTCGACGACCTCATCCGCACGGTGGCCCAACGGCCACTGAGCTGGCGGCTGATGCTCACCATCGGCGAACCGGGTGACCCGACCAACGATGCCACCAAACCTTGGCCCGCATCGCGGCGCACCATCGACACCGGCACCCTCACCCTCACCGCTGTGCACACCGAAGAACCCGGCAACGCGCGAGACATCAACTTCGATCCGCTGGTGTTGCCTGACGGCATGACGCCTTCTGACGATCCATTGCCCCCGGCACGCTCGGCCGTCTACGCGCGTTCGTTCACTCGCCGCGCCGAGGAACCCAAGACACCGAGCGCGGTCAACGTCACCGCGGTGACGGCATGACCGACGCAACCGTTCCGGCCCGTTTCGCTCTCCCGTCGCGCGTGCTGCACTGGCTGATGGCACCGATGGTCATTGCGCAACTGTTCATTGGCGTCACTATGGTCGCTTCGCTGAGCTATTACCCGCTCCTGCTGTCCATTCATCGGCCCTTGGGACTGCTGATTCTGATCTTCGCCGGGATCCGGCTGGCCAATCGGCTCACCCACACGCTGCCGCCGTTTCCCCCGACGATGCGCCCCGCCGAACGCCGTATCGCCTCGTGGTCGGAATACCTGCTGTACGCGCTGCTGATCGTGCAGCCGCTGACCGGTTGGGCGATGCTCTCGGCCGCAAAGCTCCCGATCACCATGGTCGGGCCTTTTCGACTACCCACGATCGCCCCGTACAGCCTCGATGTTTACGGGGTGCTCCGCTTTTGCCACGGTCTATTCGGATACGCGCTGTTTCTCGCCTTCACCGCGCACCTTCTGGCCGTCCTTTTCCATACGCTAGTTCTGCGCGACCGGCTGATTAATCGAATGGCGGTGTGGCCCACCAAACCCGCATCCGCGCAACCGAACGAGGTATGACGATGGAGTATGACAAGGATCACACCGGTCTTGTCGTGATCGATCCGTACAACGACTTCATCTCCGAGGGCGGCAAAGTGTGGGACCGTCTCAAAGCCGTCGCCGAGGCTAATCGGTGCGTTCCACATATGCGGGAAACGCTCGAAGCTGCGCGGTCCGCCGGAATTCGGGTGTTCTACGCGCTGCACCGCCGCTATCGACCCGGCGATTACGAAACTTGGAAGTACATCGCGCCGATTCAGCAAGCAGCCTGGTCACGGCAGACGTTCGCCTACGGGTCCTGGGGCGGGGAAATACGTTCAGAATTCGAGCCGAAGCCGGGTGACATCGTCGCCGACGAGCACTGGTGCTCTAGCGGTTTCGCCAATACCGACCTCGATTTACAGCTCAAGCGACACGGCATACATCAACTCATCGTGGTGGGCTTGATCGCTCATACCTGTGTCGAATCCACCGTGCGGTTCGGCGCCGAACTCGGTTATGAGGTCGTGGTGGTGAAGGACGCAGTGGCCAGCTATTCGGATCGCGAAATGACGGCAGCACTCGAAGTCAATATGCCCAATTACGCCAGTGCCATTGTGACCACAAGCGAGGTCGTCGCTGCCATCTCCGCAGCGCACTAGCCGACCGAGCACCGACGACCCGCCTTGCGGATTGCAGCCATTGGTAGGTTCTGAGCATGCTCTTCGCGGCTTTGCGCGACATGCAATGGCGGAAGCGTCGCCTGGTGATTGCCATTGTCAGCACCGGACTGATTTTCGGCATGACCCTCGTGCTGACCGGCCTGGCCAACGGCTTTCGGGTCGAGGCTGAGAACACTGTTGATTCCCTCGGCGTCGACGCATTCGTCGTCAAGGCGGGCGCCGCGGGACCATTCCTTGGCTCCACGCCGTTCGTCGACGCCGACCTAGCGCGCGTGGCCACTGCGCCCGGCGTGGTTGCCGCGGCCCCGCTTGCCTGCGTCGGGACCATCATGAAAGACGGCGCATCGGGCCGAAACATCACCGCCTTCGGCGCACCCGACCGTGGCCCCGGCATGCCACAGGTATCGGTGGGCAGGGCGCCGTCGCGTCCCGATGAGGTTGCGGTGTCCAGCACGCTGGGGCGCCGCGTGGGCGACACCATCCAGGTAGGAGTGCACGAACTGCGAATAGTGGGTCTGGTGCCGAACTCGACCGCTCTCGCCAAGATCCCCAACGTCTTCTTGACTACACAAGGGCTGCAACAAGTTTCCTACAACGGGCAGCCGATGATCACCTCGATCGGGATCGTCGGAACCGCGCAACGGCTGCCGGACGGCTACCACAGCTACGATCGCGCCGGCGCCGTCAATGACTTGTTGCGTCCTTTGAAGGTGGCGGTGAATTCGATTTCCATTGTGGCCGTGTTGTTGTGGATCGTGGCAGCGTTGATCGTGGGATCAGTGGTGTACCTCTCTGCGCTCGAGCGCCTGCGGGACTTCGCGGTATTCAAGGCGATTGGTACGCCGACACGTTCCATCATGGCCGGACTGGCCCTGCAGGCACTGGTCGTATCGCTGTTTGCCGCGCTGGTCGGGATGGTCCTTTCCAAGCTGCTGGCACCGCTGTTTCCGATGATTGTCGCGGTGCCGATCAGCGCGTATGCGGCGTTGCCGGGTGTGGCCGTCGTAACCGGACTGCTGGCCAGCCTGGCAGGGTTGCGGCGGGTCATGGCCGTCGATCCTGCGCTCGCGTTCGGAGGACCTTGACCATGGGCGATCTGTGTATCCAGAACTTGGTCGTCGAGTACTACAGCGGCGGATACGCTTTGCGGCCCATCAACGGGCTGAACCTCGATGTCGAAGCCGGGTCGCTGGTCATCCTGCTCGGCCCCAGTGGGTGCGGGAAGACGACACTGCTGTCTTGCCTTGGCGGCATTCTGCGGCCGAAGTCGGGAGCGATCAAGTTCGAGGACGTCGACATCACCACGCTCGAAGGCGCCGCACTGGCCAAGTACCGGCGCGACAAGGTGGGCATCGTCTTCCAAGCGTTCAATCTGGTGCCCAGCCTCACCGCGCTGGAGAACGTGATGGTGCCGTTGCGTTCGGCCGGATGGTCGCGACCCGCGGCACGCAAGCGCGCCGAAGAATTACTCGAGCGGGTCAATCTGGGCGAGCGGATGAAACACCGACCCGGAGACCTCAGCGGCGGGCAGCAGCAGCGGGTGGCGGTGGCGCGTGCCATTGCACTGGATCCGCCGTTGATCCTGGCCGACGAACCGACGGCGCATCTGGACTTCATCCAGGTCGAGGAGGTCGTGCGGCTGATCCGCGAACTAGCCAATGGCGAGCGGGTAGTGGTGGTTGCGACTCACGACAGCCGGATGCTGCCGATGGCCGATCGCGTGGTCGAACTGACGCCCGACTTCGCCGATACCAACCGGCCACCAGACACCGTCCAGTTGAGGGCAGGCGAGGTGTTGTTCGAGCAGAGCACCATGGGCGAGTTGATCTACGTGGTGACCGACGGCGAATTCGAGCTGGTGCGCGAATTGGCCGACGGCGGTGAGGAATTGATCAAGGTCGCCACCCCTGGTGACTACTTCGGGGAGATGGGGGTGCTGTTCCATATGCCCCGGTCGGCCACCGCTCGTGCTCGCACCGACGCGACGGTGGTCGGTTACACCGCGCAAGCGTTCCGCGAGCGGTTGGGCATGGGCGGCGTCCACGACCTGATCGAGCACCGCGAGTTGGCCAGCGATTGATCGATCCGCGACGCGGGTACAACACCAAATCCTGAGGGGTTGCCGCCCGTCAGTGCGGATACGGCCGAATATGATCAGGCACGGAGCAACGAGCCGACCACAAGGAAGTGGAGAAGATGCCGAACGAGCAGCAAGCGGACCGGATGTCGTCGGGCAAGGGATTCGTGGCGGCGCTCGACCAAAGCGGCGGGTCGACGCCCAAGGCGTTGCGTCTGTACGGCATCGAGGAGGACGCCTATTCCTCCGAGCAGGAGATGTTCGACCTCATCCATCAGATGCGCTCGCGGATCATCACTTCCCCAGTGTTCACCGGTGACCGGGTGCTGGCGGCGATCTTGTTCGAGCAGACCATGGATCGCGAGATTGCGGGCGCGCCGTCCAGCACGTACCTCTGGGAAACCAAGGGCGTGGTGCCCATCCTCAAGATCGACAAGGGGCTGGCTGAGGCGTCCGACGACGTGCAGTTGATGAAGCCGATGCCGGGACTCGACGATCTGCTGAAGCGTGCCGTGACCAAGGGCGTATTCGGGACCAAGGAACGGTCCGTCATCGGAGGCGCCAATCAGGACGGCATTGCCGCCATCGTCGCCCAGCAATTCGACGTGGCTCACCAGGTGTTGTCGCACGGCTTGGTGCCGATCATCGAACCGGAAGTGACCATCTCCATCTCGGATAAAGGGCAGGCCGAAGAGATCCTGCGCGACGAAATCGCCAAGCGGCTGGACACGGTGCCCGACGGGCAGCAGGTGATGCTGAAACTGACTTTGCCCACCGAGGCCAATCACTACCGGCCGTTCGTCGACCATCCCAAGGTGATGCGGGTCCTTGCACTCTCCGGTGGTTACTCGCGGGACGAGGCTAACGAGTTGTTGGCGAAGAACACCGGAGTGGTTGCCAGCTTCAGCCGTGCGTTGACCGAGGGCCTTTCGGTCGATCAGTCCGACGAACAGTTCAACGCCACGTTGGACGAGGCGATCCAGTCGATATACGAGGCCTCGGTCGCTGGCTGAGCTGCCCGTATCGACGGTTCAACTCTCTTCTGGCCCGGCTCGATTGGCGTGTTGTGGTGGTGGCCAGGTGGCTTCAGGCGCCCAGCATCATCAAGCCGCCGTCCACGGCGATCAGTTGGCCGGTAATGAAATCGGATCCCGGGCCGGCCAGGAACACCAGCACCGGCCCGACGTCTCGGGCCGGGTTTCCCAACGCGCCGCCCAGGGGAATCATCGTTTTGAGCTGTTGGTCGATCAGCGCGCCGGCGTCCGGGCCGAGGAATTCCCGCAATCGGTCGGCGCCGGGCGTCTGCACCGCGGGCGCCAGTGCGTTCACCGTCACCTGGTCGGCAGCCCAGGCGCGTGCCGCTGACCTGGTCCAGGCTTGAACTGCTCCTTTGGTGGCGGCGTAGACAGCCGAAATCGGGCTTCCGACAACGGCTTCCGATGAGCCGAAGTTAACGATCTTGCCGCCGGTCTGCTTCATGACGGCGTGGGCGGCCTGATTGGTCAAGATCGTGGCTTTGACGTTCGTGTCCAACAGGAATGAGATCGCGTCGCCATCGATGTGACCCGGTATGCCGGGCTGCCAGAGGCCCGCGGCGTTGACCAACACGTCCAGTCCGCCCATGTGCGCTGCGGCGTCGTCAACCATTGCGGTGACGGCGACGCCGTCACGCACGTCGCACTGCAGCCAGCTGGCGGGTAGGTCGTCGGGTGGCGGCGTGCGGTGGTAGGTGGCAACCACCTGCGCTCCCGCTTGGCCGAGCGCCCCAACGGCTGCCGCGCCGATGCCGGTTGCCGCGCCGGTGACCAGGATTCGTCGGCCGCGCAGCGTCGTCGTCGTTTCTGCCATGGCCGAAACGCTATCCGACTAGCGCTTCGGACAGGCCTGTTGCGACACGGTCACGGCTGCATACCTATCCGTTAATCACTGGTCACAAGCACCTCAGCCATCACTATCGTCACAGAAACGAACTGCGGGCGTCAACGCGACGTCTGTTTCAGGGAAGGTGTGAGATGTCGGCGATTCCTCGCTTCGTTTCGGTATCGCTGGCAGCGACGGCTGCTATCGGGCTGATCCTTCCGATCGGCTTGGCGCCGACAGCGCATGCGTTGCCGTGCAGCGCACCGGAAGCGAACGTTCCGCCCCCGGCGAATGCGGTGGTAACCAACCCCGGGGGCAAGGTGCTTGGCCCGATGAATCGAGGACCTCGGCCCCGCGGGGCAAACGAAGGCGCCCCTCGGCCCAGGCGGGGCCCGCTACAGCGGGTACAGCAACCGGGCCAGCGCTACTCCGCGCCGGTACAACAGCAAGCCCGCGTCCCAGGCGCCAACCCCGGGCCCCCTGCTCCCACTCCACCCACCGCGGGCCAGCAGCCTCCCGCCGAGCAGTTGACTCCGCCCGGTGGCGCTGCTCAGCCGCCGAATCCAGCACCGGCACCCGCGCCGGCCGGAGCGCCCGACGCCGGTGACGCGCTCGGCGGCTCGAACACCTCGCTGGTCGAGTGGGTGACCGGACCGGACGGCCCGAACAAGACACTGGAGCGTTTCGGCATCTCCGGCACGGACCTCGGAATCCTGTGGGACAACGGCGATCCGGCTAACCACCAGGTGCTCATGGCCTTCGGCGACACCTTCGGCTACTGCGCCGTCCACGGTGACCAATGGCGGTACAACGTGCTGTTCCGCAGCAACGATCACGACTTGTCGCACGGTCTGCATGTGGACGCCGGTGACCCCTCCAACCGGTATGCCGGCTCTCCGACGCAGCAGCCCGGCTTCTCCCGGCAAGTCATCAACAGCATCAAATACGCCAACGAAGAGACGGGAATCATTCCGACCGCTGCCATCTCGGTCGGCAAGACGCAATACATCAACTTCATGTCCATCAAGCAGTGGGGCCGTGATGGGGAATGGTGGACGAACTATTCCGGGATAGCGATGTCCACCGACAACGGCCAGAACTGGGGGGTTTATCCCGGGACCATCCGCGCGGCGGGACCCGACACCGGGCGGGTGCCCTACGTCGAGGGCAACGAGAATTTCCAGATGGGCGCGTACGTCAAGTCGAACGACGGCTATCTGTATTCGTTCGGCACCCCGTCCGGTCGCGGTGGTTCGGCGCACCTGTCGCGAGTGCCTCAGCGGTTCATCCCGGATCTGACGAAATACGAGTATTGGAACGGTGATTCGAACTCCTGGGTGCCGAACCGGCCGTCAGCGGCCACTCCGGTCATCCCCGGCCCGGTGGCCGAGATGTCCGCCCAGTACAACACCTACCTCAAGCAGTATCTGGTGATGTACACCAACGGCGCCAACGACGTCGTGGCCAGGACCGCTCCCGCCCCGCAGGGACCGTGGAGCCCCGAGCACCTGATGGTGTCATCGTGGTCGATGCCCGGCGGTATCTATGCGCCGATGATGCATCCGTGGTCGACAGGTAAAGACGTCTACTTCAACCTGTCACTGTGGTCGGCATACGACGTGATGTTGATGCACACCACGCTTGGGTAGCAGCAAGGGGCTGCTCGTCAGGCGCGCGCCGCGACGGTGGACACCAGATCGGCCAACCGTTCGGGTTGGTCGACCATCGAAAAGGTCCGCGCTCCCGCGATGACCTCCAAGCGGGCATTGGGAATCGTCGCGGCTAGTCGTCGGCCGTCTTCTTGCTCGAAGAAGACATCGTCGGCCGACCACGCGACGAGCGTGGGCTTGTCGAACTCCGGCAGTCGGGCCGCGACGCCGAGGGTGACTTCGGTGCGCAGCGATAGCGAAAACCTCCGCAGGTTTTCGGCTATCGCGGCATTGGACAGCGCTGGCTGCACCCAGACGCGGGTGAGCGCGTCGATGTCTTGGTGGGCCAAGCCGGCGTAAGCGCGCCGCCGCGCCACCGGCAGTCGCATTGCCTGGATGGCGGAGCGGAACACCGCCTTCGACTTCGCCGCCAGTATCACCGGTTTCAGTATCGGCGGCGGAAAGTGTTCGAACGCATCGCAACTCGTGAGCACCAACGCCCCAAGCCGCTCCGGATGATGCACTGCCACCAGTTGGGTGACCACTCCACCGGTGTCGTTGCCGACGAGCACCACGTCGTTGAGGTCGAGGGCGGTCAACACGTCGGCCACCACGTCGGCGACGCCGGTAATGGTCGGGTCAGCGCCGGGGCGCAGCGGCTCGGGGTGTGCGCCGAGTGGCCAAGTGGGGGCGATGCAGCGCAGGCCCAGGTCGGCGAGAGGCTTGCTGACTTGCCGCCACAGCTGACCGCCCATCATGTATCCGTGCACGAACACCACGGGCCGTCCGTTCTCGGGTCCGGTTGCCTCGTAATGGATTGTTCCGGCGTTGATGTCGATCGTCGGCATGTCTGACTCCCACTTCCTAACTTTACGTACAACCTGCCGGTAACTTACCAACAGGTTGTACGGAAATCAACAGCCGGTGCTAGATCAATCGTCCGGTCATGCCCGCAACGCGGGGTGTAGACGGGCGCCCCTGACGTGGAAGTGCTTCGCATTGGTGTGTTTCGGCGTTAATGTCGATCGTTTAGGTGCAAGCCAGCTACTGCGATGCCTGCGACAGGTCGGATGGAAGTCAAGAGACGCACTCAGGAGGAGCGCTCCGCGGCAACCCGCGCGGCGTTGATTTCGGCTGCTCGCAAGCTGTGGGGTCAACGCGGTTACGCAGAGGTCGGCACACCCGAGATCGCCAAGGAAGCCGGCGTCACCCGCGGGGCGATGTATCACCAATTCACCGACAAGGCTGCGCTTTTCGGGGCGGTGGTGGAGGCGGTGGAAGACGACGTGATGCAGCGGATGGCCACCGTCGTGGCGTCGTCCGGAGCTGCGTCGCCCGCCGATGCGATCCGCGCCGCCGTCGACGCGTGGCTCGAGGTGTCCGGTGACCCGGAAGTTCGCCAGCTCATTCT
Source organism: Mycobacterium sp. 1423905.2 (assembly GCF_001673155.1). GTDB lineage: Bacteria > Actinomycetota > Actinomycetes > Mycobacteriales > Mycobacteriaceae > Mycobacterium. Next base: position 29,474 of record NZ_LZLE01000167.1, on the reverse strand, counting down.
GCTCGATGCACCTGCGGTGCTGGGCTGGGCGGGATTTCGGGCCGTTGCCCAGCGATACAGCTTGGGCATGACCGAACAGCTGCTCACCGAAGCCATCCGGGCCGGCCAATTGGCGCGTCAACCGGTGCGTGCACTCGCGACGGTCATGATAGGTGCGCTCGACGAGGCGGCCATGGCCATCGCCACTGCCGATGAGCCCAAGCGGGCCCGGCGCGAAATCCGGCAGGTGCTTCAACGGCTCATCGACGGGCTGCTCGACGACTAGCGAAGCCGGCCGAGTGTGCATTGGCGGCTTCGGGTGAGCGCCCACGGCGGGATTCCGAGCCGTTCGCCGCCGTCGGCTCACACTGGAAGCCAAGGTTGCACACTGACCGCCATGGTGCGCCCCTACGAGCGCGTTCCGGGCCCGGGTCGACCGCCAAATATGATCGTCAACCGTGAGACCTCGGATTGGCATGGGTATCGCGGCACTTGCCTTCTCACTGGCGGCCAGCGTTGTTGCCCCCGCAGCGCAGGCTGACCCAAGCGTCGGCCTGCCACCGATCGCTACGACCGGAGCCGGCCCGATCATCGGTGGCGGTGATGACGCGGAGCAAGCGCGAATCGCCCGGCAGCTGAGCAATCTTGACGAACCGGACATCCAAGAAGGGGACGGCTCGGACGCGGCGGCGTTCATCGGTGCGGCCGCTTCGACGAAGAACTCGGCACTGTCGTCGGCCTTCGTGCCGCTGCAACGAGCGCTGGGCTGCCAGAAGGACAACACCCCCTTCGGCGCTCGCGCGTATCGGCGCGCCGACGGCCAGTGGGGCGGGGCGATGCTCGTCATCGCTCAGAGTGCGACGACCAATCTCGACGCCCTGACCGCATGCATCAAGTCGAGTTGGCCCGCGCCGTCGCCCGCAGGAACCACATCGATGTGTACCAGCGGATGGACCTACCCCACATCCGGTGAAAACCACCGGCCCGAAACCTATTACGTCCTGTTGGCGGGTACCGCGGGTGACTTCTGCGCTGTCCTCAACGAGAGCTACGGCAACTTCGCCACACCCTGGCCCTGACCGACGCGGACGCCTATTTGGCGGCCGCTATCGATTGCTTGGACAGTTCGACGGCGATCTCACATGGGTCGTGCAGCGGTCTCTTCTGATAGCGAATCGACCATTCGAAGAAGTCGTCCTGATATTGGATGGCGACGTCACACAACCGGTTACTGGCCTGGGTCACCGACGCGACGGCGATGAACCCGTGGTGACCGTCGATGGTGATGTCTTCAACGCGCGGTCGCATCCGCTCTTCGCTCTTGCGTTCCCGGCCGATCGGGCTGCCGCGAAACCAAGTGAACGAAAACCATGGACCGTCGATGGATCCGCGCGCCAACCACTGACACCCCGCGGAGTTGCGGGCGGTGGTCACCAATCCCGGCACGCGGGTCAGCCGGCTGACGGTTTCATCGGTCACACCACCGCATTCGGGGAAAAGCGGTCCATGTCCGGCCGTACGGGTTGTCGATGGGGCCGACGAGCGCGCTTCATTGGAGTTACCGCCGCCCGAGCAGGCGGCGAGCAGCGGCGGGAGCAGCGCGGCCACAATCGCCAGAGCGGCCACCGCACGCGGATGTCGGGACATGTTGGTAATCACTCATACCGGAAAGTGCGGAGCAAAGCCCGCCTGCGCTGCTACGGCGTCTTGAGGAAGACGTCGTTGAGGGTGACGGAGCGCAAGTTGCGCGCCCGGATGATTTCGACGAGCTGGGGATAGACGTGAGTGATCGGCAAATGGTTGAGGTGTCCGATCACGATCCCCTGCGGGACGAAGTACTGATCGGCCATCTTGACGATGTATTCCTCGGTGATCAGCGTCGAGTCCGACAGCGATCCCGACCAGAGCACCGGAACCGCGTACCCGAGATCGGTGGCGACCGAATCGACGTTGGCGTCGTGCTTGGCGTAGGGCGGGCGCCAATACGGTTTGGCGCCAACTCCGTACGTCTTTTTCAGGAAGTCATCGTTGCGCACCAGCTGCTGGGCGATCTGCCCCTTGTTCAGCGTCGTCAAGTCGGGGTGTGACCAGGTGTGGTTGCCGAGCTGGATCTGTCCGGAATCGACCAGGGGTCGCAGCAGCTTCAGGTTGTCGGTCCACGAGTCGTAGACGCCGTTGACGAAGAATGTCAGCCGCATGCCGGTGTCTTTGGCGAATTGCGTATAGGCGCGTACGACCTCGGAGTTGACGCCGTCGTCGACGGTCAGCGCCAGCAGGTCACCCTTCCCGGGTAACTTGTTGAGCACCCCACCACCGGGCAGTCGGATGCGCGCGCTCGGGGGCGGCGGCGGCAAGAGACCGGCGACGGTCGGACCAGGGGCCGGGTTGGCTGCCGCTGCGGGCGCCTGGGCGAACGTGCGAGGTTGCGGATCGACCATGCAGCGCGCCGCGCCCACGCTGACCACCGTGGCTGCAGCGAGGGATCCGAGGAACCGGCGCCGGTTCAGCTCTGACATAAAACGGCCGCGATTCTGCTGCGCCGCCAACCAGGCAATCCCGCGTGCAGGACTCCTAGGTTGACTAACGACGACGCCACAGCAGCGAACCGTACCATGACCAGGCTCGATCGATGTGGACCCGCGCGCGTGTTGACCAGGGCGGCAAGCCGCACGATACGGCGCCCACGCCGGGATAAGTCGACGTCAGCGTGAAGTCGGTCAAGCCGGGTCGTCGGCGTCCCACGGCATGACACCCGAGACCCAGTGGCTGAGCTGCTCCACTTGGTCGTTGCGGTGCAGGTGGCGTGGTGGGGTGGCGAAGCTGGAGTAGGGGCGGCAGCGAATCACCACCCGGTTTTCCCGCGCGCACATCTGCGCGATGGCCGGGCGAGCGTCTGCGCCAAGTGGTTCACCGGACATTCGCCCGGCGACGGCCATCATGACGTCAACGGCGAGATCCGGGTCGGGATCCAGCGTCGCGTCGGCGTAGACCTGCAGATAGGTGAACGGCCATCGCTCGTCGAGGACGCACAGGCTGACCTTGTGGTCGCGTTGGATGATGCGTGCCTTACCCCGGCCCGCCATCGTCGAGACCAGCAGTTCGTCCTCGTCGGTGGGGACGTAGTACACGATCGACATCGCCGGACCGTCGTTGCGGCGGCGGTAGCCGAACACGCAGGTCCGGTGGGTGCGCACGAATTCCCGTCGCTCCGACGGGAGCATGTCGCGATCAGTGGGAGCCGTGTAGGGCTCGGGTGCCAGAGGCAACAGCATGGGGAGGTCCTCGGGTGAAGGGCGTTGACCGCCCCAGCGGATAATGGTTACAGTGTTGCCATTAATCATCCGAGTGTCAACCAGTCGTCGGGCCGTCCACGCGGCCGCCCGGCTGTGCCGCTGGACCGGATCCTCGCCACAGCACTCGAAATCATCGACGAGCAGGGAGCCGACGCGCTGTCGATGCGCTCGCTGGCGCAGCGTCTCGGGTCCGGCACCGCCACGCTCTACCGGCACTTCGCCGGCCGCGCGGAACTGGTCGCGATGGTTGTCGACCGCATGCTCGGCGAAGTGAAGATCGACACCGCCGAACTGTCCTGGCAGGAAGCCTGTACTTCGTTGGCCCGCCGGATGTTTGACGCGCTGGAGCGACACGGCAATCTCGCGCCGCTGTTGATCGGCCACGTTCCGACCGGTCCCAACGCGTTGGCGCAGCGGGAGTTCCTGTTGTCCGTGCTGCTGCGAAACGGGTTTGCATCGGTCACCGCAGCGCATGCCTACGCGACGTTATCCCGGTACGTGCTCGGATTCGCGATTCAAGCCTCGAGGTCAGCGGCAGCGGAGCGCGACGACGCCGACGTGTCGGCAACGTTTCGCGACCTCGATCCGGCACAGTATCCGGCCACGGTGGCGGTCGCTGACGAGCTTCCGGTGCCATTGGCCGAGGAATTCAACTTCGGGTTGCAGTTGATCGTGGCGGGGCTGGCACAGCTGCGACGCTGAGCGCGACAATCACCTCATGTCGTCTAGCCGGTATGGCTCAGGCACTCCCGGGTTGGCCAGCCGAGTTGCTCCCACATGGACAGCTTGTTCCATTCTTTGATGAATTCGGCGAGCTTCCCGTCCTGAACCACGAAAAGCGCCGCCGCTGACCACCTCGCAGTCCGGCCGGTAGGCTGCGTGTCTCCGTGTGGCTTACCGCCATGAGTGCCTTCGGCGGAATAGCGAACGCACACCCGGTCGTCCTTGGCGAACAGCACGTCGAAGCTGACGATGTGTAGATCGTCCACTTGCTCCATGAGTCGGCCGTGGTCCTCCGCATAGTCCTCAAGGGTGTGGACGTCCGGGAAGGTGGTCGGCGCAATGAAGCGATTGTTCGGCGCACACAGATGCTCGACGGCTTGGGCACTCGCGCGACCGGGGGTGTAGGAGATCTCGATGTATTCGCGGACGAGGTCGATGTTGGATTGCTCGGCCGGCGTATGACCATTACCCGATCCGCTGCCCGCGGCTTCAGCGCTCACTCGCCGAAGCCGGCGAGCTGAGCCGGCGACGGCGCACCGGCAGGATTACCACCCACAGAGCCGGCGGCAAAGGCGGCGCCCTCATCGATCATTGACCGGTCGTCGGCGTAGGTGTTGTGCGCGGCGAAGTTCAGACCGTCGGAGCACACCGGGTCGCCGGTCTCACATACCTTCAATGTCTTCGATTGGTACAGCGGACCGATGGCCAGCGGCGGCTGGCCGAGGAATTCCATGGCCCGTGGGTTGGGTGTGCCGAACAGGACAACTGAGGAAACGTGGTCTGCCATTTGAGGATCGAGTGGCCTGGGGACACTGGCCGGATCGACGCCCTCGGGCACTGCAGCGGAAGTGACGAACCCCATCACGGCAGCGCCCTGGGAGTATCCGCTGAGCACCATGTGTGTCTGTGGGCAGTTCTGCGCCGTGGAAAGGACATGTGCGCCCGCATCCCGGACGCCTTCCACGCCGGTGCCCCATTGGTCGCTGGCAGGGTAGTTGACGGGGTACACATCCATCGACCGATCGCCCAGCCGCGGACGGAGATCGTCGACAAAGGCTTGCCCGGTCGCTCCCACTCCGGGCGCCTCGCCGGTGCCGCGGGCGAAAAGCACCTCAACGTCGGGGCACGGGGAGGCCGAGGCGGAGGGCAGGGCGGAATCGAAAAGGGCCAAACTGCCGAGGCCGGCGGCGGCGAATGCTGCAGGGACGAGAAAACGAACAACGTGGCGTGAAATCATGGGCAGGAGGTGCCCAGGGAATTCTGCGCCAAACACCGAGTTTCCTGTCAATTATTCAAGTTGCCGCGGGAATGGCTTGGACGCGAATCCGGTCGTCGTCGCCACTCTTGCACCAATACAGCGCCGAACTGAAGCCGAACTGAACCCGTGCATACGCCTCACGTTGGGTCGCACTTAACCTCAGGCTGATTCTCACCGCTGCCCACTGACGGCCCAATCATTAACCTACTGAACAACTTCGGACCGCACAGAATCGACAGACACCGATGGCAGAAGCCCACCGGCCAGACCGGCGTTGGCATCGGCGGCTGCGCATCCCATGGCTGAACCTCCTTGGTGTGGTCGCCATCGTTGCTGCCGCCACCGCGATCACGACCAAGAACTTGCCCGACGACCGACCGAACCAGCTCCTCAACGTCTCCTACGACCCGACCAGGGAGTTGTACGCGGCCCTAGACCAGGCGTTCACCGCGCAGTACCGGACTCAGACCGGCACGAGCCTGGAGATCAAACAGTCACACGGCGGGTCGGGTCGGCAGGCCCGCAGTGTGGTCGATGGCTCGCAGCGCGCCGATGTGGTGTCTTTGGCACTGAGCAGCGACATCGATGTGCTGCGCAAGCGCGGGTTGGTGGCGGCCAACTGGCAGTCCCGGCTACCGAACAATTCCGTGCCGTACACCTCGACGATCGTGTTCCTGGTCCGCAAGGGCAACCCCAAGGCCATCCACGACTGGCCGGACCTGGTCAATGGGGACGTCTCCATCGTGACGCCTGATCCGCGGTCCTCGGGCAATGGGCAACTGAGCGTCCTGGCGGCGTGGGGATCGGTCACCACTCGCGGTGGTAGCCCAGAGCAGGCGGCGAGTTTCCTGCGATCGCTGCATCAGCATGTCGCGGTGGCCGACGCCGGCGCGCGTGGTGCCGGCATCAGCTTCTCCGTCCAGCGTATCGGTGACGTCCAGTTGACTTGGGAGAACGAAGCATTGCGCGAGGTCGCCGCGAACAAGGACGAAGTGGAAATCGTCTATCCGCCCGTCAGTATTCGCGCCGAGCCGGCTGTGACGTGGGTGGACACCAACGTCACCGACCCCAAGGTGGCCACGCACGCGAAGGCGTACCTGAACTACTTGTTCACCGACGTGGCCCAGGACTTGATGGCGCAGAACGGGTATCGGCCGGTCAAGCCGCAGATCCTGGCCAAGTATGCCAACCGACTGCCCGACCTCGGGCTTTTCCCCATCACTGACATCGCCAACGACTGGGCGGACGCGCGGGAGAAGTTCTTCGGCGACTACGGAATTTACGACACCATCACCGCGCCGCCGGTCACCCCGGCCCCGGCGACCTAGCGGAAAGACTGAATACGTGGGTCTTGCTTCGAGTTACAACTGGGTCAAGGGACGTAGCGATATTGTCGCCGGACTCACCGTCGCCGCCATATCGTTCCCGCAAGCCATCGCGTATGCGTTGATCGCCGGGGTGGATCCGAAGTTTGGTGTCTATTCGGCCATTGTGGTGACGGCTGTCGCATCGATCTTCGGGTCGTCGTCGCATCTGATCAACGGGCCGACCAGCGCCATCTCGCTGCTCGTGTTCACCGCGCTGGCGTTCATCGACTCGGAGAACTCCAAGGAACTCTTCGAAGCGCTGTTCCTGTTAGGTGTCCTCGTGGGCGCGATCCAGATCGTCATCGCAGTGTTCAAGCTGGGCAACCTCACTCGGTATATCTCCGAGTCGGTCATCATCGGATTCATGGCGGCCGCGGCCTTCCTGCTGGCGGTCGGGCAGATCGGAAATGCGCTGGGCGTCAAGGACAAAGGCAACGGGCACATGCACGTGCTGCACCGGGTCTGGCTCACCCTGACGCACGGCGACCGGGTCAACTACCGCGCCGTGATACTCAGCGTCACGGCGGTGCTGCTGGCGGTGGTGCTTCGCCGAGTCGTGCAACGCTTCGGGTGGCCGCAGATCGACATGCTTGCCGTACTGGTCATCACCGCAGCGATCGCATACCTTGCGGGCTGGTCGACGCCGGGTCCCAACGGCCGCACCACAGTGTCGCTGGCCGGCAAGGTGCCGCGCAGCCTGCCTACCTCCCACTTCCCTGAAGTGCACACCAGCTGGCTGCCGCACTTGTCGGTGGGCGCCCTTGCCATCGCGTTCGTCGGCATCATCGAGGCCTTGTCGATCGCGAAAGCGATTGCGCACCAGACCCAACAGAAGATCGACTACAACCGGCAGATTCTGGCTGAAGGTCTGGCCAACCTCAGCGGGGGCTTCTTCCAAAGCCTGCCCGGCTCGGGTTCACTGTCGCGATCGGCAATCAACTTCCAATCAGGCGCCGCCACAAGGTTTTCCGGGATCGTCTCGGCCGCCACGGTTGCCGTCGCGTTGCTCGCGTTTGCGCCGTTGCTGCGGTATGTCCCCCAGCCGGCGCTGGCGGGGCTGCTACTCATCACCGCGGCCCGGCTGGTTGACGTCAAGCGCCTGCTCTACACGCTCAAGGCGTCACGCTACGACGCGGGCCTGGTCATCGTCACGGCGGTCACCGGCGTGGCGATCGACTTGGACAAAGCGGTGGTGCTCGGAGTGATTCTGTCGATAGTGCTGTTTGTGCCCCGCGCGGCGAAGCTGCGGGCCACCGAGCTGATCGTCACCCCCGACCGTGTTGTCCGCGAGCGTATTCCCGGTGATTCCACAGATCCGCAGACGGTGATCTACGACCTGGAAGGCGAGTTGTTCTTCGGAGCGGCACCCGAACTAGACCGTCACCTCAACGACCTCAGGGACCGAATTTCTGCCGATGACAACAGGTTTGTCATCCTGCGGCTCAAACGGGTACGGCACCCGGACGTGGTGTGCATCGAGCGCATCGAGCACTTCTTACGCGACTTGACCGAACGAGGGGTGGTTGTTGTCTTGGCCGGGGTCCGCCCGGACACGCTGGCTGTCTTCGACAATGTCGGGCTGCACCGGTGGTTCCCGGAGGAGCAGGTCTTCCCCGAAGAGGACAAGCAGTACTCCGCGACGTTGAAGGCGGTGCGCTATGCGCACTTGCGGCGCGCGTCCGACCACCCCAGCGCGCAAGCGCAGCAATCGGCGGAACGCGACACGGACCTGTACTACCTGGTCTGATTACCCTCAGGCGGTGGCGCCGGCTTTCACGGCGGCGACCACGCCGCCATCGACCAGAAGATCGGTGCCGGTGATAAAAGTGGCATCCGGACCGAGCAGGAAATCGGTTGCCGCGGCGATGTCGTCTGGCGTGCCGATGCGCCCGGTCCCGGACATGGCGATCATGGCTCGCATGCCGTCGCCGACCGGGGAAGCGAGTTCCTGTTGTCCCATCGGCGTCGAGATGATGCCGGGACTGATCGAGTTGATGCGGGCGCCTCGTCGTCCCCACGGTGCGCTGGCGGCCCGTACCCGAATGTGATTGGCTTGCTTGGCGATCGCGTATGCCAGGCCTGGGTCGGTGGCGCTGGACAGGAAGTCGAGGCCGAGCAACTCGGTGGGTGAGGTGTGCGCCAACGCGTGTTCTTGGTCGGCGGTCAGGGGCGGGAACAGATGCCCGGCCATGCTGGCGATCACCACCCCGGCGCCCCCAGGGGCCACGACTTGCGCGAATTCCTGCAGCACCAACGCGACGCCGACCAGGTCGACCGCGAGAATGGCCTGGGACGTGGCTTGAGCCGGGGAGAGACCTGCGGTATGGGCCACCTGGGCGACGTCTCCCAGGCTGGCCGAGAATTCGGCGAGAGAGCGGACGGATTCCGGCGAGGCGACATCGACGCGACGGGTCTCGACTCGGTGGCCGTCGGCAGCCAAGTTCTGGGCGACCGCCTGCAATGCGGCTTCGTTGTAATCGGCCAACAGCACGGTCTTGCCAGCTCCCAGCCGCCGCGCAATGGCGTAGCCCATACCGCCCGCACCGGTCACGACGAGCACTTGCCGGGTCGTCATACGATCACCACCGAATCAGGCTCCCACACCCACCGGCTTAGCGAGATAGGAACATGGGTTGCCTGCGCGCACACCCGACCGGGATCCGCATCATGGTTGTCATGGCCGCAGATGTGACGCAACCGTGGAACCTCAACATCCACTACGACGCGCTGCTAGATGCTCAGATCCCGCGTGGTGCGCGGCGCGTCCTGGACGTGGGTTGCGGAGATGGATTCCTGGCGGGCCGGTTAGCTGAGCGCTTACCGGAGGTCACGGCCATCGAACTGGACGCTCCCGTTCTGCAGCGAGCGCAGGCCCGCTTCGCCGCCGCGCCGATCCGGTGGGTACAGGGCGACGTGATGACGGCCGAGTTGCCGGCCGCCGGATTCGACGCCGTGGTGTCCAACGCCGCGCTGCACCACATCCCGGACACTCGAGCCGCACTGGGCAGGCTCGCGGAATTGATCGCACCGGGTGGGACGCTGGCCGTCGTCACCTTCGTCAAAGCGTCGTGGCGAGAAGGCCTATGGCACCTGTTCAGTGCCGTGGCCTGTCTCCTGGTCAACCGCGTGAAGGGTAAGTGGGAGCACACCGCTCCCATCAAATGGCCGCCGGCGTACACCCTGCGGCAACTGCGCGACCATGTCAGGGCGGTATTGCCCGGCGCGCAGGTGCGTCGGTTGATCTTCGGGCGAGTGCTCGTCACCTGGACGGCACCGGGCTAATCGTTGGAGCCCATCGACGCTGCGCTGGCTTGCCGCATCAGTTCGACCGCCTGATTGCGGGGCAGTGAACCAAGCATCTGCATTGCGGCGCGCAGATTTTCCCCGACGATCCAGGTGGGACCATTGGCGAGGTTTTCGAACGCCTCGGTGATGACGTCATCGACGGCGGCCGCACCGGGCGGCACATCGTCGGGGGATGCGATCTGGCCTCGGCGGTATTCGAGTTCGCGAAGCGCGGGTGTGTTGGTCTTGCCGAGGATCAGTCCCAAGACGTCGACGCCCTTGTCGTGCAATTCGGTCCATAACGCCTCGGCGAACACCATGTCGAATGCCTTCGAGGCGCCGTAGACCGCCATGTTGGGTCCGCCCGCGAATCCCGCGCCGGATCCGAATAGCACGATCCCGCCACTGCCCCGCTGCACCATGGCGGGCGCATAGTGATGGCATAACCGCATGGGCACCAAACAGTTGCGGTACACCATCGCATCGGCGTCGGCGAGAGGGTTTGAGAGGAACGGCTGAAAGTTGGGGTCGGCGCCGGCGCAATAGACCAGTGACCCCACTTGTAGATCGGCGGTGGCCTCGATGATTGAGGGGATCGCTTCGGGTCGTGCCAGGTCTACCGCAAGAGTGCGGGTTTGCGCCGATGTGGTCGAAGTGATCTCGGCGGCAACGTCATTGAGGACGGCTTGCCGACGCGCCAGCAGCACCACGTTGATCTCACGCTTGGCCAGTTCCTTGGCGAAGGCGGCGCCTAACCCGTCGGAGGCGCCCGCGACCACAGCCCACGGGCCGTATCTCGCCGCGAAGCTCACCGCGGTCAGCCCACCGTGCTGACGCGCACCGAGGTGAACCGGCGCTGGGCGATACGCCAGCCCTCGACGGTCCGGACCATATCGTCGTCGTAGAAGCCGATGCCGTTGACGCCGGTTTGGTTGTCGGCGGCCATCACCAGTACGTCGACATAGGTACGAGCCGTCGCGTTATCGCCGTCGACTGTGATGGCCTGGTTGGTGATGCGGTGCAACGTGTGCCCCGCGGCCGCATGAATCTTGTCCATGAAGTCGGTCACCGCGTCGATGCCGTCCCACGCCCCGATCACGCCGTAGTCGAGATGACAGTCGTCGGTGAACACGGTGCGAAACAGCGGCCAGTCGCGCCGGTCGATGCCGGTCGCGTAGCGCACCAGCAGGTCCGAGATGTCCTGCCGGTCTTCCCGCTCGGTCATGGGACGTCTCCATTCGGTGAGATCAGCGTCCGCGACGTCGTCGAGACTAGTGAGGGCACCGACGCTCGGCAATGGGTTCAAGCCTGGCCCAACCCAACTATCTAGCCCCAGCGATCCACCCTAAACTGCCCCCATGGAACTGCGACAGCTGCGCTATTTCGTAGCCGTTGCCGAGGAGTTGCATTTCGGCCGTGCCGCGAAACGCGTGCACATCTCGGGTCCCGCGCTCTCGCAGCAAATCCTCGCGTTGGAGCGAGAATTGGGCACCGACTTATTCATTCGAGACCGGCGCAGTGTTCGGCTCAACCAAGCTGGGCGGACACTGCTGGCGGACGCACGCAGATTGTTGGCCCTGGCCGACGATGCCAAGAATCGAGTGATGCGCACAGCCGCCGCCAGCACACCGCTGCGGCTGGGTTATGTCAGTTGGCTACCCGACGAATTGAAGGCCGCGGTCGGCCCGTCGGTCGAGTTACGTATCGACGAATGGGTGTTGCCGTCGCACGCGCAGGCGGATCGCGTCGCGGAGGGCACCTTGGACATTGCGCTGACCTGGGTGACCGCAGCGCAGGCCGGCGACCGCGGCTTAATAGCGCATCTGTTACGCGCCGAAGCGCTGCGTGCCGTGCTACCAGGCATCGGCTCCACCGAACCCATTGCCGCACAGCGACTCTCGGTACTCATCGATGCTGACGAGTCGGCGTGGTCGTCGTGGAACCGGTTCGCGACGGAATTCGCCGCCCACGCCAAAGCCCGCGTCGTCCACATTGACGACGGCGGAATCACCGGCGACGCGTTCTACGCGCACGTCCGTCGGCTCGGCTCGGCGGTCCTCGCTTCACCCAAGCGTCATACTGCGCCGTCGCCGCCCAGCTTGGGGCAACGGCCCATCACCGAGCCTCTTCCGCTGTGGACGTGGTCGCTGGTACACCGCGAAGACGACGACCGGCCCGGCGTGCGGCAGGTGGTGGATTCGTTGCTATCACTGGCCGGCAGCAGAGATTGGCGCGTACCTCCGGTACCGCACTGGTGGATACCGGCGGATGATCCGCATCGCGCCGTGCTCTCCAACAACGCCGGCCGGCGTTTGGAACCTTGACTAACTTCAGGTAAGAAAACGGTCCTGGACGGTCCGGCCTGATCGCGCTTGAGTCGAGGCTGACGACAGCAAAGGACATAAGCCATGGGACAAGAGCACCTGGTGCGAAACCTCGCCGAATTCGCCATCGGCGCAGACTCGCAGGACCTCAGCGACCACCATCGGCTGCTGCTCAAGCGCAACGTACTGGACAGCATCGCCTGCGCCATCGCAGCGTTGGACGGCGAACTCGTTGCAGCCATTCGCGAGCACACCGAGCAATTCAGCGGCCGGCCCACTGCGACACTTGTCGGGGGTGGCCGGGCATCGGTCGATCAGGCCACCTTCTTCAACACCGTTCTGGTGCGCTACCCCGACCTGCTCGACACGTATCTGACCGTCGGCGGATTGTGCCATCCCGCAGACAACTTCGGTGCGCTCCTCGCCGTCGGCGAACACGTCCACGCCCACGGCGAGGAGTTCCTGCTCGCCCTGGCGGTCGCCTACGAGATCCAATGTCGGTTCAGCGCAGCGGTTCCGGTGATGGCGCGCGGCCTCAACCACGCTTTACAGCTGGCGATGTCGGTTGCGGCCGGCTCGGGCAGACTCCTCGCCTTCGACGCGGGACGCACGGCCAACGCGATCGCGGCCTCGGCGGTGGACAACGTCTCCCTGTCCACCGTTCATGCCGAACCGGTGTCCAACTGGAAGGGAATATCACCCGCCATGACGGCGATGCGGGCCGTGTACGCCACCATGTTGGCCGGGCGTGGAATCACCGGGCCGATGTCGTTGTTCGAGGGGCCGCACGGCCTGACGCAGTTGCTGGACCAGTCAATCGACTTCCATACCGAAAACCGCGCGCTGACCGCCGTGGAACAGACCTACCTCAAGCAATACTGCGCGTTGATTCACGGCCAAGCAATCATCGATGCCGTCTTGGCGATCCGCGAGAAGTACCAGCTCTGCGGTGACGACGTTTCGCGGGTCCAGCTCGAGGTGTTCCAAGGGGCATATGACTTCGCCGGTGGCGGCGCCTACGGCGACAAGAGCCGACCCCGCACCAAGGAGCAGGCCGACTACAACCTCAAATACCTCACCGCGGTGGCACTGCTGGACGGGGCGGTCGGTCCCGAGCACCTGGAAAACGAGCGCGTCAACCGCCCCGACGTCCAAGCCCTGCTGACCCGCGTCGAAGTCGTGCCCGCTGCCGACCTGACCGCCGACTACCCGCACCGGACCGCAGCGCGCGTGCATATTTTCACTCGCGACGGAAACGAAAGATGTTATAAAAGCGGTGATTACGAAGGGTCGCCGACCAGGCCTCTGACCTGGTCGCGGGTTGTGGACAAGTTCCACTGGCTGACCGAACCGTTCTGCGACGACCGACTGCGCAGCCGAATCATCACGGCGGTCGAACACATCGACGACAACCCCGTTACACACCTCACCGGTCTTCTCGGTGAGGTGAGTCCCGTCGTCGCGCGCCGACGCAGCCGCCACCGCTTGTAGAACGCAGTGTGCGAGTCCCCTTGCGTGCTTTGCTGTCCGCACTGAATGATCGGCGCATGGCCAAGCCCGAGAAACGCGGAACCAACCGGTGGGAACTCGTCACCTGTGCGCTGGGCGGTCACGCCACTTACGCACCCGACGACCAGGCGCTCGCCGACCGACTCAGCGCCGACACCAAGCTCGGCGAAGTTTGGCGGTGCTTGCGTTGCGGTGACTTCGCGCTGGGCGATCCGCATGGCCGCGGATCGGTCGACGAAGCGCCGATGATCATGCGCGGCAAAGCCTTACGGCAGGCAATAATTATTCGCGCGCTCGGCGTCGAGCGGTTGTTTCGTGCGGTGGTGCTCGCCCTGGCCGCATGGGCGGTGTGGACCTTCCGCGGTTCCCGGGGCGCCATTCAAGCCACGCTGGAACGGGACCTGCCGATCTTTCGTGCTGCCGGGTTCAAGGTCGATCAGATGTCGGCGGTTCACCACCTAGAGCAAGCGTTGGCCGCGAAACCTTCGACGTTGACGCTGATAACGCTGATGCTGGTCGCCTACGCGGTGTTGCAGGTGGTGGAAGGCGTTGGTCTGTGGCTGCTGAAACGATGGGGCGAGTATTTCGCCGTGGTAGCCACCTCGATCTTCCTGCCGCTGGAAATCTACGACTTGACCCGAGGCATCACGATGACTCGGGTACTGACCTTCACGATCAACGTGGCTGCCGTCATCTATCTGTTGGTGTCCAAGCGGCTCTTTGGGCTGCGCGGCGGGCGCCGAGCCTACGAGGAGGAACGGCACGGCGAGCAGCTGCTGGACTTGGAGCGCGCGGCCATGGCTTCCTAGCCCCAACTGTGACGCTCGCCCTCCCGGGCGTCCGTTGTGTCTGACGCCACAAACACGCTTTCCGTGGTGTTTACCGCGGCGCGGCAACCACGTAAAACGACTAGGGTGCAATTTAATTCGGGCGATCCACTGTTGGCAGACTGACGAAGGAAGTAGATCAGTGTCAGTGAACCCCACCGGCCTTGGCGGCCTCGGTGGCCGTGATGTGGTCGCGCCCATCAAGGCGCGGGCCTGTGACGCCTTCAATGCAGTATGGCGAATCAGGCAACGCCAGTTGGCGGAACGGCCACGCCTCATGCGCCGCGGTGTCGAGCGCTGTTGAGGCGTCGATAGAATCGCGCGAGTGACTATCGGTGTCATGTGCGCCATACCGCAAGAATTGGCATACCTGCGGGGTGTGTTACGTAGCGGCCGAAGCGAACACATCGCGCAGCTGTCGTTCGCTGCCGGCGAGTTGGACGGTCAGCAGATCATTTTGGCCGAAGCGGGTATGGGCAAGGTCAACACCGGCTTGGTCGCGACGCTCCTTGCCGATCGATTCGGTTGTCGCAATATCGTTTTCACTGGCGTAGCCGGCGGCTTGGATCCAGAGCTCCATATCGGTGACATCGTGATTGCCGACCGGGTGATACAGCATGATTTCGGTCTGCTGGCTGACGAACGGCTGCATACCTATCAACCTGGCCACGTGCCGTTCATCAAACCGACCGAGCGGCTCGGCTACTCCGCCGATGCCGCGTTGCTCGACCGCGTCAAACAGCGGTTGGGCGGTTATGTGCTCCCGCCGCTGCAGATCACCGATAACCGGCCACCACGGATCACCTACGGCACGGTCCTCACCGGTGACCAATACGTACACTGCGAACGCACTCGCCGGCGACTGCACAACGGATTCGCCGGGCTCGCCATCGAGATGGAGGGCGGTGCGCTCGCGCAGGTCTGCGAGGCCTTCTCGATCGGATGGTTGGTGGTACGGGCGCTCTCCGACCTCGCCGGCGCCGACTCCGGTCTGGACTTCAACCGATTCGTCTCCGAGGTCGCCATCAGCTCGGCGCGGGTGCTACGCCGGTTGTTGCCGGCGCTCAGCTAGTCACGTCGCGGCGGCGGCGCGCCCTCGAGGCGCGCAGATTGGCGGCGTTACCGCACGTCTTGACGTCATGCCAGACCCCACTGTTGTTCTTCGAGCGGTCATAAAACGTTGCTGCACAACGAGGATTGCGACAATGCTTGATCCGTCGCCAGGTGCCGTCGCGCTGACTCAGCAATATCTCGGCCCAGATAGCCGAGGCGAACCATCCCCAGCCGCTGCCGTTCGGTTCCAGGCGCACCTCGCCCGTCTTCGAGACCTCCAATGACGCCGGCACGGCGCCTGCGTCGGCCGCAATCGATTCCCCGGCGACCACCTTCCTGACCGTGTCGCGCAATGCGCGCAGCTTGGGCAAGTCCGCGTCGACCAAAGGCGGTGCTGTCGCGGCATGGCCGCGTTCGGCCGACCAGGTTTCGACTGTAGCCCTCATCCAGGCGTCGGCCTGGTGCACGTCATCGAGCAGGTCGGGGGCGTAATCACCGATGCCGACGGTGTTGAGGAAGTCCTGGATCAGTGCGAGGCTTCCCGGTGCCGGCGCGAGTCCGTAGCGGTGTGACGCAAGCCATGTGGACATATTCAAAGGGTACTTGCCTATGTCACCGACGCCAAGTAGCGTGACACATCTAAAGCAAGTTCACCTATGTCAATGGGAGCGTTCATCATGGTCAACATCAAGGGGTCAACGGTAGTCGTCACTGGCGGCCAACGGGGCCTCGGCAAGGCAGTTGTCGAAGAGCTGTTGGAGCGCGGCGCCGCCAAGGTCTACGCGACGGCACGCAATCCACAGCCCAGTCAGGATCCGCGAGTCGTCAGTGTCGCCCTGGATGTGACCGACGCCGAATCCGTTGCCGCGCTGGCTAAGACGGCTTCGGATGCGCAAATCGTCGTCAACAATGCCGGCACCCTGGGCGCCACCAAGCTGCTCAGGAGTGACATCGAGGAAGTCAAGGCGGTGTTCGAAACCAACTATTTCGGGGCGTTGCGGGTGGCGAAGGCTTTCGCATCGATCCTGGCCCGCAACGGCGGCGGAGCGTTGGTCGACATCCACTCGGTGCTCTCCTGGGTGGGCGGCTTCGGGGGCTATGGGGATTCGAAGGCGGCCTTGTGGTTGGCCACCAACTCGTTGCGCATCGAACTCGAGCCGCAGGGCACCTTGGTGACCGGCGTGCACCTGGGCTACACCGACACCGACTTGGTATCCGACCACGACGTGCCCAAGAACGACCCGAGGCAGGTGGCCCGCGAAATTCTCGACGGCATCGAGCGCGGCGACGCTGAGGTCCTGGCCGACGAGATCAGTCGGACTATCAAGGCCTCGTTGTCCGGACCGGTGGAGGCGCTGCGCGCGAGCTAGCGGCGGTCGTCGTGTTGAATCTCGAATGTGGCGGACGCGGATATCGATGGCGCTGAGCGGGTTGTCAGCGCCACACGCGAGGTAGCGGCGAGCGCACAACGGATCTTCGACTTGATCGCCGATCCGTCGCAGCAGCCGAGCTGGGACGGCAACGACAACCTGGCGCACAGCCCGCAAGGCCAGCGGGTGCGACAGATCGGTGACGTCTTCACCATGACACTGACCAATGGCGCGGTCCGGGACAACCACGTCGTCGAATTCGCCGAAGGTCGTCGAATCGCCTGGCGCCCAGCCGAACCGGGCAAAGAGCCGCCGGGTCACCTCTGGCGTTGGGAGCTCACACCGCTGAGTTCTGCCGGCACCAGGGTGACCCATACCTACGACTGGACCGAGCTGAGCGACGAAACGCGGCTGACCCGGGCACGGTCCACGACTACCGACAAGCTCCTCACCTCGATCGACCGGCTGGCCGCGATCGCAGAGGAGTCACAGGCGGGCAGCGAGGAGTAATCGCTGGCCCCGCCCGGTACGGTCACCGTATGGCTCTTCCACCACCGGGAAACGACCGAGCTGCAATTATCACCGGAGCTTCCTCCGGTATCGGGGAGGAGTTCGCCCGGATCCTCACCGAACGCGGCCACCACGTCGTCTTGGTGGCCCGCCGGGCCGAGCAGCTGGAGCGCATCGCCGGACGCCTCGGCGCACAAGCGCACCCGCTACCCGCGGACCTGTCCGATCGCAACGACCGAGCTTCTCTGTCATTCCGCGTCGCGGCGCTCGGTCTGGTTCCCGACATCCTGATCAACAACGCCGGGTTGTCGACGTTGGGTGTTGTCGCGAAATCCGTTCCGGAACAGGAACTCAACTTGGTCGAAGTCGATGTAGCGGCGGTCGTTGATCTGTGTAGCCGGTTCTTGCCCGGAATGGTCGATCGGCGCCAGGGCGCCGTGTTGAACGTGGCGTCCATCGCCGCTTTCGGCCCGCTGCCCGGACAAGCCGCCTACGGTGCCGCAAAAGCGTTTGTGCTGTCGTATACCCATAGCTTGCGCGGCGAACTGCGGGGCACCGGAGTGTCGGCGACTGCGCTGTGCCCCGGACCGGTGGACACCGGATTCGGCGAGGCGGCGGGCTTCACCAAGGAGGAAGCTGAACAGAGCCTGCCGCCGGTGATGTGGGTGCCCGCCGACCAGGTGGCGCGGGCGGGGATCGACGGCCTGGCCGCCGGCAAAGCCGTCGTCGTCCCCGGTCGGGTGAATCGTGTGGCGTCGGCCTTGTTCCGCGTCGCGCCACCCGAACTGCTGCTGCCGATATTGACGCGCAACCACCCTGGCGTGAAGCGGGCGTGACGACTCAGGCCAGCAGCAACGTCACGCCGAACATGATGGCCATTCCGGAAGCCATCGTCGCCTGCACCGCGTTGTTCAGCGACCTACGCCAGCCGGCCATCCGACGGCGTCGACCCGTACGACGCTGCTTCGCAAAACGGTAACCCCAGATCACCGCGGCGAGCACGAAGACGGCCGTCCAGAGCCCATTGCCCAGGTCGATCCATCCCGGCCAGGTGTCCTCGGTCGGCACCTCCATGCCACTGAGGTCCATGTCCGGCGGTTGCGGATGGTGATGGTGGTGGTGTGCCCCGGCGCCCAGCGCGTCGGTCACCGCGTGGCCGGGCACGACGGCATACATCCAGACCATCGCCAACATGGTCAGCGCGTTGTACCCGCCGACAATGCGCTGTTTGACGACGCGAGCGGTCAGCAGTGCCGTCATCACGAACCACAACGCCGCGGCCAGAAAGAGGATCTCGGGCACCGTCGTGGGTAGCCGTAATCCCTGTGGCCAAGCCATGGCGGCCATCGCAACGGCCATCGCCAAATGCAGTGCATGGCTCAAGATGGATGTGGCCGAGCGGCGATTGACCGCGATCGCGAAGCCGGCGCCACTGAGCAAGAACAGTCCGGTGACTATCCAGCGCAGCGGCAGGTCATCGATCATCACCGACCACTATGCACTCCGGGGCCGACGCCACCTTCTCCTAAGCTGGCAAGAGTGGACAGTGACGCGCGGCCAGTTGACCCGACGCCGGCTGCGCGGGTTACCCGGCCTCGTCTGGGAGGGGCCGCAGCCAAGGCGTCCTCGGTATGCGGACTCCTGGCAATTGCGATCACCGTCGCGGTCTACGGGCTGCTATCTGGTCACCGCCGCTACACCGAAACCGGCAACGCCGATCCCGGTGCGTTCGTCAGTGCCGCCGAACCGGTGGGTTTCTTTCTCGCCATGATGTCGGCGTCCGTCTGCTTGGGCGCGCTGATCTTTGTGGTGATGGCGTCGCGCCCCGAGCCTGATGGTCTGATCGATACGGCGGCGTTCCGCATCCACGTTGTGGCCGAGCGAGTTTCGGTGGCATGGGTGGTTCTGGCCGTGGTGATGGTGCTCATTCAGGCATCGCACGATTCCGGCCTACGGCCGGGTGCGCTAGTTGCGGGTGGGGGTTTGGCCGACGCGGTAGCCGCTTCAGAGGTGAGCCGCGCCTGGATCGTCGTGGCTATCTGCGCGCTGCTCGTTGCGGTGGCATTGCGCTTCGTCACCCGATGGGTGGGGCACGTGGTGCTGCTGATTCCCGTCGTGATCGCCGTTGTCGCACCCGCGGTGACCGGTAATGCCGGGCAAGGTCCCGACCATGACTATTCGACCAACGCGGCCATCGTCCTCGCGATTGCCGTCAGCGCGATGACCGGATTGCGGGTGGTTGCGGCGTGGACGGGTGCCACGCCCAACCGGAGTGTCGCGGTGACGCAAGTGGTCTGCGGTGGGTTGACGCTGATTTACGGTGCGGCGTTGCTGTATCTGCTGATCCCGGGGTGGGCGCTGGGAACGACGTACGCCCGACTCGCGCTGCTCGCCGGGGTGGTCGTGGCGGCAGTGGTGTGGGCGGACTGGCGCGGTTGGTTGACACCGCCGCGCTGGGCCGTCGTCGCCGGCTTGGCGACGAGCGCTGTGCTGGCAGTGGTCGCCGTCCTGGCGGTCATGACGGCGCCGCGGTTGCTCGTTCACCAGTTCACCGGCTGGGACGTGTTGCTCGGTTACGCGCTGCCCCATCCGCCCACGGTGGCCACGGTGCTCAGCGTGTGGCGTTTCGACGGACTGATCGGAACCGCCGGAATAGTGCTGGCGATCGGATACGTCGTGGCGTTCATCCGGTTGCGTCGGGCGGGAAACGCTTGGCCGGTCGGGCGACTTGCGGCCTGGCTGATCGGTTGTGCCGCATTGGTATTCACCAGTAGTTCAGGGATGCGGGCCTACGGGTCGGCGATGTTCAGCGTTCACATGGCCGAGCACATGACACTCAACATGTTCATTCCCGTGCTGTTGGTGCTCGGCGGTCCGGTCACGCTGGCGCTTCGGGTATTGCCGGTCGCCCGTGACGGGCACCTTCCCGGTCCGCGAGAGTGGTTGATGTGGCTGCTGCACTCACGGGTGACGACATTCGTGTCCCACCCGTTGATCGCCTTCGTCCTCTTCGTCGGCTCGCCCTACATCGTCTATTTCACACCGATTTTCGACACCCTGGTTCGCTACCACTGGGGTCATGAGTTCATGGCCGTCCATTTCCTTCTGGTGGGCTACTTGTTCTACTGGGCGATCATCGGCATCGACCCGGGGCCGCGCCGGCTGCCGTACCCCGGTCGCATCGGACTTCTGTTCGCCGTCATGCCATTTCACGCCTTCTTCGGCATCGCACTGATGACCATGGCATCGGCCGTCGGCGGCACGTTCTACCGCGCCCTTGGTCTGCCCTGGCTGCCCGACGTCGTCGCCGACCAGCACCTGGGCGGTGGAATCGCTTGGAGCTTGACGGAATTGCCGGTGATCATCGTCATCGTGGCGTTGGTGACCCAGTGGGCGCGACAAGACAGGCGCGTCGCATCGCGTAGCGACCGCCATGCCGACAGCGACTACGCCGACGACGACTTGGCGGCCTACAACGCGATGTTGCAGGAACTGTCGCGGATGCGCCGATAGCCGGCCCTCAACCGACGACGGAGAAATTTCCTTCGCCGTCGAGTGCCGCCTGAACCTGGTCGCGGGTCAGTTCGGCGCTGGTGGAAATCCGGACCGTTGAACTGCCGGCGCTGTCCAAGTCGACGTCGACGTCGCTGACGGGCTCGAGTGCGGAGAGCGCAGCGGTGACGGTGGCTACGCAGCCTGCGCAGTGCAGTCCGTCGACGGAGAAGGTCTGTTCGGCCATGTTGTCATCTCCTTGGTGGGCGCTTCGGCGCCGGATTTGCGCAGCCGCAGGCTGTTGGACACGACGAAGAACGACGAGAAGGCCATGGCGGCCCCGGCGATCAGTGGGTTGAGCAGGCCCGCCGCGGCGATTGGGATGGCAGCGATGTTGTAGCCGAACGCCCACACCATATTCATCCGGATGGTCCGCATGGTCGCCCGCGCCAGGTCCAGCGCTTGGGGCACGATGTGCAGATCGTCGCGCACCAAGATGATGTCCGCCGCGCCGATCGCCACATCGGTCCCGCGTCCGATTGCCAAGCCGAGATCCGCAACCGCCAGCGCGGGGCCGTCGTTGATGCCGTCACCGACCATCGCCACCGTCCGGCCCTGCTCGCGCAGACGCTGGATCACCTCGACTTTTCCTTCGGGCAGCACCTCGGCGATCGCGGTGTCGATGCCGACCCGGGCGGCCACCGCGTCGGCCGCTGCCTGGTTGTCGCCGGTGAGCAGAATCGTTTGCAGTCCCCGGCCGCGCAGCGCCGCGACGGCGTCGGCCGCCGATTCCTTGACGGCGTCGGCGATGGCGATGGCCGCCCGGGCAACTCCGTCGACGGCCACGAAAACGACAGTCTCTCCGCGGGACTCGCCCTCCCGGCGAGCGCGCTCCAGCGGGTCGGTGGCCGGCACGCTGCGGGTGATCCACGAGGGCTTGCCCACTTCGACGCGGTTCCCACCGACCAGCCCGGAAACCCCGCAGCCCGGCACCGCGACAAAATCGGTCACCGGCGCCGGATCAGGGGAAGCGGCGACGATCGCCGTCGCCACGGAGTGTTCGGAGGCCGCCTCCACGGCGGCGGCCAGCGCGAGGATGCGGTCGCGGTCCTGCCCGTCGACCGCCGTGACCGCACGCACGGTCAGTTGGCCGACCGTCAGCGTGCCGGTCTTGTCGAACACCACGGTGTCGACAGCGTGGATCGTCTCCAGCGCTCGATAGCCCTTGATGAAGATCCCCAACTGCGCACCCCGGCCCGAGGCCACCATCATTGCGGTCGGCGTGGCCAACCCCAACGCACACGGGCAAGCGATCACCAGCACGCCCAACACCACCGAGAAAACGCGATCGGCGCTCGCCCCGCTGATCAGCCATCCCGCCCCGGCCACGGCGGCGATCGCGAAAACGATCGGGACGAAGACGGCCGAAATTCGGTCAGCGAGGCGCTGGGCGCCGGCTTTCTGGGCTTGGGCCTCCTCGACCAGGCGCACCATGGCGGCGAACTGGGTGTCGGCACCGACGGCCGTGGCTTCGATGATAAGGCGACCGTCCAGGACGACGGTCCCGCCCACGACCGTGGTCTGCGGGTGGGCGCGGACCGGCTCGGCCTCACCGGTCATGGCGCTCATGTCGATCGCCGCGCTGCCCTCGACGACGACCCCGTCGGCGGCGATGGTCTCACCGGGCCGCGTCACGAACCGCTGCTTGGCCTTCAATTCGCCGGCCGGAATGACCAACTCCGCGCCATCGGACAGCAGCACGGTCACACTCTTGGCGCCCAGTGCGGCCAGCGCCCGCAGGGCACCGCCGGCTTTGGACTTGGCGCGAGCCTCGAAGTAACGGCCGGCCAGCACGAAGACGGTCACACCGGCGGCGACTTCGAGGTAGATGGCGTCACTGTGCAGGATCGCCTGCCAGATGCCGTGAGTTGGCCGCGGCTGCGGGTGCATCAAGACCGTCCATAGTGACCACGCGGTGGCCGCGGTGATGCCCACCGAGATGAGCGTCTCCATCGACGCGGTGCAGTGGCGCGCGTTGCGCAGCGCGATGGCGTGGAACGGCCACGCGGCCCAGGTCACAATGGGTGCCGCCAAGGCGAGCAGCAAGTAACCCCACCCGGAGAACCGGGCGCTGGGCACCATCGCGAACATCGTCGACAAGTCGGCGAGGGGCACGAACAACACCGCCGCGACCAGCAGGCGACGCAGCAAGCCACGGGCGTACCGGGCGTCGGGGTCGGGGGTGTCGCCGGCATCGGCCGCCGCGTCGGTACGCGCCACGGCGTGGTACCCGGCTTGCTCAACGGCCGCACACAGCTCGTCGACGGCCGCGTCGGTCGCGTCGATGGTCGCGACCCGGGTGGCGAAGTTGACCGACGCGCGGACCCCGGGCACCTTGTTGAGCTTGGTCTCGACCCGGCCGGCACAGGCCGCGCACGACATGCCGGAGATGTCGAGTTGGATACGCCGCACGGAGCGAGGATCGGCGTCCTCCACGATCGGAGCCGTCACGGCCCTCCTTGAACTTGAGCAATTTGCGGCGGGGTCAAACGCCAGCGTACAAGCGCCGCTAAGGCCGGCTGGTCGCCTGCGCTCGCACCAGCGCGCACAACTGCCAGCGCCCAGGCACGCCTTTGAGTTCGCGTTCGCCGCGATCGGCGAATCGGTGCCTTGATCCGGTGACGATGTCGCGCACCGTCGAGGACACCAGCACCTCGCTGGGGTCGGCGAGCGCCGCGACCCGGGCCCCGATATGCACGGCCATACCGGCCACGTCGGCGCCCCGCATCTCGACCTCACCCGCGTGAATCCCGACCCGCACTTGGATACCGAGCACCCGAACCGCCTCGACGATCTGGTCGGCGCAGGCGATCGCGGCGCTGGGACTGGTGAAGGTCGCCACGAAGCCATCGCCGGCGGTGTTGACCTCGCGCCCGCCGAAGCGGTCGAGTTCGTGGCGCACGATGCTGTCGTGGTTGTCGAGCAAGTCGCGCCACCGGTCGTCGCCGAGGGCAGCGGCACGTTGAGTTGAACCGACGATGTCGGTGAACACGATGGTGGTCAACACCCGCTCGGTGTCGAAGCCGCGGACTCCGGTGATGAACTCTTCGATTTCGTCCAGCATGGCGGCGGTCTCGCCGACCCAGTAGAGCGCGTCTGCGCCTGGTAACTCGACGAAGCGCGCGCCGGCGATGTGGTCGGCCAGAAAGCGACCGTGCCGGAACGGGACGAACCGGGAACCCCGACGATGCATGATCAGCGTCGGCGCGGTGATCTTGGCCAGCGAGTCGCGCGCATCGGCGTCGCGCAAGGCGTTGACGAAGGCGCGAGCGCTGCTGGGTGAGGCCGCCCGGTTGCCGGCGAGGTCCCACCAGGATCGGAACGCGTCGTCGTGGGCGACGCTGGGCGCCAGGATGCCGAGCACGTCGAACCCGCGTTCCACTGCGTCGGGCTCGATGCCGATGGTGAGGAAGGGATCGGCGGTGTCGAGGTCGGCGCCGATGTCGTAGTCGGGTGCGCGCAGAGTCCGCGCCGAACCGTTGACGATCACCAGGCTGCGGACCCGTTCGGGGTGTTCGGCCGCCAGTACCAAGGCGCTGGTGGCGCTGAACCCGTTGGCGAAGATGGCGGCCTGCTCACAGCCGACGGCGTCCATGACCGCAATTCCGTCTTCGGCCCAGAATCTGGGTCCGAGCATTTCGAACGACGGCACCCGCGACGATAGGCCCACTCCACGGTGATCGAATCGGATCACGCGACTGAACGAGGCCAACCGCCGGTGAAAGCGATACATCGACGGCTCGGCATCGATGGTGTCGATGGGAATATTGGGGCCCGGCACGACCAGCAGGTCGATCGGTCCTTCACCCATGACCTGGTATGCGATGTCCAGGTCGCCGCACTTGGCGTAGCGGGTTCGGGGAAGCTGCGCCACAGTTACAGGCTAATGATGGGCACGAGGTATCGAGCCGCGTAATCGCGCACTGCGGCCTCGTCGGAGGTGTCCAGACGGTCGGTCGGGAACACAATGATGCCGACAGCGACCCGCAACAGAATCTCGGCGACGTTGATCAGATCGGCGTCGGCCATCGCCGCACCGCAACGACGCAGCGTGTGGGCGATCCCATCGGCGAACTGGCCGATCGGGAACACGTGTGACCGCGAAAACATGCCGAACAATTCGGGCTCGCTCTCGGCGATACGCGAATACAGCGGCGAGTCCTCGATGAGCCGAACACCTAGGGCGAACGCCTCCACCACGGCCTGCTGTGGATCACGGCCGCTGGTGGCCTGGTCCAGCGTGGTGAAGAACAATTCGGCCTCGCGCCGAACCACCCGTTCGAAGAGCTCGTCTTTGCTTGGAAACCGCCGGTAGATGGTGCTGCGGCTGACACCGGCGCGGGCTGCGACGTCCTCGATGTTGGCCCGGCGCACCCCGTAGGTTTCGAACACCGTGCGCGCGGTGTCCAAGATGAGGCGGTCGAGCTCGGTGACCGATTGAGTTTCAGGGCTCATTCTGGTGTGCATGGTAGTTCCGCCTGTCCGCCCCGGCCGTGTTGCGAGTGCACGCTCCGACACCTAGGGTGACACAAAAAGACAGATTTGTTTCTCTGCTTCACGAGAGGGCGGTATGTCCACAGGCCACGCGTCGAGTTTCGACACCGGTGTCGGGGAAGCGCTGCCGGTGCTAGTCGACGACCTGTCGGATGACGACGTGGCCCGGCTTGGACCCGACTCGCTGATCTGGAAGTTCTACGGAGACAACCGCACCCAGATCTTCGGCTTTCAGCGCGTCGCCGGCACCGAGAACTGCATCGAACAGCTGGCCCAAGGCGTGTTCGATCACTCGGTCATCTTCAGCGACACGCTGGGCAGGGCGAAACGAACCGCGCCCCCGCTGATGCGGACCGTCTACTCCGACGATCCGCGCAAGTGGGGCCGCACAGTGCGGGATTTCCACAAACCGATCAAAGGCACCATCAGCGACGGCTCGCGTTACCACGCCCTGAATCCCGAGTTGTTCTATTGGGCGCACGCCACATTCGTCGACCAGGTGCTCTACAACGCCGACATGTTCATCCGGCGGCTCTCCCATGCCGAGAAGGAGCAAATCTTCGAGGAAAGCAAGATCTGGTATCGCCTTTACGGTGTCAGTGACCGCGGGCAGCCTCAGACCTACGACGAATTCGTGGCCTACTGGAACGGCATGCTGGACCGGTTCGTGCCGCACAAGACGGTCCTGTACGGCACCGGTTACCTTCGCAAAGGGATACCGGGTCCGCGCAGGATTCCGCGCCGGCTCTGGAAGACCGTGTCGGCACCACTGAACGCCTACGCCCGCCTGGTGATCGTGGGCACCTTGCCGCCGCAGATGCGCCAGGTGTGCCAGCTGGAGTGGGACAACAAGCGCGAGAAGCGTTTTCAGCGCTTCGCCGCCTTCGTGCGAGCGCTGAATCCGGTGATCAACCGGTTACCCATCAGGGCGGTCTACACGCCCTGGGCGGCGGAGGCGTGGCTGCGCCGGGGCATTGATCCGCGCCAGCTGCACAACCGTCCCGCCAGATCCGCGACGGGCGGCGCTTAACCAAGACTCGCCACACCTTCGGCGATTATCTCCTGGCGCATCCGGGCATACGGCTAAGTCGGCGCAGCGAGGAGAGCAGCGATGCAGATGACGGGCAATACCGTGCTGGTCACCGGTGGCGGAACCGGGATCGGTCGCGGGCTGGCTGAATCCTTTCACCGGCTGGGCAATCAAGTGGTCATAGCCGGTCGTAGGCGCCAACCACTGGATGAGGTGGTACGGGCCAACCCGGGGATGCAAATGTTGCCGCTCGACCAGGGCGACGCCGCCGACGTCCGACGGTTCGTCACCGAACTGGTCGACGGATACCCGCAACTCAACGTGTTGGTCAACAACGCCGGCGTGCAACGAGTGGAGAACTTGCTGACCGGTGACCTCGAAGCGGCGGAGGCCTCCGTCGCGACGAACCTGCTGGGTCCCATCAGGCTTACCGCGGCTCTGCTGCCGAGCCTGCTCGCCAACCCCGAAGCTGCGATTCTCAACGTCACATCCGGCCTGGCCTTCATGCCCAGCGCGCTTACCCCGACGTACTGCGCGACGAAGGCCGCACTGCACTCTTACACCGAATCTCTGCGGTTCCAATTGCGCGACAAGGGCATTCAGGTGATCGAGATCATTCCGCCGAAGGTGCAGACCGCGTTGCAGGGTGACCGAGGCTTTGATCCGAACGCGATGCCGTTGAACGAGTACGTCCGCGAGACGATGATGCTGCTGCAGACAAGACCGCGTGCTGACGAGATTGTCGTCGAACGGGTCAAGCGGTTCCGCTTCGCCGAGCGCGACGGACTCTACGACGACATCTATCCGGTTTTCAACGAAGCCAGCACAGCCGGACTTCACCGCTGAACGGGTCGGTGGACCTCATGCGAACTGAAAGAACCTCATGCGCGTTCTGATGGTAGGCGCAACCGGGCGACACGCCCACTGGGTATTGCCTGAACTTCTCACTCGAGGCGTTCACGTACGTGCGCTGGTGCGCGACGAGCAACGGGCACAACAGGCGCGCGACAACGGTGCCCAGGAGGCGGTCATCGGTGACCTCGCCGACAAAGCCGGTTTAGCGGAGGCGGTCACCGGTATGGACGGCGTCTTCCACATCGGTCCGGCACATGCGGCGAACGAAGCGCAGCTGGGTCTGTCCCTGGTGAACGCGGCGAAAGCCGCGGGCGTGCCGAAGTTTGTCTACTCGGGCGTCATCCACCCCTCGATCTCCGCGATGACCAACCATGCTGCCAAGCTGGCGGTCGAGGAAGCTCTCTACAGCTCCGACATCGATTTCACGGTTCTGCAGCCGGCCCGCTTCATGCAGAACTTCGAGCAGTCCTGGTCGGACATCGTCGAACACGACCGACTGGCACAGCCCTATTCGTTGACGGCCAAGTTCTGCTCGGTCGACTACCGTGACGTCGCCGAGGTCGCCGGCATCGCCATGACGGAAAGCGCACTCAGCCGGGGCACCTTCGAACTGTCCGCGCCGGGCATGCACGACACCCATCAGACTGCGGCCATCATCAGCGAAGTCCTGGGACGGCCGATTCGGGCGGTGCAGATCTTGTTGGACGATTTCGCCGCGCAACTGCCAGAAGGACCGTTTCGAGACGGCATGACGCGGATGATGGCGCACTACGACCGGCACGGGTTGCCCGGCGGCAATGCTTTGGTGCTACGCGCGATCCTGGGTCGCGAGCCGCGATCGCTCCGGGGATACTTCCAGGAACTGGCCGCACGTTGAGCTGCGCGATCGAGGCGACGTCATAAGTCCCGCATCGGGGGGTCACCGTTCGGTCTGACAAGCTCTTTTGGTAGCTGTAATTTACGAGTCAGTGGCGTTGGGAAAGCAGCGCGGCACCAAAGACTTGGCACGCCTTCTCGGTGAATGCGGGGTGTAGGTGAACGTGATTGCAGAGGCGCTGCGGAAGGCGACCGACCTGTTGGCAAACCCACCGCGGATTTCCGATCCGGACCGGCTGCGTAGCGCGGTGCGCGGCAAAACGGTGCTGGTGACCGGCGCGTCCTACGGGATCGGCGAGGCGACCGCCCGAAAAATGGCTGCCGCCGGAGCGACGGTGCTCATCGTCGCCCGTTCTGCCGACAAGCTCGACGATGTCGCGGCATCGATCAACGCCGGCGGAGGTAAGGCGGTTGCCTACCCGACCGACCTCACCGATGAGGCCGCAGTCAGCGCGCTGACCAAGCAGATCACCGAGAACCACGGGGCCTTGGACGTCGTGGTCAGCAATGCGGGCAAGTCGTTGCGCCGGTCGTTGCACGATCAGTACGACCGGCCGCACGACTTCCAACGCACCATCGACATCAATTACCTCGGGCCGATCTGGTTGCTGCTGGGCCTGCTCCCGGCCATGCGTGAGCAAGGCCGCGGACATATCGTCAACGTCTCGAGCGTCGGTGTCCGAGTGGCTCCCGGTCCGCAATGGGGGGCCTACCAAGCCTCGAAGGGCGCCTTCGACCGCTGGCTGCGCAGCGTGGGACCGGAGCTGCACCTCGACGGTGTGGATGTGACCTCGGTGTACTTCTCGCTGGTGCGCACCAGAATGATCGCGCCCACGCCCGTGCTCGGCGGATTGCCCGCTCAGACTCCCGACGAGGCCGCCGACACGATCGCCAAAGCGATCATCGAGCGCCCGCGCACCATCGAGCCGCTGTGGGTCGGACCCGCCGAGCTGGCCTCGGTGCTGCTCGCCGGGCCCGCTGATCGCGCGGCTCGGCTGTGGCACCGCCGCCTGGTCGCCGATTCCACCGACCCGGCAGCGAGTTGACGATGACGACGAACGGTGTGGCGGTGGCCGGGGTGCGCGGTGTGCTCTCGTCGGGACTGCTGGCGCTCCCCGGCCCGCTCGCAGCGGCGCGGCTGGTCCGCGAAATCACGCGCAGTGGCACGA
>NZ_LZLE01000166.1 GCF_001673155.1 Mycobacterium sp. 1423905.2 | reverse complement strand
GCAGCGCCGACTGGCTCACGCGGGGCTGAACCGGTCGTCCCGTGGCCTCCCGGCGACACCCTGGGCATCGGACTCGAGACCTATCCCTATCCCCACCCGGTGCACTACCTCGACGTCACGCACATCGCCGCCGCCGACTGGATCGAGCGTCCAGCGCCGAACTGGGAGCGCCAGGCGCGTCTGGCCTACATGGACGTCGCACCCGAGCGCGGACCTTCGAAGGGTGACGTCGTGCTAGTGCACGGGAAGAACTTCTTCGGTGCCTACTGGGCGGGAGTGATCGACGCGCTACGACACAAAGGGTTTCGAGTCATCGTGCCGGATCTGGTCGGCTGGGGTAAATCCACCAAACCGTCGACGTTGACCGCGGCCTCACTGGTGACGCATCTGCGCACCTTGATGGATTACTTGCACGTGAATTCTGCTGCGTTCATCGGTCATTCGACGGGCGGGCTGATCTGCATGCACATGGCGCGGGCGGTGACCGAGCGGGTGCGCGCCCTGGTGCTGGAGAATCCGATGGGGCTCGAAGACTACCGACTTGGTTTGACCCGCCAGGTGGGGCATGACGACTGGGCAGACGATGAGCGATCCATGACCGAAGACCAGAATCGCCAGTACATCGGGCACTATTTCGTGCACAAGGAGGCGCGGTTCATCGAGCCTTTCGTCGCGGTGCGTGCGGCCGTCGGGCGGTCACCGGAGTTCGAGCGCTGGGTGCAGAGCTCCGCTGCGGGCTACGACATGTTGCTCAACGAGCCTGCGGTGGACTTCGTCGCGGCACTGACCACCCGAACGCTTTTTGTCTGCGGCCTCAACGACCGGACCTATGCGGGCGCGAAATACACTGCGCCACAAGTCCAACCGTCCAAGGGCAATATTGCGGCCCTGTCCCAGGCGTGCGCGGCCAAGATGGCCGACGCGCGATTCGTGGGCGTGCCCGATACCGGGCATGTCCCGCACTTGGAGTCACCGGCCGCGTTCCTGTCGGCCGTGCTCGAATTCTTGAGGTGATCCGATTACTTGGGCAGGAAAGCGGCGGTGTCGTAGTAGGTGCGGAACGACTCGATGGCGTCCTCGCTGCCCTCCAGCACGCTGACTCCGTCGTAGCGGAACTCGTGGCCGTTGCTCAGCGTGCCTTGTGAGGTCCACTCCAGGAAAGCGGTCGAGTCGTTGGTGGTGACCTGGCGAAAGTCGGCGCTGATCGAGTCGAAACCGTCGCGGTACTGTTCCCAGAAGCTGCGGGCGCCGTCCTTGCCGCTCTTGGTCTGGGGCACGCCGACCTTGCTCAGCGTGGCGTCGTTGGCGAACAAGTCGACGAGTGGGCCCGCATCACGGTTGCGATGCAGTTCGTCGAGTGCCGTCACGAATTGTTCGGTGATGCCGTGCATGGTGTCGTTCTCCTCGCCGTCGTTCAGCCCACGCGCTACGGCGCCGACCTTCTTGAATACGTTGCCTGTGGTGACCGCCAGCGGTTCGCGGGCGAAGCCACCGAGTTTCATCAGCGGGCCGACCAACACGTCGAATACCCGTGGCAGCGTGCGGTAAGCGATCAGCATCGGGTAGTTGAACACGCCAACTTGGCGCTCTGCGGTCCGTCCGGAATCCGTCGCGTGCACGATGCGGCGCGCGACCTTGGCCGGTGCATCGTTGACCGGCAGTACGTGCGCGCGTTGACCGAAGAAATTGGCCGCGCGGGCATAGATCGGGGTGTTCACCGCGCCCGGATAGATGCCATGGATCTTCACATCGGGCAGCTGACGATATTCCTGGCGCAAGACTCGGATGAGGGCGGTGACCGCGAACTTGCCGATCACGTATACCCCTAGGTAGGGCACCGCGACTTGGCCCAGCGAGGAATCCACGATGACCAGTTGCCCGTGGCCGCGGCTGTTGAAGTGCTGCAGGGCCGACCGGGTGACGTTGGCGGCGCCCAGGACATTGACGCGGATGACGGCGTCAAAGACCTCTGCCGGCACGTCGACGAAACGTCCGAAGGCCGCCACCGCGGCGTTCTGCACGACGATGTCGAGCTGACCGAACCGACTCAGCGCGACGTCGAAAAGCTCTTCGACCTGGTCGCGCTCCCCGAT
This sequence comes from Mycobacterium sp. 1423905.2, assembly GCF_001673155.1. Taxonomy (GTDB): domain Bacteria; phylum Actinomycetota; class Actinomycetes; order Mycobacteriales; family Mycobacteriaceae; genus Mycobacterium. The sequence continues at coordinate 22,315 of NZ_LZLE01000166.1, read as the reverse complement.
GTCGGTGGGCAGGGTCAGGACGTCGGCGGCGCTGGCTTCCCGGCACCGGCGCGCGACGTCCTCCAATTCCGCGGCGCCGCGGGCGGCGAGCACCAGCCGGCAGCCCCGCTCGGCATAGCGCAGCGCCGTTTGCTCCCCCACACCGCTGGACGCTCCGGTAATCAGCACGGTGGCAGGAGATGTCGTTTTCGGCATCCGCCGCTGATACCCGGCCGGTCAGACGTCAAACGTCCGGTCGCGGGTGGTCAGATGTTGAGGCTGGAGAACATGATTCGGTTCGGATCGTATTTCTGCCGCACGGCGCTGAGCCGAGACAGGTTCGAGCCGAAGTATCGCGAAGCCGGTTGGTTGGCCTCGATGTAGTTCACATAGCCGCCGACCGAATACGGTTGCACCGCTTGGTGTGCGGTGGCCAGCCAGGTGGTGGCCGCTGCTGGGTCACCCGTCTCGACGTACCACTGCACCAGCGCGCCTTGCCGGCGCCAGGGGAAGGCGGTGGCCGTCGGGGCGACGGTGGCCAGGGCACCGTCCAGGGCGTGCATGATCGCCAGCATGCGGCCCGCGTTGCGGGGGAAGGCGTCGACCGCCGTGGCGATCCCTTTGGCGGCGGCCGGGGTGATGGCGGTGAAGACGTCCGAGCCGCCGACATAGCCCAGTGGCGACGGGTTGAGGTTCCCGACGGCGAGGTAGTTGACCAGGTCTAGGTAGTTGAAGGTGTGGTTCTCGACCCCGGACGGCTGCAGGCCGACGGCGGTTGTGACGGCGTTCGCCACGCTGCCGCCCTGGCCGGCGGGACAGGTCGCCAGGATGCGACAGTGGGTGCCCGTCGCCTCGGTGGTGCTGTCGGCCAGTGCCCAGCTGTTCTTGTCGGCGGTGCGCAGCCAGTTCTGCCATCCCACGAGGACCTGGGCGAATGCTTGCTGCGGGTACATGAGGTTGACGACGTCGTACTGCGTGGTGGGGAAGGTCGCGAAGGTCAGCGAGGTGGTGACGCCGAAGTTGCCGCCTCCACCGCCGCGCAGCGCCCAGAACAGGTCGGGATTGCTGGCGTTGGACGCGATGACGGCCTGGCCGCTGGGCAGCACGACCGACGCCGACGTCAGTTGGTCGCAGAGCAGGCCGGCGTGGCGGGAATGGGCGCCCATCCCGCCGCCGAGCGCGTGTCCGCCGGCGCCGACGCTGGGGCAGGTACCCGTTGGGATGCCCCGGCCCGCCGCGGCCAGCGTCTGGTGCATGGCGTAGAGGCTGGTGGCGGGGGTCACCGTGATCTGCCCGGAGCCGGCGTCGTATTTGGGTTCGCCGGGCAGTTGCCGCAAGTCGAGCACCATCATGCCGTCGGCCGTGGAGGCCCCGACATACGAATGGCCACCGCTGCGCGGGGCCACTTTCAGGTTGTGGGCGGCGGCGAACGACAGTGCCTTCTGCACGTCTGCCACCGATGCCGGGACGACGACTGCAGCGGGTGTGGAACCGTTGTAGTTGGTGTTAAAAACCTGCTTGGCCGAAGCGAATCCGCCCTCGCCCGGGGTGAGCACCTGCCCGCCGATGGCGCCGGAAAGACCACTCCACCCCGCGGTGTTGGGGTCGGCGGCGGCGCGCGCGTTGCCGAGGAGTGCGCCGGCGGCCAACGCCCCGGCGGCAGCGCGAAGGAACGCCTGCCGCGACATTGCATGCGCCGGCTGGGGCGGTACCGTCATGCCCGCAGTGTGGTCGACTCCGGCTGTCGGGTTGGGCCGCGCCGCACCTTGTGTCGCAAGACGTTAGGCGACCGTGACCAATCCGGTAGCAATGGCGTTTCAGGAGTTGCTTAGTCCGACAATCAGATTGATGGTCACCGCCAGGATGACGGCGCCGAAGAAGTAGGACAGTAAGGCCTGGCACAGCGCGATGACGCGCAGTTGGCCGCTGCGCAGGTTGGTGTCGGAGACCTGGTAGGTCATGCCGATGGTGAAGGCAAGATAGAAGAAGTCGACGAATCGCGGGTGGTCGGTGCCGTTGAAGCTGATGCCATGGGCGGCGTTCGAGTAATAGACGTCGGCATAGCGCACGCTGAAGACGGTGTGCACCACGCACCAGGCCGCGACGATGCTCACCACGCCGATGGCGGCGGCGACGTTCTTCTCCGCACCGGCCTTGGTGCCCGCGGCGAGGAGTTGGGCTACACCAGCCAGGCTGGCGATGCTGGCGGTCAGGATGATGACGTCGGTCAACCAGCCTCGGGGCGGGTCCTCGGGTTGCACGTGTTCGCGAGTTTGTTCGGCGTCCATGGGTAAGACGACCGACCAGGTCCAGCCCAGGTATGTGCAGGCCGCCGCGATCCAGCCGGCGCTCGGTGCGTAGGACCAGTTTTGGGTTTCGCCGACTAGTACCGCGGTGATCGTCGCGGCCGCGAGCGCCACGATGAGCCGGGTGACGACGTGCCGTCGGGTTGGAGATTCCATGGCGAAAAGCTAAGCACTCGGCTTGTTCGGCGCCGGTGACTTCGGGGCTGTGCGGGAGTCAAACCTATAAAGGGCGCATGAGGAGGGCGGCGCGTGGACATTCAACATGTATTGGCGGTCTTGCCGGTGACCGATATCGAAGCGGCGGCGCAGTGGTACGGACGGTTCTTCGGCGTTTCGCCGACCAACAATCCGATGGGGTCGTTGTATGAGTGGCGCATTACCGGCGCGGGGTGGATTCAGGTCTTCGCCGATGCTGGCAGTGCTGGGAGTGCGATGGTCAACTTCGCGGTCGACGATTTGGAGGCGGCGATCGACGAGCTTGCCGGGCGAGGGTTGACGCCGGGGTCGATTGTGGACGCGGACAAGGGAGTGCGGTTGTCGGCGCTGACGGACCCGGACGGCAACACGATCAGGCTGATTGGGGGGTTTCGGGAGGTGTATTAGTGCGGCCCTGGTTTCAGACGGGTGACGTCGGGTCCGCTTCGAGGTGGAGAATCCGGACATCATTTCGAAAGGAGCGCAAAATGGCAACGCCTTACCGACTTCTTCAGTTGGCGCTCGTGATTTTCGGCGCGGTGATGCTGCTCGTTTATCCCTTGGCGGTGGTCTGGCCGTCGGGTTGGGCGTGGCATTCCGGTGCGCCGCACCACTCGGATTACTTCATGATGATCGTCGGGGTGTACGCCACCCTGGGTGTGTTTCTGATCAACGCGGCGCGCTGCCCCGAGGCTCATCTGAGCCTTATCTGGTTCGCGGTGTGGTCGAGTGTGGTGCATGCCGTAGTCATGGGGGTGGAGTCTTTCGGCGCCGGTCATCAGATGGGACACCTGTGGGGCGATGTCCTGGCATTGCTTCTTGTCGCGATCGTGTTGTCAGCGCTCGTTCTGTCGTCGGGTCTGAAGCAGCCGCCGGCGCAGCGCGCGGGAGATCCGCTCACGCGGTAGGCGCAGGCCGTTTTACAGGAATGGAAAAGGCCCCCGGAGGAATCTCCGGGAGCCATTTCCGCTGGTAGCGGGGACAGGATTCGAACCTGCGACCTCTGGGTTATGAGCCCAGCGAGCTACCGAGCTGCTCCACCCCGCGTCGGTAAACGCAAGGTTACCCAACGCGTGGGAACCTCTCCAAATCGCCAGCTGACTCCGCCCAGATTGCCGCCATGGTCGTGGTCCAGCCTATGACCACAGCCGTGGCGGCAATCTCGGCGCAGCGGCGCAACGGCGCAACGGCCTAACCCACCTCACACGTCCGGCAGCCGCTTACGCAGCTGCTCCATGGTCAGCGCCTCCCGCCGACGCTCATCGAGATACGGGATCCCGATGCCCAACTCCTCCCACCGCGCCGCCACGCGGGTTTCCAGTTCGGGGGCGATGGTGTTAAGCGGCGGATAGTGCCGGCCGCCCCATTCCGGGCGGGGCTCGAACTCCCAGCTGCGGGTGGCGTCGATGAGTACCCGCGTCCACTCCCCCGACCCGTACTTGGCCATGTTGGCCTTCTCCGGCGGCGTCGACGGATCCAGCGGCGAACCCATCGTCGGTCCATAAATCGCGATGTCACCCAGGCCCGCGTTCACCCGATAGGCCATCGCCCAGTCCAAGGCCTCCGGGTCATGAATGTCGATGTCTTCCTCGACCACCATGACGTGCTTGTAGAACCACACCGCGCCACCGCTGCCCCACAGCGCCGAGGCGATCTGCTGCGCGTGGCCGCGGTAGGCCTTGCGGATCTGCACGACGATGTTGGTGCCGTTGGACACCGGCGTCATCCACACGTCGGTGATGCCGCCAATCCCTATGCCTTCCAGAGTGTTCCAGACAATCGCCGAGCGCGCGTAGTTCACCATGGCGTCTTCGTTGCTGAAGCCGGGCCGGATGCCCTCGACCGTGCCGCGCAGCACCGGGTTGTCGCGGTGGGTGATGCGGGTGACCCGTAGCACCGGTGTTGGCGCCGGATGCCCGTCGAGATACCCCGGGTACTCGGCGAACGGGCCCTCGTCCATGAACGTGCCGGGATCTGGGTCCAGGTAACCCTCGACGACGATCTCCGCGCTGGCCGGCACATGCAGCGGCACCGTCTCGCAAGCCACTAGGTCGACCGGGCGGCCCAGCAACGCGCCCATCATGTCCCACTCGCAGACCTCTTTAGGGAACGGGCTGCCCGCACAGAACGGCAACACGTCGTGCCAGCCGTACACCACCGCCACCGGCATGGGCTCCGGCTTGTACTGCTGGAAGTGACCGCCCCACCCCTGACTGGGCACCATCAGCTTGGCGATCTTGTCGCGGTCGACGATCATCCCGCGGTAGACCCCGATGTTGTCGCGCCCGGTGAACTTGTCTTCGGTGACCACACCGCAGAACGTGTCGATGTAGCGACCGCCGTCGGTGGCGTGCCACTTGGGCGCCGGGAACTGCCAGAGGTCGATGTCCTCGCCCGCGACGATGTTTTCCTTGACCGGTCCGGTCTCGACGATGCGCGGCGGGATGGGTTTCTTGAACACGTCTTTCAAGTGCCGCACGATGGCCGAATCATCAGCACTCTCAGGCAGATTCAGCATCAACTGGATCTGGCGGCGATTGCCGATCGCGGACGTCAGCAGCTTGGTGCATCGGGTGTCCTCGTGGCCGACGATGTTCTCGAAGAGCAGCGCGGGACCACCGAGGGACAGGTTAGCCCGGGTGATGGCGCCGATCTCCTCATTCCAGTCGACGCGGGCGCTGATGCGCCGCAACTGGTCCGCGGCTTGCAGCGTGGCCAGCCAGCTGCGCAGATCCGGTCCGGTGTCGGCATCCTGCTGCTGAGTGGCCAAAGCGTCTGTGGCTGTGCTCATTGCACTGCCCTCATCCGTGGACGCACGCCGTCACCTTCCGCGGAGTGTTCGTCATCCTTCCACCGGTTGATCAGCGAATGTTCGATTCCGAGTTGGTCGATGACGCGGCCGACGACGTAGTCGGTGACTTCGGCGACCGAGACGGGGCGCGCGTAATACGCCACGGTCGGCGGGAAGATCACCGCGCCCATGCGCGCCAGGTAATGCATGTTCTCCAGGTGGATCTCGCTGAGCGGAGCTTCCCGCGCCACCAACACGAGCCTGCGGCGTTCCTTGAGCGTCACGTCAGCCGCACGGGTAATCAAGTTGTCGCTGAACCCGATTCGGATGGCGCTCAACGTCTTCATGCTGCAGGGGCAGATGACCATGCCGTCCGCGCGGAACGATCCGCTGGAAATTCCTGCGGCGAGGTCGCGGGCGCCGTAGGCGTGGGTAGCCAGTGCCCGGACGTCGGCGACGCTGCGGTCGGTTTCGAGCTTGATGGTCGCCCGCGCCCAATCACTGAGCACGAGGTGGGTTTCGACGTCCAGATCGCGAAGGACTTCAAGGAGACGAATGCCGAGTACGGCGCCAGTCGCTCCAGTCATGCCAACCACTACTCGCATGTTGATCACTCCCTTAAACCACTTGTAGCGTCGGCGGTTCGACGCTTTGCGAATTCGCGTGTTGCTGCTCGGCTTGCGTCGATTTGGTCTTCGGACGTGAGAGCCCCACCAGGATCAACACCACCGCAGTCAAAAAGGCGTAACGCATGCTGCGGAAGCCCAGCAGCACCACCTTCTCCTGCCGGGGCGTGCCGTGATGTCCCTGCGAGAGAGTGGGATTGGCGGCGGCGGTCCCCAGCGCGGCGCCGAGCGTGGTGAACAACCAGTTGCCGTAGGTGCCGTACAGCGCCGCCCATCGGGTGGCTTGCCCGATACGTCGCGGGAGGTTCACCTGGCCCCATGTCGCGCCCAACGCCATCAAGAAGGTGCCGTTCATGACGCCCTCGAGGTGCGCGGAGAGCGCCATTCGCATGTTGGTGAATCTGCGCTGCTGCGTGCCGGTCATCAGGCCGAGCAGGAACAACACCATGCCGTGCCGAACAAGACGGCGGTCCGTGTCCTGTGCCATCGGAAACACCTCCTAAGCCGCGATTTGCATGCGTCAAGCATGCGCTCACAGACGGCTCGCCCACTAGGGTCGGCGAGACGTTTTTCCCACAGTTCCGGCCAGCCACCTGCGGCTGCCGCGCGTTAAGCGGCTCGTCGTTTCCCGGTCATGCGGAGCAGTGTCGAGGGGCGGAACAGCTCGGCGCGGGGGCCAACCATGTTCATCATCTGCAGGAATCGCTGGACCATTGCCGGATCGGTCTGTGCGGCGGCTACCATGCGGTCCACCAGAGCGTTCCTGAGCCGGACAGATGCGGTTCGCTTCCCGGGTATCTGCGGCAGCGCCAAGTCCGAACTCACCGCCGTCTGCCACGCCACGCCGATCTCCCTGGCCGCAAGTCCGAAGAAGCGCCGCGGCAGGTTTTCGGCGCCCTGATGCAGGCAAGTACGCAGGATCAACGCTTCGATGGCCGCGACCGACATGCCCTGGCCGTAGAGCGGGTTGAAATTGCACATGGCGTCACCCATCACGATCAGACCATCGGGAGTACGCGCCAACTTGTCGTACCGGCGCCACCGGTTGGAAGGAAACTTGTAGTGCGTGATGTCGGCCAGGGGTTCGGCGCTGCGCGCGGCGGCCAGGACGTGGGCGGGCGCGATTCCGGTCAGACTGTCGAACAACTGGGCGCGATCGGCGGGCGCCGGCTGCCCGCTCAGTGTCTGCACGGCAAGCTGATAGGTGTCGCTTTCACCGGTGAACATCGCGAACGCCACCGGCTGGCTGGGTTCGGCCGCGGTCAATGTGACGTTTTCTCGCAAGGTGCCCGGCGCTATGTGCACCGGCAGGCCGGCGTAGGTCACGTGCACCTTGAGTTCGTCTTCGCGGGGTCGCCCATAGCCGAGTTGTTCGAGGAACACCGGTGTGCGCGAGCCGCGCCCGGTGGCGTCCACGACGAGATCCGCGGTCACCGTTTTCTCGGCGCCCGAATCGCGCTGCGCCAGTATGACACCGGTAATCCTGCCACGCTGCTGAGTCGCCGTCAGCCGCAGCGCGACGTGGCCCTGGTAGAAGGTCACGTTGGGGACGGCCTGCACGCGGCGACGTAGCCGCCACTCGAGGTAGGGCCGGTGCGCATAGTGGATGACGATGGACTTCGGGTCCGGAATCGTTCCGGAACGCAACAGCTGACGTCCGCCGAAGTTCATGCACAGCCGCGAGAGGTCGCCATCCTCCCAGACCCGCGCACCGCCGATGACAAGCTCGTCGAGGAACCCGGGAAACAGCTCTTCGAGGGTACGCGTCAGCCGGGCTGCCGGAATATGCGGCAACCCGCCCTGGGGTACGCCACGGCGGGTGAGCGGTCCGTCCGGCAACGAATCGCGTTCCACGACAGTCACTTCGCTGTAGAAGTCGGCAAGTACCCGAGCGGCCAGCAGCCCAGTCATGCCGGCGCCGAGGACTACCGCGTTGCCATAACTTTCAGACACATTCATCTCCAAGCTGTCGGGAAGTTGGGTCAGGCGAGAAGGTGCGTGCGGTAGGCGGTCGGCGTGGTATTGAGGCGCTTGCGCATCACCGTGGCCAAATGTTGGGAGCTGGCGAACCCGCATTGCCGCGCGATTTCGGCGATGCTCAAGGATGGGTCGCGTAGCAGCTCACACGCTTTGGCGAAGCGCCGGTTCATCAACCACCGATGCGGTGGCTCCCCCATGCCCTCGCGAAACAGCGTTGCCACGCGCGCCGCTGACAGATCAACCACATCCGCCAACTCGGCGAGTCCGATATTCTCCGAGAGGTTCGCCTCGAGGTATTCGGCCGCCCGCTTGAGGCGCCAGTCGCGGTAGCCGGGAGTGTGTTTGGGCGCGATGGTCGCCGATCCGCTTAGGCTCGAGTGTTCTCGGATCAGGCGAACGACGAGTTGCTGGGCTAGGCAGTCGATCATCAGGGCCGAACACGCATCGACATAGGTCATCTCGCGGACGATTTGGCGGCAGATCTGTTCGGCGAACGGATCGCGCGAACACATGGGGTCAATGAGCGTGATGGTCCTACCGGCTTTGCTGATACCGCTTTCGGCAGCGGTGCGTTCCACCATGGCGTGGGGCAGGTACACATGCAGATAACTGAACGGTTGCTCGGATTCGAAGATCCCTCTTGGCTGCTCTCCGGCAGCAACCAGGTTCATGTGGAAGGCCGGGTGCGGTCGACTCCATTTTTGTTGTCCGTCTGCAAAGTACGTGTGATGGTGGTGTCCGCTCAACGCCATGGACACGAGGTCTAGTGTCTTGTGCGCCGGCCCTGTCAGCTCGTAGGACGACTGATCGTCGAATCGCCAGATGGCAGCCGACAGGGTGTTGCTTGAAGCAGTCATACGCCGTTGCGGCTCGAACCCGATTGCGCAGGCGATATTTTCGGGTGCAGCGATTGCTGGGGCACTCACCAAGATTTTCCTAGGCCGCCGGCGAACGCCGACGGTCGTGGGCGGACGCGGACATGATCGATCCGCTGAGATTACGTGAAATCACAACTGCCAGTGTCCAGTACGTGACCAGCGCGCCTGGCGTCAGATTGGGACGCCCTTCCCACAGATAACGACATCACTCGCGGCGCGTCACGGTTGCGTGGTCCGACGCGCGTTTCGTGTACACAATACGCGGCACGGACACACGTGCCCGGCATCGCTGCGGTAGACAGTGTTTCGTGGTCCAGTACCGGCCGACGCCGAACCAAGCGGCAACGTATGTGCTGATTCCGGGTAGCTGGCACGGGGGCTGGTCCTGGCAACCGGTCGCCAAGCGGCTGCGCGCCCATGGCCATGGAGCGATCGCCCTGACCCTCCCCGGTCTGGGCCATGGCGATGATCCCTCGGGCTACCGGCTCAGCGACGCGGTCGAGTACATCGTGAGCACAGTGCTCAACCTCGGGCACGATGACGTGATCCTGGTCGCACATAGTTGGGGTGGCTATCCCACCACTGGCGCAGCACATCGGCTCACCGACCGCGTCAGCAAGGTCGTCTACTTGAACGCGCAAATACCGGTGCGCAGTAGAAGCTTGGTTGACGACGATCCGCCGGAGCTGCGCGAGTCAAATCTGCGAATGATCAAGGAATCACCCACCGGCTCGATCCCCGCGACACTGGAAGACGTCGAGAAGGGATTCATGCAGGACGTTGCGCCGGAGCTGCAGCGGTTGGTGTCCGACCTGCTGACGGAGCAACCGGGTCGGTACTTCACCGACGCTTCCGACGTCGGCGCCGCAACACTCACGATCCCGACCGCCTACCTGGCCAGTGAGTGTGATCGCGCATTGCAGTGGCCGGCTGGGGAATTCGCGGCGCGGCTCAGCGTCGAACCGATCCCAGTTCCCGGTACACACAACGCCATGTTGACCCATCCGGACCAAATAGCCGCAGCGATCTTGGCGGCTTGAATCCCCTTCGTCGTGCACTGCGCGCAAACACCTACCACACTGTAGATCCGAGGGCTGATCTTGGTGACCGTCTCGGTGACGCTCAGCGAACGCGGCGGCGTCGCGAGAACGGTGGTGCTGGCGACGACGGTGTCAGAGGCCGTGGGAAACCCCATATAGGCACGCATACGTTCGGCGATCGTGTCGCTGCTTCCTCTGCGGCGTCGATGAGGCTGTCACTTGCAGAGGCAAGTCACGGAAGTTTGTTCCCGACGCCGTCGATCAGCCTGCTCGGACGCCCACTAATCCGGTTCGCCGTCTTGTCGCAACGCGGAGAGGATAACGATCACTTTGGCGCTCGTTTGGGGGCGCTGGAACCGCCCACCCAAGGGCTGCTGACGCGACGCTATTTACGGGAGGCCCGCACGGCCACGGGTTGCGGGAGGTAAAGGTCTTTTTGGTTAGTCGATCTCAAGCGACGAAAACATCACCGAGACGGACCGAACCGATATCACCGACCAATGCCGCGCGGCTCGACCGTGTGGGCTCATCGAGCAACAGTTCGTTTCTCCCCTCTCGAACTGCAGTGATGGCACTCTGCGCGACGAAGTCGGGCGCCAACTTCGGGGCCTGAACTTGCTTGGTGGCCCTAGTGTCGATCCAGAACGAGTGCACCCCAACGACGAGCGTCCCCTGACCGGAGAGTGCCTCCCGCAAAGAGTTCGTCAACGACCACTCGGCCGCTTTAGCCGCCGAGTACCCAGACAACGCCGGGACCGCAGCCCAGGAGACGATCGACAGAATGTTCACCATCGCTCCACCGCCGTTGCGGCCAAGGATCGGGGCGAACGCCTGAGCCATGGCCCAAGTCCCAAAAACATTGACCTCCATCTCATTACGGGCCACGTCCAGGGAGCCAGTCACCACATCGAGTACACCTCCCCCACCGGCCACATTGATGAGTATCGAGACATCAGGGCAGGCCTCGGCGGCCGAGGCCACGGCTGCGGAATCAGTGACGTTCAGCGCCAACGGAATCAGCCGGGAATCGCTGATCTCTCCGGGTCGACGCGCGGCTGCATACACCCTTCTGGCACCCTCCTCCAACAAGGCTGTCGTGAACGCCCTGCCGATATCACTGTTCGCTCCGGTCACCAGGGCGATCGATCCGTTGATATCCATCTGGAAACCTCCCATTCTTAGGTGCGGTAGTGACGTGCTGGCGGATCCGTTTACCGTCATCCGCTAACGGTGATCGAATCGTTGAGTCGGTCGCACCCCAATCCAGGCGGCGCGGACTTCGGCGCGAGACCATCCACATCCGAGGAGCGCCCGGCCAACTTTTTTAGATGTTGGCCATCATCTTCTGTCTGGCAGGTGATGTCAACCGTCATCTTGGGCTTCAATGTTTAGAAGCTGGTCAGGTGTCGGACATTGGCAGCGACTGCTTTATGGCTGTGGCTGACTAAGTGGCTTCGATGCTTACGGAATAACCGCAACGTCCATAACGCCGGCGAAACGTTGAGTCGCTACGTTGCCAGACAGTCGCGAGTACTGCCCGAGCGAATCGCCAAAGACTGCAGGTCGCGCCTCGAACTAGATGCGCTCAATCCAGGTCGGGAAGCTGTAGCGGATTCCGCGTCTCAAGGTGCTAGGCGGACTCGTTACTCACCGTTAGGACGGGCCACCGGCCGGGTACGCCTTTGAGCTCGTAGCTGCCTCGGTCGCTGAACGCAATTTTAGATCCCAGCACCAGCGGTGGGATGGCGCCGGATACCAGCACGTCTCCGGGACCGGCGAGTCTCATGATCCGCGCTGCGATGTGCACCGCGATGCCGTGCACGTCGTTACCGACCATCTCGACTTCGCCGGTGTGTAGGCCCGCACGGATGGAAAGGCCGAGTTCTTGGAACGAGTCTCGGATTGCGCAAGCGCAGTGGATTGCCCGTGCCGGGCCATCGAACGTTGCAAGTGCACCGTCGCCGGTGAATTTGATGACGGCGCCGCGTGCACCGGCAACGTGCCGCTCCACAACTCGGTTGTATGCAGCCAATGCGGCCGTCCAAGCGTTGTCACCCATGACGGCGGCGCGCTCGGTTGAGCCGACGATGTCGGTGAATAACACGGTCGATAGGACGCGGTTTGTTGGTGACGTAGCGCGTTCACCGGTGATGAATGCCTCGATCTCATTGAGAAGCCGGGCACCGTCGCTCGCAAACCAAACATGATCGTCGCCATCGAATTCCAACAGTCGTGCATGTGGAATTCGCTCGGCCAGATAATGCGCGTGGCCCCGCAACACGTGTCGGTCTTGGCGTCGGTGCATCAGCAGCGTGGGCATCTGAATACTGCTCAGAACCGACCGCAGGTCGCTGCGCAGGTACAGGTCATAGATCGGCTTGAAGTAGCCAGGACCGGCGCTCAGTCGCTCATTTCGTGCCCACCACCGTCGCAGCGCGGCGTCCCCGGCCCAGCTTGGGGCCAGTACCTCAATTGCAGCGCCCGAGCCAAGAATTGTGCTGAAGTGCTCCGTAAACCGCGTCAGGGCCGGCTCGGGCATCCCGCACGGGTAATCCGGAGCACGAGAAAATCGAGAAAATGCACCCCACAGCACAAGTGAGCGCACGCGGTGTGGATGGGTGGCGCTCAGGAGCATGGCAGGAAGCGTTGACTCTCCCATGGCGAAGACCGACGAAGATGGGCTACCGACGGCGTCAAGGACCGCGACGAGTCCGTCCGTCCACCTCTGCATCGCCGGATAGTCGTGCACCGGGACCGCGTCGGAGCTGCCAACGCCCAGCAAATCGGTTGTGGTCAACCGGCTGAACGACGCCAGACGACGGAGCTGCGCTGCCACGATGGGCTCGTCCCAGATTAAGTCGATCGGGAACGCCGCTGTGGGGATGAAAAGCAAGTCGGGGCCGGAGTCACCGACTCTCTGATATGCCAAGTGGGCGTCACCGTCACGGGCATAGCGGGTTTCAGGAACGCCTGGCACGACCAAGCTGCCGCTCGTTTTCCGTGCAGTTTCCATTGAGTGCGGACCCTAAAAGGCCGCCTGGATGCTCAAGCACCTGGCACTCTTATGTGCTTTGGCGACATGGTGCTGCGACGCCATTTGAACCTTCGGTCCATCGCTTTGTGCTTGCACTGCCACGAACGGGTCGTCGTTTGCACCGGCATCAATGCGATTGCTTCAGGGTGGGATTGCTCATGGCCCCATGCCATGGTGTGGTCACTTTGAACTAGCGCATCCGTCTTTGTCAGTGCGCGGTTCTCCACTTATCGTTTCGTTTCGCCCCAGTGCCTTCTTGTGTCCGGGTGGTGCTGTAGTCGGGGGTTGGTGGACCCGCCGCTCATTGTCACCGGGTTGGGCTGCGCAGTGGACATAGAGCGCTGTGAAGCCGTGCATGGCGGTGCTGTCGCGGTATCGCGGTGGCCGGGTGGGGTCCAGTTCAAGTCGAGGGAAACGCTTCAATAGACGCTCGAGTGCGATCCTGGCCTCGAGGCGGGCGAGCGGGGCGCCTAGGCAGTGATGAATGCCGTGCCCGAATGCCAAGTGTGGGATCGGTGTTCGAGTGATGTCGAGTTGATCGGGGTTCTGGAACTGATCGGCATCCCGGTTGGCCGACAGCAACGAGATCATGACGAATTCGTTGGCGGGAATGTCGACGCCGCCCACCGTGATGGGGGCCGTGGTGAACCGTAGCGTGGCCGTACTGAGGGGGCTTTCTATCCGTAGGAATTCCTCGACCGCATTAGCTATCAGCGATGGATTGGCCCGCAACATGGCCAGCTGAGATGGGTTGCGCAGCAGGGCGTACACACTGTTTCCGATCAGGTTCACCGTCGTGTCGTAACCGGCGAGGATTAGCAGCAAGACCGTCGACATCAGCTCTTGCTCGGATAACGCATCACCCTGGTCGCGTGCCGCGATGAGCGCACTCAGCAGGTCATCGGCGGGATATTTCCTTTTCGTAGTGATCATTTCGGTCAACTGAACTGTCAGGGCGGCCCTGGCTCGCTCCTTAGCGGTGCTGCTGGATAGATGGATAATCGGCTCGATGGCGAGACGAAAGTCGTTGTAGACGGCCACGCCGAGAAGCTCGCCGATGACTCGCATGGGGAGCGGTGCTGCGTAGGCGCCGATCAAGTCCACCGGGTCGAGACTGTCGATATGGGTGAGTAGCTCGTCGGCAATGGCGCTAATGCGCCCACTCAACTTCTCCACTGCACGCGCCGTAAAGGCTTTCATCACCAGTCGGCGCAACCTGGTGTGGTCGGGTGGATCGGTGAACAGCATGCTCGCACTCAACTCACCCTGGCCTACCCCGTTGTTTTCTGGCGGTAACAAGGGAATCGCTCGCGGCAAGTCTTTACTCAGCCGCGGATCGGCCAGTAGCGCCTTTGCCTCGGCATAGCGGGTGATCAGCCATACCGGAACACCACCAAACATCATGACCCTGTTAACCGGAGCCTCTGCCCGCAGCCGCTTCAAAATGCCGTGCGGATCCTGGGCGAACTCGCTATCCAATTCCAGCAGTTCTGCCATTTGCCCTCCACGCGTGTCGTTTACCGAGTCGAAAGGCGCGATTCAAGTCTCGCCTTCCGGCAAGCGCGAAGGCATTGTGACGACAGCATGAGCCATGTGCTGGCCAAGCCCAGCTCCTACCGCAGCGCCTTTCATACTGAATGGCCTTGGCACGTCGTCGTCTTTCGCCCCGTCCATGATGTGGGCGACAGGGCTTTCCATGGACGTCACGTACCTATGTTGATCGTGGCGCTCGACCCGGAAGTCACCCGTACATCAGCTTGCAGAGACGACACTGCCAGGATCAGTCGTCAGGTAGCGCATAGCCCATAGCGCTGTTGACATGGATGGAGGTAGCTGCCATGGGTGCGTCTCTCCCGGGGGAGGCGACCGAGCGCCGTCCTGCGCTGGGGCAGACACTAAAGCAAGATGGAGTGGGCGCGATAACAACAAATGCATGAACATTTCTGAGCCGCAACGGCGTCCACAGCGGCGCATGGCCCGCTGATTACCTCGACAAAACTGCGCGACGCTTAATCGGGGTATCACCAATGGGTACGCACCACCGCCGCGCGCCAACCGACACCGTGTCCGGCGTCGCCGGTAGCGCCGGTGGCATAGTTGCCGGATCTTCCTGAGACGCTAAGTCGTCCAACGCATTCGGTGCGGCTCAACGGGTTTCAGACCGAGATTATTTGTGGCGCTGCGTTATCCGTAGTAGATGCGATGAATGTACGGCGGGATGCACGGTCGGCCCGACGTTAATTCGTGGTCGGGTTTTCGACTGAGACGAACGCGGGACACCCCGGAGGACCAATCTGCCTTCGTAGCATCATCGAAGCCGTTCTTTCGCAACGCCATTAAGCCAGTCTCTGCGGAGACGACGCCACGCACCCAATGAGGGCTCACCGCTGCGGAACCCTATTGGTAATGTCCGGCGAGGACACCACTGTCGCGCTCTGAATGGACAGGCGGAACATGCTGGTGTCTTCCAGCCGACGTGTTAGCGAGCAGATTCGTATCCACGAGCTGCGTTGCAGCACAAGTCATTGTGGCTGTCTTATCGTATGAGATACGTTTCCGGCTTACCCCCGTGCGCTTGTGACGTCGATACGCGATCGAAGGCCTGAAAATCGATGTAGGTCTATCAGGTGCGGTCGGGCAGCGATCTGGTCCAGGAACGCGCGGGCTGCTGGGCCGGCGCTGGCGCTAACGGCCACGGCCAGACGACGAGTCGTCTGTGGCACGAGCGGACGAATCGCGATGTCGGGAGGTGGACCTGACGCGATGACACTGGGCAAAATGCTCACGCCGAGGCCTGCTCGCACTATTTCGAGCACCGCGTTGAAGCCATGCGCCTCGAAAGCGATGTCGAATTCGACACCGATGCGACGCGCCACATCCATGAAGATGGGCGCAACGCCACAGGTGGATCGGATGAAAGGTTCGTTGGCCAGTTCGGCGTAACTGACCTCGGCAAGAGCCGACAGCCGGTGGTCAGCCGGAACCACGGCTACCAGATCGTCGGTGCGCAGGAATGCCGTGGTGAGTCCACGCGAGGGAAGGGACACTACGCCCGCCTCCGCGGCCCCCAGATCGAGCCAGTCCCGTATTTCTGGCTCGCTTCCCTCGAGGATTCGGATGTCGACGAACGGGTGGTGGTCGGCGAATAGTCCTAGATGCGGAGCAATCAGCAATTCGGTGGTGGACGGTAAACACGCCAACCGCAGCGTTCCCGTCACTTCTCCTGCCATCGCCGAGATTTCGGCGTGCATCTGGTCCAGGTGTCGCACAGCTTCTCGCGCGTGCATCGCTGCCCGCGAGCCGGCTTCGTTGAGTGTCGCACCATCGCGCTGGCGCCTCAGTAACGGTAAACCCAGTTCCTTCTCAAGGCTCGCAACCGCTCGGCTGACAGCGGGCTGGGACAGGCCCAACATTCGGCTCGCCGCCGTAAAACCACCATGGTCGACCACCGCCAGAAAAGCCTCCAGCTGCAGCATTGTCGCCATCGATACCTCCACATCTGCTCACCCAAAACCTTTGACTGCCAGCGCGAAAGCCAGACCGACGCCATAGAGGCCGAAACGGAAGCGACGCGTTCAAGCTCGAATCAGCTGACACAAACGGTATGACCTCTAACAGGTGGTAACCGCCCACCGATCCGACGGCTGCACTGACCGCAACGCCGATCTTTCAGTCGAGCACATCGACGAGGTGGGTACCGAGTCGCTGCTCCAGGTCCCCTTCCTTCTGCAGCCCTCGCTCGAACAGGGCATTCAATCGTTGCTGGGTTTCGGGCCAAGCGAGGGAGGCGGTGAAGGCGTTGCGGCCGTCGAGCAGCCTGTCGATGGGCGGCAGGGACACCTGGTTGACGAGGTTTTTCGCTGTCTCGATCGTGCGCCGGTCGAAAGAGGCAAGACGCCGTGCCAGCGTATCGACGAAACCATCCAGCTCAGCGTCCGGAAGAGATCGGTTGACCCAGCCATAGCGTTCCGCGGTGTCACCGTCGAAGTCGTCCGCTCCAAGGATGATCTCTAGCGCGCGGCCGCGGCCGGTCAGCAGGGGAAGACGTTCAGTGCCGCCACCGCCGGGAATGCAACCGACACCGACCTCAGGCTGACCGAGGATGGCGTTCTCACGGGAAGCGAAGCGCATGTCGCAGGCAAGGACGATTTCGCTGCCCACGCCGCGGGCACGGCCCCTGATCTTCGCGATGCTCACCACAGGGGACTTGGTGAGGCGGAAGAACGTGTCCGTGGTGATGGGCATGCCGGAAGGTCCGAGAGCCGTGCGGACGCCTCCCGATTGACCCGACATGTCGAAGTGAGCGAGGTAGAAGTCAGGATTCGCGCTCTCGAAGACGACGACGCGAAGACTTGCAGTCGTTTCCATCCGTGTCAGCAGCTCCTGCAAACGTTCAAACATGGCGTCATCAACCAGATTGAGAGGAGGGTTGTCGAAAAGCACCCGCCAGTAGGCCGGCGTTTCCTCGACGATGCGTAGGTGTGATGCCGCTTCGGTCATGCCCAAAGTCATTCCTTTCGTTCTCGGCGTTAGGTGAGTTCGCAACTTCCTAAACTCCGGACCTTCACTCGATTGATCAGCTGAGATTGCCTCGTTAGGGGCGGGCGGTCAGAGCTGGTTCCGCGACACACCGAGGACTGCTCGGACGGAGCACCGGTGCGCCAAGAGGTCTTTCTTAAGATGATGCCTATCATCATCTTTGGCAGTTAATAGGATGTCAAGTATCATCTTGAGTGTCTTTCCCGATAACTGAGACGGGGATCAGCATGGGGCGTGTACGGGACAAAGCGGCCAGCCATGAGCGGATAGTTCGTGCCGCGGCCGAGAGGATCCGTAGCGAGGGCGTCGCCAGACTCTCCGTCGCAGCATTAATGGGTGAGGCCGGACTCACCCATGGCGGGTTCTACCGACATTTCGACTCCCGTGAAGACCTGATCGACGCCGCCGTCACCGCGGCCCTCACCGATGGCAGTCGCTACACCAGCGCGACCGATGAATCTACGGGCGACCCGCTCTCCGGCATTATCAATGCGTATCTAAGCCCGGCCCACCGCGACCAACCTGAAAACGGTTGTGCCGTCGCGGCCCTCTCAGCCGACGTCGCACGAGCGAGCAACTCCGCGCGCGCCGCGTACACACAACGAGTCCGAACCAACATCGAAGCTCTCACTGAGGCGCTGGAACAAAAGCCAGGACTGGACGACAAGGACGCGAGGAGCGAAGCCATCGCCACCCTGGCCGCCATGGTGGGCGCCGTCGTGATGGCCCGCGCTGCGACCGGCGAACTGTCCGACGAACTGCTCAGCACCACACGCGAGGCGCTCATCGACCGCACAGCGAAACGGTAAGCCCCCGACAGCGCTTGAGCAGATTTAGTACCTCACAACAATCTTGACGTTGTAATCGTGTCGCGTCGACATCAGGGCTGTTGATGGTGTCGGCGTGCCGTCTGGTCGACTTATTCGCAGAGCACCGACGATCAGGATGAGCACCGGGATGGTTTACGCAATACCGGCAAACACCTGAGGCGCAGTGCAATTGCCTGCTTCACGAGTAGAGGCTCTGCAGCACAATGGGTTTAGCAGCAGCCGAAGACTACTTCGGGGTGATTCTTGAAGTGATGCTGGCCCGAAGGATCAACCCCCCGAGATCGACGACCGAATGCGCGAACTGGCCGAGCTTCATGGGCACGAGCGCAACGGCGAAGACGACACCACACATTCGTAGCCTCGATACTGCGTCGCCCTCAGCGCGTCGGGCACACACGGTTGGCCATTCGGTGATGCGGTGCCGTCGTTTTCTGCCTTCTGGGTCGGACACGGCGGCGCAGCGGAGCTAGTGGGTTTCCTCGCCGCCTGGGTCGCGTGGGCCGGCCACCGGTACCCACTACGTTCTTCTGCACGATCACCCTGCAGCCCATGTTTTTTAGGAATACCGGTAACGAAACATGCATGATGCCAACGACTTAACGTACATACACTTCGTGCTGGGCGCCGCAACAACAGGAAGGTTGAAGAAGAGCAGTAGAGGAGTAGTTGATTGGGAACCTACGTCCTTATTCATGGCGGATTTCACGACGGGAGCGCGTGGAACACGGTGGTCGCTCGCCTCGAGAAGCGCGGACATACGGCGCTCGCGCCCACGCTGACCGGGCGCGGTAAGAACGTTGACCCTACGGTAGGACTGGATCAATGTAGCCAGTCGGTAGTTGAACACATTCTGACCCGCGATCTGACTGCCGTGGTTCTCGTCGGACATAGCGTCGGCGCCACTGTCATCTGCAAAGTCGCCGAGGCGATCCCCGAGCGCATACGGCGACTTGTGTTCTATGCCGGCGTGGTGCCGCGGGACGGCGAGTCCATCTACGATGGGTACCCGCCCGCCCTCCGTTTGATTGCGGACCAGCAGTTTGCCGATTCCTCCGACGGCACAATCACAGTGCCCTTTGAAATCTGGCGAGACAGCTTCATGAGCGACGCAGCGCCAGATCTCGCGAGCTGGGCCTACCAGTATCTGTGGCCCGAGCCGTGCCGAACCTTCCAGGATCGCGTCGACCTGAGGAAGTTCCATGCACTGCAGACACCGCGAACCTTCCTGCTCGGCGCTGACGACTGCACGATGCCCGGTGGATGGCATCCGCAGATGACGGGCCGTGTCGGTCAATTTCGGTTGGTGCAGATGCCGGGCGGACATGAACTGATGTTCTCGAACCCGCACGGGCTGGCCGACAACCTTATTGATGCTGCGGAGGACTAGGCGGGACCCATTGACGCTTAATCCTGTCTGATAACGCACTCAGGCGGGTCCGACTGGACTCTGCTATCGCGGGAGTTCCAGTTTCTTGTCAGCGCCGCCAATGCTTCGCTCGAGACGCCGTTAAGCTCCGGGCTAAGTCGAAGAATGCTTTGGCGGGCGCCTAACGCTTCACGTTGAAACTGATGGGCTCCCATCCGGACCAAATAGCCGCAGCCATCCTGGCGACGTGACAACCCGTCAGGTCGTTTCCGTCTCAGCCTTGAGCAGCCACGCCTGCTTTTCCAACTCGTCGATGATCGCTGCAGCAAGTCAGCGGTCGCAGGATCGGCGGCGTCGACCTCGTCGTGCACGTCACGCAAAGTACCTACCACGGCGTAAATCCGAAGGCTGATCATGTCGACGGTCTCGGTGACGCTGAGCAGGCCCGGCGGCATCGCGGGAACGGTGGTGGTGGCGACGACGGTGTCGGAGCGCCCGTCGGGAACCGCATCGAGGGCGCGCATGCGTTCGGCGATCGTGTCGCTGGCTTCGCGTGCGGCCTCGACGAGGCCGTCCAGTTGCAGATGCAGGTCCCGGAAGTTGGTTCCGACGACGTTCCAATGCGCCTGCTTACCCTGCAGGTGCAGTTCAATCAGATCGACGAGTACCTTCTGCAAGTTGTCCAGCAAAGCAGCTGGCGCATGAAACGAGTTGACTTCGTTGACAGTTCTACGGTTGGTGGACAGTGATGTCGTCATCTTCAAACTCCTCCGGTTAATTTGGTTCGCACAGTTACGAATTCATCCCACCGCGGGCAGCGGGACCGGGACATCCTGCGGCGGCCAGAGCGGTTCGGGCACCTCGATACCGAATGGCTCATCCCAGTGGTTGCGTGAGGAAACCTCGTGCACGGGATGACGATTGGCGGCCACACCCCAATTACCCCGCGGATAGCCGAGGGCCAGCATGGCCGACATCTTCCAGCCCTGTTCGACGGGGACGTGCAGCAGCTCGTTCACCCGGTCCTCGAAATTGCGGAGCACCATCGTCATGACGCCGCCGACGCCTTCGGCACGCGCGGCGAGCAGCACACTCCAGATCGCAGGGAAGATGTTGGCACCGCCGAGGTCGTCGATGGCGAACACGAAGAGCAGCAATGGAATCTCTTCGAAATGGTCGGCCAGGTAATTGCCGGAGCCTTTGATCCGGCGCATGTTCTCCGCATGCGCGGCCAGGTCTGCGCCGGGTGCCGGCGCGACCATAGGCCCGGTGCCAGTGCTGAACTTCTCGTATTCCAGCGCGCGAGCCTGCCGGAACAATTCTGCGAGCTCTCCGATGAGCTCCCGATCGTCAACTGCGATGAAGTGCCAGCGTTGGGTGTTGCCGCCGTTGGGCGCGCGCACGGCCGCATCCAGGATACGAGCCTGCGCGTCCAGCGGAATCGGATCCGGCCGCAACCGCCGCATCATCCTGGTGGTGTAGAGCGCTTCGTGGACATCCATTTGCCTACTCCTTTCACTCATTCAGGCCAAGGGCTGTCGAAGATCGCGTCAACCATGTTGCGAGGCTGGAAATTTGCGTCGAAGTGGCGCAGGACGTCGGCGTTCATGGTGCCGTAGGTGGTTTCCGGGCGGTGCTTCATACCTTCGTGGAAGGCCACCAGAATGCGGTTCTTGAAGTCGGGGCGCGGGTGGGCGGCGGTCACCGCATCGACGGCATTCGGAGAAAGGTCCTCTCGACCGACGCCAACCACGTCGGTGGCGACACCGGCGACCAGCATGCTGATTTCGGGAGCCAGGCGCGCCGGCACCCCAGGGGTCGTGTGCAAAGCGATCCCCAGCCATACCTTGTGCGCTTTGGCTTCGTCGACGCCGCGTTCCACCAGGAAGTCGCGCGCCGCGTCGGCACCATCGATTTCGAAGCGTTCGGCGGAGGTGCCGTAGCGCGCGGTGAGGCCCAAATCGTGAAACATCGCCGCGACGTACAGCAGTTCGAGGTCTGGTTGCAGACCCATCCGGCGCGCGTGCAGCGCGCCGAACAGGTAAGCCCGCCGGGAATGGTGGAACAACACGTCATCTTCGGCGGTGCGGATGAAGTCGGTCACCTCGCGCACCAGTGCGGTGTCGGGTATCACGATGCCGGCTATGGTTTCGATGGACTCGACGGCCATGATCGCTTCTCCTTCGTCGTAATCCACGATGCGGCAGAACCTTGCCGTTCGGTACGGGCCGTTCCAGCCTTGTTTCCCACGAAATCCGACAGGTCGACGGTTCACGCCGCGCGGCGTGCGCAGAGGGGGGCAGGCGCCATGTATCCCACAGATTGCGACACAATAGGTGCGTGCCTGAAGCCGGTGCGCGGTCGCGCGAAGTAGTGATCGTCGTCTTCGACGACGTGACGATGTTGGATGTCGCGGGAGCCAGCGAGGTCTTCACCGAAGCCAACCGCTTCGGCGCGGACTACCAGCTCAAGATCGCCTCGGTCGATGGCCGTGACGTCACGACCTCGATCGGGGCCAGGTTAGGTGTCACGGACGCGATTTCGGCCATCGACTCGGCCGACACCGTCATGGTCGCCGGCAGTGACAACCTGCCCCGTCGGCCGATCGACCCCGATCTCGTCGAGGCGATCAAGTCAGTCGCGGAGCGGACCCGGCGCCTGGCCTCGATTTGCACGGGGTCGTTCGTCCTGGCGCAGGCCGGCTTGCTTAACGGCCGGCGAGCCACCACGCATTGGCATGATGTCCGGTTG
>NZ_LZLE01000165.1 GCF_001673155.1 Mycobacterium sp. 1423905.2 | reverse complement strand
CCTCCGGACTAGACGCTGTGGCCCCCGCGCGGCGCGGCAGGCAAGTCCCGGCAAGTTGTGGTCAAGCCCCGCAGTACCGAAGTACTGCGGGGCTTGCACCGTATTTGTCTTAGACGGCGGGACCGCGCGGGGTGGTCGTCGTCGTTCCCGCGCCGGGACGGACGTCGTTACGCCGCTTCAGCCCCGCGAGTCCCAGCAGGCCGAGCAGACCGGTCAGGCCCCACAGTCCTGTCTTGTCGCTGTGGTTGTTGTTGGCGTCGTTGTCCGCCACTGTCGTCGTCGTCGATGCCGGCACCGTCACTTCAGTGGTGGCGTTGGCAAGGCCCGCCCCACCGAACAACAGTGAACCGGTGGCACACATGACTGCAAGGGTCTTACGCATTGTTCCTCCATTAATTTGCGGTCGCGACAGATA
This sequence comes from Mycobacterium sp. 1423905.2, assembly GCF_001673155.1. Taxonomy (GTDB): domain Bacteria; phylum Actinomycetota; class Actinomycetes; order Mycobacteriales; family Mycobacteriaceae; genus Mycobacterium. The sequence continues at coordinate 32,670 of NZ_LZLE01000165.1, read as the reverse complement.
TGACCGAGCGAAAGGGCTAACTGCTTAGTCCTTTCACCCCCGCGTGGTGAAGGGTTGTCCCGCACCATCGCGTGCTACCGCTTACCCCGGTTCATTGCGCGGAAACATTTCTCATACAAGTTTCTTGCGCGACCGCAAGGGCCGACTGCCCGGCACAGCCGGCCGCACGTCGGCCCTGGAAGCAGTGGTTCAGTGATTACGCAGCTTGCTGATCAGCTTGTCTTTGGTCAGGCTGGAATAGCCGGACAACCCGAGCTCTTTTGCTTTCTTTTTCAGCTGCGGGACAGTCCATTCGTCGTAGGACTGTGATTTGCCACCCTTGCGGCCGACCTTGGACTTTCCTTGACCGGCAGCCGCGTTGGAAATCCGCGCCGCCTTTTCCTTCGAGTCGCCCTTTTTCCGCAGGTCCTGATAGAGCTTCTCATTTTTGATCGACGAATTCGGCACGATCATCACCTCCTGAAATGCACGGCCATACCGGGATTGCCTGCGTCAGGAGACGCCAAACCAGGGCTACACGGCTTCGCCGACGGGCGAAGGCAACTGGCGGACCGGACCGGTGATCCGATCCGACGAGCCCAGTCCGCCCGTCCGGTGTGTTCGGACGGCGGTCCAGAATGCCGTTTAGGACCCGAAGTTTCCGGGTTGGTTTCGCGCTGTCGCGATCGGGAATCCGATCTGAGATGTGGCGTGCAGCCACTCGGCCAGCGTAAGCAACGACAACAGATGGGGATTGTGATGGGCGACAGCGGTCCAGAAGAAGGCGCCAAGGGCGTCACCGAAGGCATCAAGGGCAAGGCCAAGGAAGCCATCGGCAGTGTCACCGGCAGCGACGACCTGAAGAACGAGGGTGCGGCCCAGCAGGAGAAGGCCGACGCGCAACGCGACGCCGCCAAGAAGGAGGCGGAAGCCGAATCGGCGCGCGGTGGCGCCGAGGCCGCCGAGGAGAAGCAGAAGTCGAACCAGTAGCAGTAACGATGTTGGCGGCCCCGGCCTTCCGGCCGGGGCCGCCTTCGTCTTAAAACCCTAGTGGCACACCATTTCCGACGTACCTGAGCCCGGCATCGCGCACACCGGCCGGGTCGAGAAGGTTTCTGGTGTCCACGACTACCGCCGCGGGTGCCTCTCGAGCGATGGCACGCCAATCGAGTTCCCGGAACACCGGCCACTCGGTCAACACGACGATTGCTTCGGCGGCTTTGGCGGCGCGGTACGGTTCGTCGACGGCGGTGACGCCGGCTTGGTGCAAAATGCCGGGATCGATACCGCGCAGTTGTGGGTCATAACCCATGACGTGGGCGTCAGCCTGTGCCAACTCGCGGCAAGTCGCCAGAGCGGGCGAATCGCGGGTGTCGCTGGTGTCGGCTTTGAAGGTCAGGCCCAACGCCGTGATCCGACAACCCGACAGCGGACGGCCCAGGGCGCGGCGCAGCGCGTCGGCAATGCGGCCGGCTTGCGCGGCGTTGGTGGCCCGCGCGGCCTCGACTTCGGCGAAGGTGACGCCGTGGCGGCGCGCGGTGTGCACCAATGCCGCGGTGTCTTTCGGCAGGCAGGAACCTCCCCAACCGGGTCCGGGCCGCAGGAACTCCGACCCAATTCGGCGGTCAGCGCCCATGCAGCGAGTGACGTCGTGAATGTCGGCGCCCACTCGCGAGCACAGTGTCGCCAGCGAATTGGTGTACGACAGTTTCACGGCTAGAAAGGCGTTGCTGGCGTACTTGGCCACCTCGGCGCTTTCCGGCGTCATACGCAACACCGGCTCGGCGCCCGAGCCGCAGGTGCGGCTTACGACGTCGGCGACGGCTGCGTCGATGCTGCCGACGACTAGACGGTCCGGGTGCCGGAAGTCGAGCACGGCCCGCCCCTCACGGAGGAACTCCGGAGTCGAGACCACGCGAATTCCTTTGTCTTTCAGTCGCTCTGCCACCGCAGCGGTGGTGCCGACCGGGACTGTCGACTTCATCGCCACAATGGCATCTCTGGCCAGCACTGCACCGAGGCTGTCGACGGCCGAATACACCGCGGTGAGGTCCGGCCGCCCATCGTCGGCGCTGGGAGTCGGAACACACACGAACACGATGTCGCGGTCGGCCAGCGTCGCGTAGTCCGTGCTGAAGCTCAGCAGCCCTGCCGCGAGACCGTCGCGCAGCAGCTCCGGCAGCTCCGGCTCGTCGATCACCGGGATCCCGGCCGTTAGCGTGCGCACCCGCTCGGGGTCGACATCCACAGCGACGGTGTCCAGGCCTCGTTCGGCAACGCAGACGGCGGTGGTCAGGCCGACGTAGCCGACGCCCACCACACCGACCCGGATCGCGGCGCTCATGCCGCCTCGCTCAGGAGGTTATGGCTGGCTTCGAGGACGCTGGCAACGCTGATGCGCTGCAGCCCTGGATGCGGGGTGTCAGCATGCGGATCACCGGTTTCGCCGGCCCACAAAGCGACATGGGGCGCGGGACCGCGTGGCCCCCAGCGCTGCGGCGGGGTGGGCCCGAACAGCACCACCGAGGCTGTCGACGTGGCGGCCGCCAGATGACCCAGGCCGGTGTCCCCACAGATCACCAGGCGGCTGTCACTGACCAGTGCGGTCAACGCGGGCAGGTCCAGCAGCCCCGCGACCACGGCGGTCCGCGGCAACCCCGCGGCGCGGGCGACGTCGTGGGCGAGGTCGAACTCGCCCGTCGATCCAGTGATCACGATCTCGTACCCCTCGTCGCGCAGCGCCGCGGCGACTGCGGCGAATCTTTTGGTCGGCCACTGCCGCGCGGGCGCCGAGGCGCCGGGGTGGATCACCACCGCGCCGCTCTGGTCCAATGGAACCGAGGGGCGCGGCAGCGTGACATCCGTTGTCTCACATGCGATTCCCGCCGATTCCAGCAGACCGCACCAGCGCGTCACTTCGTGCACCTCGGGATCCCACGGGGGACCGGCCAGTGCCGGGTGGCGGTGGTGGGCGTGGGTAATCACCGATTTTGGCCGCCAGGTCAGCAGATGGTCGATGCTTTCCGGTCCGCTGCCGTGCAGGTTCACCGCAAGCTCCGGGGTAGGCGGCTTTGCGTGGAAGTCGCCCAGACGCTCGGTGGGTAGCAGGGCGTCGATGGCACCGCTGAGCAGCGCCAGGTCTCGGTAGCGCTCGGGCGCGGCCAGCACGATGCGAGCGTGGGGATAGTGGCGACGCAAGCCGCGCAGGGCCGGTATGGCCGTCAACAGATCACCCAGGCCCAACGCCCGCAGGACGACTATGGTGTCAGGTGAGGTAGCGGCCGCGGTTATGGCCACGATGACTCCGTGGACGCGCACACCACCAATTCGCGGATCTCACATCCCGCGGGCTGCGAAAGCGCGAAAAGGACTGTCTCGGCAACATTCTCGGGCTCGTTCAGCTTGGCGTCCGGCGGCGGCTTGTATTGGTCGGTGCGTCCGTCGAAGAACGGGGTGTGCATGCCGCCGGGGATCAGCAGCGTCACGCCCACCTCGCCGGCGAGTTCGGCGGCCAGTGCCCGGGTGAAGCCGACGACCCCGAACTTCGAGGCGCAATACGCGGTGGCGTCACTGACCGCTTTGATGCCTAAAGTCGACGCGCAGGTGACGATGCGCCCGTGGGTGGTTTTCAGGTAGGGCAGTGCGGCGCGAATAACGGCCGCGGTGCCGACCAGGTTCACCGCGACGACTTGTTCCCACTCTTTGGCTGGGACCTGCTCGAGGGTTCCGCAGGAGTCGATGCCCGCGGCGGTGAACACTCCGGTGATCTGCCCGTCGACCTGCTCGGCGAGTGCCTCGACGGCCGCCGTCACTGCGCTGGTATCGGCTAGGTCGCAGGGCGCGTAGGGAACGTCGACCGCGGGCGGTTTCTTGTCGATCACCAACGGCACCCCACCGCGACGGGCGACCGCCGCGACCGTGCAGGCGCCCAACCCCGAGGAGCCGCCGCTGATCAGCACGGCACCCAGCGGGTTTTCGGATTGACTGGAGAATGCGGTCATGTCAGAGCCTTTCGTTGTCCATGCGGCCGGCGTTGGCCGCCGCGATCAAGCGGGAGGAGGAGTAGCCGGCGACCGTCGGCAAGATGACGACTTCGCCGCCATGACGGCGCACCACGTCGGCCTCGGGCAGTTCGTCGGCGGTGTAGTCGCCGCCCTTCACCCACACGTCGGGTCGCAAATCCTCGAGCACGCCTTCCGGCGTGGCCGCATCGAAGATTGCGACGGCGTCGACGCAGGCGAGAGCGGCAAGTACGCGGGCCCGGTCCGCGTCGTGCATGACCGGCCGACCCTCCCCCTTCAGCGCCCGCACCGAACGGTCGGAGTTGATCAGGACGATCAGCGCATCGCCAAGGTCGCGGGCGTGGCGAAGCAGTCGGATGTGACCGGTGTGCAGCAGGTCGAAGCAGCCGCCGGTGGCGACCACGGTTCGCCCGTTGCGACGCCATCGCTGCGCCAGGGCGATGGCGTCGACGCCGGTCGGATCCTCGGCCCGCACCGCCAACGACACAACGTCGGCACCACCAGCGGTCACCGGAGTCGACACGGCGCTGGCTCCACCGGTGACCACGAATCGAGCGGCGTCGGCCACCGCGGCTTCGACGGCGGCGACCGGGTCGGCGCACCCACCCAATGCGGCCGCCGCGGCGACGGAGAACCGGTCCCCGGCTCCGCAGACATCGGGCGCACCCGCCACCGGTAATTCCGGAACGGCGATGTGGCGGACGCCCACTTCACCCGCGGAGACCCGCGCGCCGCGGGAACCGCGGGTGATACACACCGCGCCGGCTCGCCATTTCTCGCGCAGCATTTCCCCGGCGTCGGCCGCATCACCCCCGAAGTGGCGCGCCTCCTCCTGATTAGGCGTCACCAGTGCACAGCCGGGCACCGGTGTGGCACCGCGCGGATGCGGGTCCCACACCACCGGGATCCGGGTGGCCAGGCGACTCAGGGCGGCCCGCACCGCCGGTAGCCCGGTGATCCCCGCACCGTAATCAGCCACGCAAATCGCCCGCGCCGCGTCCAGGGCGTCGGTTGCCTCGGTTGCTAGTGGGCGATCCACCGGTCGGGCGTCGCCGCGATCGAGTCGCAGCATTGACTGGCCCCGGGCCCGAATTCTGGTCTTGGTCACGGTGGTTCCGGTCATCGGGAGCGCCACCACTCGCACGCCGGCGTCGGTGAGCAGGTCATGCAACCGGCGACCGGGCTCGTCGTCGGCAATGCCGGTGATCAGCACGACTTCGGTCTCAGTGCGGGCGGCGAGCACAGCGGCCAGGCCCGCCCCGCCGGGGCGCTGCACCGTGCGCTCGGCATCGACCACGGGAACTGGCGCCTCGGGACTCAGCCGCGTCGCCGTCCCCTCGACATCGACGTCGAGTATCGAATCTCCAACGATGACAAGAGGCTTCATGACGTCTCCGGCCGCAGCAGCGCGTCGTCCAGCGCCATGCACAGCCCATGCACCAGCAACAGGTGGATCTCTTGCACTGTCGCGGTCGACGCGGCATCCACGCTGATCGCTTCATCACACATGGAGGCCAGCATGTTGGGCGCCGGGCCGGTCAATGCCCACGTCCGCATGCCGATTTCCTGGCCGGCCTTGACCGCGGCGACCACGTTTCGACTGGTGCCGCTGGTCGACAACGCCACCAGCACGTCCCCCCGGCGGCCGTGCGCACGCACCCCGCGCGCGAAAATCTCCTCTTCTCCGTAATCGTTGGCGATAGCGGTCAATGCCGATGTCTCGGCATGTAAGGCGATGGCGGACAAGGGGATTCGCTCCTCGCGGAAGCGACCGACAAGTTCACCGGTCAGATGCTGAGCTTCGGCGGCGCTGCCGCCGTTGCCGCAAGCCAGCAGTCGGCCGCCGCCGGACAGCACCAGCGCGAGGTGACGACCCCACTCCCGCAGCCGCGTCACCTCGCCGCTGGTCCGTTCCACCGCTTCGCGCAGCGCGTCGAAATGCGTCTCGATCATGGCTCTCCTCCTCTGGACCGCACCGCGGCAAGCAATTCCGCGTCGCTGATTCCGTCTAGGCACGGGTGGCCGGCCACCGGACAGACCCGGGCCCTGGTGGCTCGACACGGCGCCTGCTGATTGCCGAGCACGGTGACCCGCGGGCTGTACGGGCTCCACTGCGAAGCCGGCACCACGGGCGCGAACAACGACACCACCGGCGCACCGACGGCGGCCGCCAGATGCGCCGGACCGGTATTGGGCACGACGACGGTGCGCGCCGCCGCGAAGACCGCCGCCAGCTCGGCGAAGCTGGTCTGGCCGCCCAGATCCAGCGCCACGTCACCGGCTACCGCGGCCGTCAGAGCGGCCTCGTCCGGACCTCCGGTCACCACCACGCGGTATCCGGCCTGAGTCAGCGCCGACACCATGGCGGTGCTGCGCTGCTGACCGGGCTGTCGGGCGGGCACCGCGGCGCCGGGGTGGAACGCCACGAACGGGTCGGCGCCGATGCGAGCGGCCAGGTGCGGTGCCAGCGGGCCGACATCGCGAATGCGCAACGCGCCGTCGTCGCCTTCGGGTAGTGCACAGCCGGCCGTGGTGACCAGTGACAGGGCGCGCTCGGGCTCGGGCACGCCGCTGGGCACCTGGTGTCGCAAATCCAGCAGGGTGCCGGGGTAGTCGACGCAGGTGGCGCCCACCCACGGCACCGAGGCCATCCGGGCCAGCAGGGCCAACGGCAACGGAGACTGGTGAAACGACGTCAGGATGTACATGCGGGCCGGGCCGATGTCGCGCAGCTGTTTGATCAGCGCCTCGGCGTGTGAGGCGGTGAGTTCGGGGGAATCGAAGTCGACCCACGGCGCCTGCCACTCGACGATCTCGTCCACCGAGGGCAGCAGTTCGGCAGCGTCCCGCCCGCGGGGTCCGACCAGCATCACGACTCGGTCGTGGGTGGCCGCGACGGCGCGTACCGCGGGACCGGTGATCAGCACATCGCCCGCGCTGTCCAGGCGCGCGACGACGGCCGTGCCGACGGCTGTCACAGCCACTCCCGCAATACCAGTGACACCGCGTCCTCGAGGGTGGCGGCCACGCGCGCCTGGGCGCGGGCCCGATCGACCTCTTCGGGCAGGGTGCGCGCGGTCGGGACGAGCACCGCGCCGGCCTGGGCGGCCAACGCCGCATCCACGTCGCCGCCGGTGTCGCCGATCATCACGCAGCGATCCGGCGGCACCGCCAGCGCTTCCGCGGCCGCCAGCACCATTCCCGGTTGTGGCTTGCGGCACTGGCAACCATCGGTCTCGCCGTGCACGCAGACCTGCCAGGAGTCGAACGGTCCGAGCACTTCGTCGACGCGCGCGTTGACCGCGGTGAGCTGGTCTGGGCTGATCAATCCGCGCGCCACCCCGGACTGGTTGGTCACGACCGCGAGTAGCAGCCCTCGCTCCCGCAGCCGCGCCAGCGCGCGGGTGGCACCGCGGGTGGGCAGTACCCCGTCGGGATCGTTGAGATACGGCCGGTCGACGATGATCGTGTCGTCGCGGTCCAGTAGCACCGCCAGCGGCGGGTCGCGGCGAGCCCGGCGGAACGTCCACTTGCCAATCAGCCTGTGCCACAGCGCAATTGGGGGGATCACCGCACTGGTCACCGCCAGGCGCAGCGCTTCGGCGAGGGTGCGGGGCCCGGCCAGCCAGCGGCGGATGGTGAATTCGACGGTCAACACCAGCCAGAGCACCGCACCGATGACGGCCAGCGGGCCACGCCGCGCGAGACCGGCGAGCAGGCCGAGCGCACCGGCCAGCGTGGTGGCGGTGTGCGCGGGCATGCGACCCGGTCCCTCGCCGATCATGGCCCGCCAGGACCGGCCGTACTTGCGCCGCAGTAGGGCGTTGTCGCGGTTGCCCTGCTGCGCCCGCACACTGGCCCACCAGCCGGCCGGAGCGACGGGATGGATGGATCTCCGGTGACCGCGCACGATCTCTCCGCCGGCCGCCACCATGCGCACCGCCAGATCAGAGTCCTCCCGGTAGGCGCGGGGAAAACGTTCGTCGAAACCACCGACCGCTATGAGCATGTCGCGCCGATACGCCATATCCGCGGTGATCCAACGCGCCTGAGCCAGCCGCAAGGTGCGCCGCTCATCATCGGTCGGCTGCCGCGACGCGGCCGTGGGCACTTCGATCATCGCCTGGGAGCCGACTGCTCCGGCCTCGTCGGCGGCTTGCAAGTCGGCGACGACGTCAGATTTCCAAGACGGGTGCGGCACGACGTCGTCGTCCAGGAAGCAGATCCAGCGCGTCGAGGCGGCCCGCCAGCCCACATTGCGCGCGGCGGCCGGCCCGCGACCGCCGCTGCGAAGCACCCGCATCGGCGTCTCACCGCACCGCGGGAGGTCGTCATCGGGCGTGCGCCGATCGTCGACGACGATGATCTCGTCCGGCTCGGGTCCGAACCCGGTCTGCAACGCAATCAGCAAGTGACGCAGGGATTCTCGCCCGATGGTGGGTACCACGATGGCGTACTTCATCGGCGCCGCCTGATCACAAACGGACCAATGGCCAGCACGTCGATGGGTGAGCTGCCGAACACCTCCAGCGCGTCGCGCGGGCTGTCCACCATGGGCCGGCCCGCCGTGTTGAAGCTGGTGTTGACCACCACAGGCACCCCGGTGCGGTCGGCGAATCGGCTTATCGTCGCGTGTAGGCGCGGGTTGTCGGACTGCTCGACGGTCTGTATCCGAGCGGTGTTGTCCACGTGGGTGACCGCTGGAATACGGTCCCGCCACGCTTCGGCCACGTCGTGGACGAACAGCATGTAGGGACTGGGCAGCGGCCCGCGGGAGAAGATCTCGGCAGCGCGTTCGGCCAGAACCATAGGCGCAACGGGCCGGAACTGTTCGCGCCCCTTCACCGCGTTGAGCCGCTCCAGGTTCGCGGCGGCGCGCGGATCGGCCAGCAAGGAGCGAGCGCCGAGCGCTCGCGGCCCGAATTCGCTGCGACCCTGAAACCAGCCGATCAACTGGTTGTCGGCTAGCGCGTCGCCGACCGCACCGGCGAAGTCCTCGGGCCGCTCGTAGGGCACCGCCGCCTCGTCGAGCGTCGCCTTGATCTGCTCATCGCTCCACCCGCGGCCGAGCAGTGCCGTCGGCATCGGCGCGATCTGCTCACCGAACCCGGCGGCCAGGCTCAGTGCCGCGCCCAAAGCCGTGCCGGAATCGCCGGCGGCAGGTTGAACCCATATGCGGTCGAATCCGCCTTCGGCGTGAATGCGGCTGTTGGCAACACAATTGAGCGCTACCCCGCCGGCCAAGCACAGGGCATCACCGTCGGCTCGGTCGCGCAGCCATCCGACCAACTCCAGCAACACGTCCTCGACCACTCGTTGCACACTGCAGGCCAGGTCGGCATGGATCGGGTCGAGATCGGTGGCCCCGGGTTCACGCCTCGGCGCCAACTCGTCCCAGTCGATCGGATCGGTGCGGAAGCCGCCGTCGCTGCAGGTGTACACCTTCTTCCGCAGTTGGTCGATGAACCTGGGCCGACCGTAGGATGCCATCGCCATCACCTTGTATTCGTCGCTTGATCGCGCGAATCCCAGGTGCTCGGTGAGGCTTTCGTAGAACAGTCCCAGCGAATGCGGCAGCGGCTGAGACGCCAGCACGTCCAGTTTGAAATCCCGGTACACCCCGGCGAGCATCGAGGTACGTTCGCCCCGCCCGTCGACGACCAGGACCGCGGTGTCGGGATGTGGCGATGCGAGCGCCGTGGACGCCGCATGCGCGACGTGGTGGCGCACATGCTGAAACGCGGCGGGGTTCAAACCGGGCACTGCGGATGCCAAGAAGCGCGGGGCGCGTTGCGCGTACAACGTCCGCAGGTACTCCCAGTCGCGGTCCAGACCGGCCGGGTCGACCGGTTCCTCGTACATCAACGCCGGATCGTAGGAATAACCGATCGCATCGATGTCACCGGGACCGATGCCACCTTGTTCGAGACACCACCGGATGGCGGCCACCGGCACTTCCCACGTCGAGAACGGGACGGCCTGCTTGCCGTGCTTGCGCCGGGAGAACCGTTCTTCCTCGGCGGCCGCAACCACCTGTCCGTCGATGACCAGGGCCGCTGCCGGGTCGTGAAAGACCGCGTTGACACCGAGAATTCGCACTGCTGCCTCCTACCGCGCCATCTGCTGAGGCGCCGAGATGTGGGCGGTATCGCGGAACCACTGCAATGTGGTGCGCAATCCGGATCGGTAATCCACTCGCGGTTGCCAACCCAGCCGTTCACGTGCCAGGGTGATGTCCGGGCATCGACGCTGTGGGTCGTCCTCGGCCGCTGCGGTGAACTCGATCGGACTGTCGCTGCCGGCCAAGTCGCGAATAAACTCAGCCGCCGCAAGAACTGTCAGCTCGGCCGGGTTGCCGATGTTCACCGGCCCGCCGAAGTCGCTGCGTGCCAACGCCATCAATCCCGACACCGTATCGTCGACGAAGCACAGCGACCGGGTCTGGTCCCCCGTCCCAGATACAGTCAACGGTTCACCGGCGAGCGCTTGGCGACAGAACGTAGGCACCATCCGGCCGTCGTCGGCGCGCATACCGGGCCCGTAGGTGTTGAAGATGCGGGCCACGCCGACATCGACCCGGCCGAGCCGGCGATAGGCGAATACCAAAGCCTCAGCGTATCGCTTGGCTTCGTCGTACACACTGCGTGGCCCCACCGGATTAACGTTGCCCCAGTAAGTTTCGGACTGAGGATGCTCTTCCGGGTCGCCGTAGACCTCACTGGTGGAGGCCAGAACCAGACGGCCGCCACCATGTTCGGCGATTGCGCACGCCGTCTCGGTGCCCGCCGAGCCGACCCGCAACGTCTGAATCGGCAGTCGCTGATAATCGATCGGCGAGGCCGGTGATGCCAGATGAAATACGGTGTCGAATTCGGTCCCGACGATGGCGGTTACCGATGGGTCGCAAATGTCCTGTCGCACAAGGCGATAGCCCGGCCGCCCGGCCATGCGGTCCGCCGCGCCGGGAAGACTGGTGGACAGGTCGTCAACCGCCACGACCTCCGCCCCGGCCGAGAGCAATTGCTCACACAAGTGAGTGCCCAGGAAACCGGCGCCACCGGTGACCAGGACGCGCGATAGTTGACGCACCGGCATTTCGTACCCCGCAATTCGATGCTGAAACCGAGTTTGGTGTACGCGATCCCGGGTAGCCAAATTAACCGTGGCCGCCCGCTTCGGTAACCAATCCCGAACCTCTTTCGTGATCGCGACGCGTGACCGCGCCGCGGAACTCTCCTCTGTGCTGCAGCGCCTGTTAAACTCCACCAAGTGCCCAATTGTCGTCGTCGACAACAACTCTCGCGATGACTCCGTGCGTAGCGCCACTCGCATCGCCGAGCAAGCAGCAGGCCGGGTGACGGTGGTGCCGCTGACTCGCAATGAGGGCGCGGTGGCCCGCAACGTCGGCGTGGCGCAATGTGATACGCCGTACGTCGCATTCTGCGACGACGACTCCTGGTGGTCTCCGGACGCGATCGAGCGCGGCGAATCCGTGTTCGACGAGTATCCGACGGTGGCGGTGCTTGCGGCCCGAACCGTGATGTGGCCCCAACAGCAGGACGACCCCTTCGTCGCCCTGTTGGCCAACAGCCCGCTCGGGCACGACCCCAGCTTGCCGGGCCCGTCGATTCTGGGCTTCCAGGCATGCTCGGCGGTGGTGCGTAAGAATGCATTCGAGGAAGTCGGCGGATTCAACCCGATCCTGCATTTCCGCGGCGAGGAAGCCTTGCTGTCCTGGGACTTGGCCGCCAGGGGCTGGGACCTCTGCTTCTGCGGCGCGCTGGTCGCATACCACCAGCCGTCAGCGACCCGCAAGCCTTCCCAGGTGGAACAGGCCCGGGTACGGCGCAACGACGCGCTCACCGCGTGGCTGCGACGGCCGGCAAGCCGTTGCTGGCAGGCCGGCTCTGAGTTGGTGCGGGCCGCCGCACACGACCGCGCCCACGCGAAGGCACTGCTCGAGGCGCTGGCCGTACTGCCCGCTGTCCTGCGGGAGCGCCACCGGCTGCCCGAGCCCGTCGAACGGTCGGTGCGACTACTCGAAAGCCACTGAGCCACAACATTACCCAGACCGGCTGCTCGCTGCTGTCATGGCACGGCGCGCGGGTACCACCTTCTCGTAGACACGCTCGGTATCAGCTGCCACTCGATCCCAGGTGTAGCGCGCCTTCGCCCGCTCGCGCCCGCCGTCCCCGAGGGCTTTGCACCAGTTGCGGTCCGAAACCAGCGAACTGATCGCCTGGGCCAGCGCCTGAGGATCCTTGGGCCGCACCAGCCGCCCGGTCACACCGTCCACCACGGTGTCACGAATTCCACCGACCGCCGAGGCCACCACCGGCACGCCACAGGCCATGGCCTCCAGTGGCACGATGCCGAAAGGTTCGTACCAGGGCGTGCAGGCCACCACGTCCGCAGAGCGCAGGACCGTCGGCATCTCGGCCCGGCTGATGGCGCCGACGAACTCCACCCGGTCCGCCACCCCCAGTTCACCGGCCAACCGCTGCAGTTGTTGCGCATACGGGTCGTCGGTCAACGCCGCCCGCTCCGGGCCGCCGACGATGACCAGCTCGGCGTCGGGAATCTCCGGCAGTGCGCGGATGAGCGTCTCAAAACCCTTGCGCGGCACCAGTCTCCCGACTGACACAATGCGCGCCCGGTCACTGCGGGGGGCGGCGGGACCTTCGGTGGTGAACGCGTCGATGTCAACACCGCACGGCACGACCGACGTTCGGGACCGGGCGCGTCCCATTCGCACCAGTTCGAACACTTCGTCGGTACTGGTGGCAGCGACCCAGTCCACGCCGCGCGCCAGTGTCGTCTCCAGGCCGATGCGGCAGTCGGGACTGGTGTCGTCGACACCCTGGTGCAGTCGCTTGACCGAACCAAGCGCGTGGAAGGTCTGCACGGTAGGGATGTGATGCGGTTGGGCGGCCCGCAGTGTCGCGAGGCCGGACATCCAAAAATGCGCATGCGCCACGTCGGGAGTTTCGCTCGCCCACTGCTGCTCCAAGAAATGGCCGAACGCGTACATGTACTGCAGCAGTTGATCTTTGGCCAGTGTCCGGGCCGGGCCGGCAGGCACATGAACCACCGAGTACCCGTGCCCAGTCTCGACCCGCTCCGGCAGGTGAGTCTCGTCGCGGCGGGTATAGACCACTACGTCGTGCCCGCGTCGGGCCAGAGCCGCCGAAAGTTCTGCGACATGGACGTTTTGACCGCCCGCGTCTACGCCACCCAGATGCGCCAGCGGGCTGGCGTGTTCGGAGATCATCGCGATCTTCATGCGGGCTTCCTTCGGCGTCAACTCCGCTGCTCCTCGATCACTTGATGGATAACTTCGTCCCATTCGGACAAAAATCGCTTGAGACCGAAGCGGGCGGTGGCGAATTCGCGCGCAGCCTTGCCCGCGGCCACCGCCATCGCATGGTCGTTGAGGAAGTCACGCAGCCCCTGGCCAAGCCGAATCACGTCGGCGCTGACCACACCGGCCTCGGGCGGCACGACGAACGGGGCCATCGTGGTACCCACCGCCACCACCGGCATGCCCAGGAACATCGCCTCGACGAGTGACAGGCCCAGTGACGTCCACCGAGCGGTATGCAGATAAACGCGGCGGCTCGCCACCTGTGCCCATAACCGTGGGGCCAGTACGTCACCCCGCCCGACGACTCCCCGGTGCTGACCGCCCAACGCCTCCGTTCCCATCCCCCACACGTCGATCTGTCCGTGGGCCGACAACGGCTCCAACAGGTCAGTTCCGACGGTGCGGCCTCGGCGCACCGGCTCGTTGATCATGGTGGCCACGCGCAAGATGTCGCCGGTGTACAGGTGCCCCGGGTCGGCCATTCCGTGGTCGATCACCCGGGTGGGCGCAGAACCGTTGTCCCACATCAGCCGGTTGAAGTCGGTGACGTGAATGAGCGGGATGTCGCTGCGCTCGGCAAGATGATGCCGACTCTGTTCGGCATGGGGACGCGGGGCATTGTGCTCGACATAGACCGCCGGCAGGTCGACTCCCGGAGTCCGGCCGACCCAGCGACACACCAACTCCGCCTCGTGCGGACGTTGTAACACCACCAGGTCGACATCGCAGTCGCGCAAACCCTCAAGCGGCACCTCGCGCGCGTTCGGCCACGACCGCCCGGCCAACCCGATGCCGCCCGAGCCGCGGTCGGGCGCGATCGGAATCAGATAGCGGTGCGGACCGGCGACGAAGGCTTGCGTCCAGGAGCCATGCACGTGCCATACCAACACGCTCCGGGGCGCTTTTTGGGCAGCTCCGGCCTCGGACATGGCGCTCCGAATACCCTTTACGTTATTCGCTAAACGTCGAATTCACGTAGATTTCCGCAGGCCGGAGGGTCGACGGCTGCAAGATGATTCCATGCGCTGACAAGGGGTAGACACGCATGGTGGCGCAGCAACAAAGCGGAGAAACCTCCCTGCGCGGTGTGGTCGCGATCGGCGCCTCAGCGGGGGGCGTCGAAGCGCTGTCCAATATGGCGGCCGGATTGTCCCCGGATCTCCCCTACGCCTACGTGGTGACCCTGCACGTTCCCCCCGGAATACCGAGCGTTTTGCCGCGCATTATTGACCGCAAAGGGCCGCTGCCTGCCACCGCGGCTGAGCACGGCGCGGAGCTTGAGCCGGGTCACATCTACGTCGCCGTTCCCGATCGGCATCTGTTGGTCACCGACAACCGGTTGTTGCTATCGCAGGGGCCCACCGAGAACGGGCACCGCCCGGCAATCAACGCCATGTTCCGGTCGGTGGCGCTGGCGTACGGACCACGGGCCGTTGGGGTGTTGCTCTCCGGCGTCCTCGACGACGGCGTGCTCGGGCTGCGCGCGATTCAATCTCGCGGCGGAACCACCATAGGCCAGACAACCGACGACGCCCTCTTCCCGGCCATGCCACTGAACGCATGCAACGCCGGGGTGCTCGACCGTCAGTCACCAGCCGCCGAGATCGGCAGAATTTTGAAAGAATTGGCGCAACAAGATCCCAAGGAGCTCACCGTGGAGCTCGATCCCGGGTTGGAGTTGGAGAACCGGATCGCAATGACGTCGCGATATTCCACCGACTTCGACACTCAGGCGCTGGGTCAACCTTCGACCTACACCTGCCCAGACTGCAACGGATCACTGGTGTCGATTTCCGACGGGCACTACCGCTGCCAGGTCGGGCACGCCTGGACCCCCGATGCGCTGTTGGCCGCACACGACGAGGAAGTCGAAGGAGCGCTGTGGGTGGCCGTTCGCAGCCTGCAGGAGAAGGCCCGGCTTTCCCGCCGCATGGCCGAGAGGGGAACCGGTGCACTGAAGCGCCACTACACCACCATGGCGGAGGAATCCGAACGAGCGCTCGGTGTGCTGAGCGAGCGACTGGCTGACAGTGGGCCGCGTCCCGGTGAGGCAGTTGATTAAGAAGACCCCGACCATTCGCGTCGACACCGAGCACCTGGACCAGGTAACCGTACTGGTTGCCGACGGAGTGTTGGACAGCTCGACGTACCGGAACTTCCGCGACGAGGTGATCAAGGCGGCGCTCGACGAACCGCTCGCGGTTTTGGTCGATGTCAATGCCCTGTTGGTGCCGTCGAAGTCGGCGTGGTCGGTGTTCACCAGCGCCCGTTGGCATGTGAGCACCTGGCCGGACGTTCCCCTGCTCTTACTCTGCGATGACTGGGCGCGCCGTCGCGCCATCGCCGGGCGCGGTGTCACCCGATACGTTCCGGTCTATGCGTCCAGGGAGCACGCACTTGGCGCGCTCGGCGATAGATCGGTGCGCACCCGGCGGCGGGCACGAATTGAATTGCCGGCAGCCAAATCCAGCGTGAACCTGGCCCGGGCAGCGATCTCGGAGTGGCTTAGCCAGTGGGAGCAACCCCACCTCATTCCGGTCGCCGGGACGGTGGCGACTGTCCTGGTCGAGAACGTCCTCGCGCACACGCAGAGCGCCCCGATCATGGTCGTGGAAAGTTACGAGGACACCGTGACTGTCGCGCTCGAAGATTGCTGCCGGCAGCCGGCGACTCGGCGCGAGGACCCAACTCGGGGCAGCGACATGCTGTCCGGGTTGGCCATCGTTTCTGCGCTAAGCCGTGCCTGGGGAAGCACGCCGACTTCCTCGGGTAAATCGGTGTGGGCGCTGGTCGGTCAGGAGAATCAACTCTGACGTTCCCGAGTAGTGTTCGAAATCCTGCCACCACGGACGAATAGGGCACGATGGACGGCAAGACTGACGAGGCTTTCGAGGCCCTGCTGCGCTATATGCGCGACTCCCGTGGGTTCGACTTCACCGGCTATAAGCGCGCATCGTTGATGCGCCGGGTCCGGCATCGCATGGATCGCGCCGGTTACACCACCTTCGAAGAGTACCTGGACCTGCTCCAGGCCAGCTCGGATGAGTTCTCCGCGCTGTTCAACACCATCCTGATCAACGTGACCGCCTTCTTCCGGGATGCGGAAGCGTGGGAATTCGTCAGTACCAACGTCATTCCGCAGATGTTGGCCGAACGAGGACCGACCGCTCCCATCCGGGTATGGAGTGCCGGATGCGCCTCCGGGCAGGAGGCGTACACATTGGCTATGTTGTTGGCCGATGCGCTCGGGGCGGATGCATTTCGCCAACGGGTGAAGATCTACGCCACCGACATCGACGAAGAAGCGCTGGCCGCCGCGCGGGGTGCATCCTATGACGGCAAAGCCGTCGAGTCCGTGCCGGCCGAAATGCTGACGCGGTACTTCGAGCAGGTCAACGGCCGCTATTTCTTTCGCAAAGACCTTCGGCGTGCAGTCATCTTCGGCCGCAACGATCTGGTCAAGGACGCGCCCATTTCCCGCGTCGATCTGTTGGTCTGTCGCAACACGCTGATGTATCTGAACGCTGAAACGCAGCAAAATGTGCTGGGTCGGTTGCACTTCGCCCTGGCGCCGCAAGGCACGTTGTTCCTGGGACACGCCGAGATGCTGCTGAGCCACGGCGATCGATTCATCCCATTGAGTTTGAAGAACCGCATTTTTCGCAAAACGCTCGGGACTCATCGTGATCGCGAACGCTATGACCCGGCGGCCCCGTTCTACGATCGACAAGGTGAAGTGTCTGGCCTGACGACGGTGCGGGACTTGGCATTTCGGGCCAGCCCGGTGGCGCAGATCGTGGTGACCGGTGAAGACACCGTGGCGATGATCAACCAGCAGGCGGAGAGTCTCTTCGGCCTGTCGGCGCGCGATATCGGCCGGTTACTGCGCGACCTCGAGGTGTCCTACCGCCCGGTCGAACTACGCGCCTACGTGGAACAGGCCAAGGTGGAACGGCGTTCGGCGCGCGTTCAAGACGTCAAATGGCAGCGTGCTGGCGCGGAAACCGTGTGGTTCGAAATCCACATTAACCCGTTGGTGGACGCGGAGAACGGCCTTT
The DNA here is from genome assembly GCF_001673155.1 of Mycobacterium sp. 1423905.2. Taxonomy (GTDB): domain Bacteria; phylum Actinomycetota; class Actinomycetes; order Mycobacteriales; family Mycobacteriaceae; genus Mycobacterium. The sequence continues at coordinate 15,247 of NZ_LZLE01000165.1, read as the reverse complement.
TAGGCGTCTCGATCGCGTTTTTCGACGTCACGGCGACACGAGCCTTGCTCGACAAGGTGGTACAAACCAACCGGCAGCTGGAAACGGCGTACGAAGAACTGCAATCCACCAACGAAGAACTCGAAACCACGAACGAGGAACTGCAATCCACGGTCGAAGAGCTGGAAACCACCAACGAGGAACTGCAATCCACCAACGAAGAACTCGAAACCATGAACGAGGAGTTGCAGTCCACCAACGATGAGTTGCACAACATCAACGACACATTGCGGGAACGCAGTTTGGAATTGGTCGAATCCAAGAACTTTCTGGACGGGCTCATCAACTCGGTTCAGTTGGGCATGGTGGTGGTGGACCGAGAGATGCGCGTCTTGGTATGGAACCGCGGCTGCGAAGAGTTGTGGGGTTTGCGCGCTGACGAAACTACCGGCGAGCCATTGCCGCAACTCGACATTGCGCTGCCGATGGACACCATGCGGCCGATGATCGGGAACGCATTCGTCGAATCGGACGGTGCAAAGGAGGCGGTGATCGAGACCGTCAATCGACGCGGACGCCATACTCGAGTACGTATCACGTGCACCGCGTTTCGCTTGAGAGACAGCAGCGTGGGCGGGGCGCTGCTGCTTATGGAGGCTACGAGCTGACGGGTTCACCGGGTATCCGGTGCGCGAAGGCTGTCCACCAAACGAACGACATCGGCATAACCGTTTATCGCGGTCGCCGGCCCGGGTATCCCGCCACCTCGCGGGACCCCGCGTTGCGTATCTGAGGGTCCCCGGAAGGGAAAGCCTATGCGGATTGCCATCGTCCATGGAGACGACCTGATCGGCGACGAATGCGAGCAGCTGTCGGCCGCGCTGGCCGGTCATGGCCATCAGGTCACCTCCTACCCCCGGCGAAGCGATCAAAGCACCGCAGCGGCGCACTCCGACCGCGGCTTCGACGTAGTCCCGGTGTGCGCCGGCCCCGCGGCTCCGCAGCACGCCGTGGAAGTGCTGCCCTTCGTCGGCGACTGGGCGGCCGAGCTGGCAAGCCTGTGGTCGCTCGACCCTCCGGACATCGTGCACGGGCATGGCTGGTTGGCCGGGCTGGCCGCGCAGCTGGCGGCACGCCGTCAAAACTTGCCGACCGTCCAAACCCTCCACGGCCTGGCGTCGACGTCGCACACCGACCGCGCCGAGGTCTCAGAACGCGAGCGGGCTCGACTGGAACCCCTCCTGGTCCGGAATGCGACATGGGTGACCGGCGGCAGCAGCGAAGAACTCGGTATGTTAGCCCGGTTGCGTCGCAACCGGGCACGCCTCTCGGTGTTATCGGCGGGCGTGGATGTCACGCGTTTCTATCCGGTCGGTCCGGCACTCGATCGAACCGCAAAGCACCGGATTGTGTGCGTGGGACCGAACTGTTCGCCGGCCCTGGGATTCGACAAGACGATCCGGGCGTTGCCGCAACTACCGGGCGCAGAGCTCATCATTGCCGAGACAGCCGCCGACCCGAACGGCGAAGACGAACGCAACGCATTGACCAGTTTGGCTGCTGCACTGGGAGTCAGCGACCGGGTCGCCTTCAGCAGACCCGCATCGACCGAAGACCTGCCAATGCTGCTGCGCTCCGCTGACGTGGTCACGTGCACACCTCGGCAAGCGCCCTATGCGACGCCGGCGCTGCAAGCCATGGCCAGTGGGGTGGCCGTCGTCGCCGTGAATGTCGGTGCGCTGACCGACACGATCATCCATTCGGTCACCGGACTACTGGTGTCACCCACCAGTCCCAGGGATTTGTCTGTAGCGTTGAAAACTGTTGCAGCCCAGCGTTTTGCCCGTCAAGGTATGGGTGCGGCGGGCCGGTTGCGCGCCGAGTCTCGGTTCAACTGGGATCGCATCGCCCTCGATGCGCTCAACATCTATCGCCAGGCGAGCGCGACGCAACCACAACAGGTGGCCAGCGCTAGCTAGCGGCTTGCTCTGCGCATTACCATCGTCATCAATTATGACGAGTTCGATCGATGGTGCCCTATTCGACCGGGGCGGCTCGGGCGTGGAGCGCGCCGATCGTCACTGCGACGACTTGTTTTCGCCGTCGCGTGTCCTCGCCGCAGTGCATGCGGAACTGCTTCGAACTCGCGACCTCAACACCGCGCGGCGCTTCTTCGCTCGTGCTTACCGCCCTGGCTGGCGAATCAGCGGCATGAGCGGCGAATCAGCCATCACCCACAGCCGTTGCGCTGCGGCGTCGCTCACCATCGACGAAGTGACGATCGAGGGCCGAGTGGCCGCTGAGATCCCGCCTGGCGAGTCGTTGATCGTGCTGCAACCGCTGGCAGGAGAGATAACGGTCAGTGGTGAGCGTCAGGCCCAGAGCAGCCCCTTATTGTCGACACAAGGTCTGTCCGCCAAGATCGTTGAGTTCGCTGCTGCGCGTTTCGGCGTGGTGAGCATTCCGCCGGCGCTAGTCCACAGAATCGCCGCGGCCCGGCACACACCACTGCCTCCGCAGATGAAATTTGTTGACTGCCACCCACGTTCGGCTCCCGCTGCCCGGATTTGGTGTGATTGCCTGGATTTCGTGACCGCTCGTCTAGCCTCGGCAGACACCGCCCAACATCCTTTAATGCTTAACGCCTTCGCTGAGTTGTTGGCGGCCGCCGTATTCGAGTGCTTCCCGTCCAATGTGACTGCCGAACAAGATCTGCTCAATGACCCGACGGTTCCTAAGGCAGTGCACGCCGCGTTGTCATTCATCCATCGCCACGCCGGCGACGACATCGGCGTCAACGACGTCGCAGCCGCGGTTCATCTGACGCCCCGGGCAGTGCAGTATCTGTTCCGGCAGCAACTCGACACCACCCCCACCGAGTATTTGCGCCGGGTACGGCTGCACCGGGCGCATCAAGCGTTGCTGGGCGCCGATCGCTCGACGGCCACGGTCGGCGACATTGCACAGCGGTGGGGCTTCACGCACACCGGCCGATTTGCGGTGCTCTACCGCCAGACCTACGGTCAAAGTCCACACAGCACGTTAGAGAACGCGGTGACCGGAGTAGGAAAAGCTAAACCCGCGCCAATCCGCTGACCTCATTGGCAGCGTCATTGAGCAGCGATTCGCGCGCGACAGCGTCACCCACAAATCGCTCGGCAAGGACCCGCAGCTTGATGTTCGAACGCTGCGACATCCGCGCCAGCAACTCGAACGCGGCATCGGCATCTAATCCGTATTGCAGCATGACGATGCCCATGGCTTGATTGATCACCGCACGCCGGGTATTGATGGCCGTCACCGCGTCGGTCAGTCGCTTCTGCATGTCCGCCTCAAACTGTTCGGTGAGGTCGACATAACAGCCCTCGGTACCGGCCACCTCGCCGTGATCGTCGAGCAGTGGGTGGCCCACCACGACCACCAGGTGCACCCAACCTTCGGTGTCGATGATCCGGTGGCGATTACTGCAGGAAACCCCATCCCGATACACCCGCTCGGCTAGTTCCACCACGACCGGCTTCTCGTCGGGGTGCTGATGCCGGACAAGCAACTCGGTGGTCGGCGTGACACTGCCCGGTAGGTACCCGTGTATCTGGGCAACCTCGTCCGACCATTCCCAGCGGTCCTCGCGCGCTAGGTGGCGGAACCGACCCACACGGGGCCAGCGTCGTACCACAGCCGAGTCACGCATGACTCAAACCTATGTCGGCTGGGCCAGATTTGATCGCTTCTGACCGGACTACTTCGCAATCCGGATACTTAAGAAACTAAACGAACTCAGGCGGTCTTGGCCAAGGTCGGCGATCCGGACGAACCTTCTCCCTTGGCGACGCGCCGGATGAGCATCCGGGTCGCCTTTTCCACAATCTCCTGCGCGGCATCGGGTCGACGAACCCGTTCGGCGCGCCGCACCGCGCCGGCGATCGTCATCCCTCGCTCATAGCCGGTCACCACCCGCGGGTCCACATACGACCCTCGGGCCACTGCCGGTGTGTTACCCAGTTCTTCGGACACTTCCTTCATGACCGCCGACTCGACCCGCTTGATGACCCGCTGGGACACTGGGGGGTCCGCGTCGGCGAACGCGGCGGCGGCAAGCACCGTGCCATGCCAGGTCCGTAAATCCTTGACGCTGTAGCTTTCCCCCACCAGTTCCTTGAACCGGGCATTCAGGTCGTCGGCTTTGACGTCTACCCAGCCAGATGCGGTGTGACACACCAAGAGTCGTTCGGTGCGATCGGGGCGACGCAACAGTGCGCGCACCGCGCGAACCACCTCGGGATCTTCGATCTCCAGGGTGCGCCGTACCCCGCTCTTGGCCGGGTAATCGAACCCGACCGCGTGGCGGCGGATCGTGACGTGGTCGCACAGCAGCGTGGCGATTCCGTAGGACTCGTTTTCCTCCGCGTACTGCTCGCCGCCGGCGCGGAAGTAACCGCGGTCCAGCAGATGCAGCGCCAGGGCGAGCACGCGGTCGCGGGTAAGACCCCGACCGGCAAGATCTTTGGCCACTCTTGCGCGCCACGCCGGCAGCTCCTTGGACATTTCGAGCACCCGGTCGAACTTCTCCTCGGCGCGCTCCTGCTGCCAGGCTAGGTGGTACAGGTATTGCCGCCGGCCCGCCGCGTCGGTACCGACTGCCTGGATGTGTCCGTTGGGATAGGGCGCGATCCACACTTTCTTCCAGGCCGGTGGGATGACGAGTTCTTTGATGCGTTGCAAGGTGTCGGGGTCCGTGACCAACTCACCGTCGGGCCCGTAGTAGGCGAAGCCTTTACCCCGGCGCTTGCGGGTGAGGCCGGGTTTGTTGAGCACGCTGCGACGCAGCCGCATGTCGCTCCTTGGGTCGTGCCGTCTCGACTTCCGTCGTAGCTTGACCGGGAATTACCCACGCAGCCAAGGATTCACACCTGCGGGATTGCCCTGGCTTACAAGCCGGGCAGTTCGACGTCCCTGGTGCGCAGCAATAACGGGACGACAAGCCATAGGGCGGCAAACATCACCAGCGCGCAACTCCCGGCGACGATGGCCGCGACCGTCCCCGCGACTCCGTCGAAGATGATGACCGTGACCCCGGCCAACGCGAGTCCGAGCAACACCAGTCCGGCGTAGGCGCAGCGGTGCGCCGCGGACACCAGCACCGCGAGGCGGTGCCGCCGAAACAGCAACCGGTGCATGCCGACTGGGGCGATCAGCAACAGAGTCGCGGCCACCGAGCAGCCCACCGTGACCAGATACACCGCCCGCATGTCGTCGCCCAGAATGTCGAACCGCTGCTGGAAGGGCAGGGTGAGCAGGAAACCGGTCAGCAGTTGCACTCCGGTCTGCACCACCCGCAGTTCCTGCAGCAGGCTGGTCCAGTTGCGGTCGAGTCGTTGCAGTTCGGTCTCGCCGCGCTCACGGCGGTCCCATTGTTGGTCATGTTCCGGATGGTCGACATCCATGGCGGTGATCATTGCACGCCCGGCGGCGGTAATTGCCGAGCCGCCGGGCAAAATGCCAAACGACCCGCCACGGGAAAGTTGTGGCGGGTCGTGGCGGGTGTGAACCCAGCTGTACGGAATCAGCCGGCCATGAACTCGTGGTAGGCCGATTCCAGGTTCGGCGGCAACGCCGACACGTTGCACTGCCGCTCGGTGTCACCGATGGGCGCCAGAATGCCGCGCAGGTCGTAGTACTCGTTGGGATGCGCCGTGAAGTAGCCGCGCAGGTTAGCCGCCGCCTCCCCGCGGGGCTGCCCGTACGCCGCCATCACCACGTCGTTGGCTCCCGGATGCGAAGCGAGGTACTGCTGAGCCGCACCGGTTGCGGATGAGACGGTGGAGTTGACGCTTTGCTGACTGCAGTCGGGCGCCGCCGCGGCCGACGGCGCGCCGACGATTCCCAGAGCGAGTCCCCCGAGCAGACATCCGGCGCTGACGCCGGCAACTCGCCGACGCGCGACGATACTGCTGAATTTCATGGTGATTTGTTCCTCCGAATGGGCGAACTGATCGACGAGGCTCCCGAAGGCCTCGAAATCCAAAGTAGCGGAAGCAAAAACGCACTCCCGGCGATGTTCGCCGACAACGAACGCGGGTTTAGCGGGTTACTCGCCCAACCGCGGGACAAATGCAACTCATGTGGCAAATTTTGTTAAGCAACGGCCAAATTCGCCAGGTAACACTGAGGGCTCTTAGAAAGAGCTGCGAGTTCTTAAGAGATCGTGATCTTGATCGTGACTGAACCGTTACCTGGCTTTGGGCCGCACTACTCGATTGCTAACGATTGAGCTTCCCGTCGCGCACGCCGGTCAGCGCGTCGTCGAGCGTTGGGTAAAGGGGGAATGTCTTGTCCAGACCGGTCAAGTGAATCGGACGCCGCGTCGCCGGACCGCGCGCCACCACACCGAACTCGGCGTCCCCGAGTTGCTCGTACGTCGCCGCCAGGATTTTCAGTCCTACCGAGCCGAGGAACTCCACCCCGGAAAGGTCGATCACCAGCGCCGCCGGATTGCCCGCGACCACGCCGCCGATGGCTTCTTCGAGGGCCGGAGCGGTGACCAAGTCGATTTCTCCACCGATACTGAGCACAGCGACCCCGTCGTGGTCCGCAACGGTGGCGGTGATCGAATCAGGAGCTGACAACGGCGATCCTTCCAGGCCTCTCAGGTCGACGCGCGTGCTGCAAGCCTAACCCGCGGTACATACTGCGAGAAGAGAAGACCTCAACACGTCCCACGTCGGCAATCAGGCTACTCTCCCAGTTAGCAATTGCGCCCTGCGGAGCGCGTCGTGGCACTTAAGAGGCCTCGGGAGGCCAGATGTCAGATTCGACGGATCTCAGTAACACGAACGCCACGGTCACTGTTTCCAGCGAAGGTCTGTTGCCTCAGCTCGTCCAACACCTGCGCCAGAACCGCACAGCGCTGCGTGAGGAATGGGCGCGAAGAATCACCGCAGCGGAATTGTTGACGGCGATGACGCCCGAGGAGATCTTCTCCGAGGCGACCGCTGTCTACGACAACTATGTAGAGGTGCTCGAGACGGGCAGCGTGGAGGCGCTGCAGGACTATGCCCGTGACCTGTCCGAGCGCATCATTCCCCGGGGTGTGGAAACCGACGAGGTGCTCGGCATCGTGCTGCTGTTGCGCGACGTGCTGGCGCGCTCGCTTTTTCAGAAGTACCAAGCCGAGTTCGACATGCTGAACCGTGTGCTGGACGCCTACGAGCCCGCGGCCAACCGCATCGCCAACACCGTGGGCGTCAGTTTTGTGCAAGAACGCGAGCGCATCATCCGCCAGCAGCAGGAGGCCATCCGGGAGCTGTCGACGCCGGTGCTCCAAGTTCGTGAGCAGCTGCTCATCCTGCCGATCATCGGCGTGCTGGACAGTCAGCGCGCCCGGCAGGTCACCGAGCAGTTGCTGCGCGCCATTCGCGCCAATCGCGCGAAAGTGGTGGTCATCGACATCACCGGGGTGCCGACCATCGACTCCACGGTGGCCAATCACCTAGTGCAGACCGTCGATGCGTCGGGGTTGATGGGCGCCAGCGTGATCATCACCGGCTTGTCTTCAGAGATTGCACTCACCTTGGTGACGATCGGGCTGGACCTGTCCAAAATGAATGCCGTCGGTGACCTCCAAGGCGGCATCGAGGAGGCCGAGCGGCTCCTGGGCTATGAAGTCACCCGCACCGGTGACTGACTCCGGCGACCGGGACTGACGCGAGCAGCCCATGCCAGTACCAATTTTGAAGCAGGGCGCGATCTTGATCGCGACGGTGCAGGCCGCACTCACCGACTCCGACACCGAGCGGCTGCGCTACGACCTGATGGAGCGGGTCAGCCGATTCCGTGCCCAGGGCATCGTGGTCGACGTCACCGCGATCGACGTAATGGACTCCTTCGCGGCCCGGTCGTTGCGCACGATCGCGCACATGACTCGGCTGCGCGGCGCGGACACCGTGATCGTCGGTCTGCAGCCGGAGGTGGCGTTCGCGATGGTCCAGTTGGGGCTGGCCTTCGACGACATGAATACCGCGCTCGACCTCGAAGAGGGCATCGCCCTGCTGCACAAGAAGTTGGGGTTGGGCAAAGCGACGATCGGGCGCGACGGTGCCGGGTGACATATTGGTCGAAATCAATAACCCCGACGACATCGTCGCCGCCCGCAGAGCCGGCCACGAACTTGCCCTTGAGCTTGGGTTCTCCCTGACCGACGTCACCATGATCGCCACGGCGATCTCCGAGATCGCACGCAACATCACCAGTTATGCCGGCCACGGCGCGGTGCGTGTTGCCGTCGCCGACCGGGAAGGCCGCCGGGCTCTGGTTGTGCGAGCGGAGGACGAAGGGCCCGGGATTGCCGACATCGAGCGCGCGATGGAAGACGGTTACACCACCGGCCGCGGGCTGGGCATGGGCTTGCCGGGTGCGCGCCGGCTGATGGATCGGTTGATCGTGGAGTCCGCGCTCGGTCAGGGCACCGTCATCGAGATGTGGAAGTGGGTCCCGTCCCGTGCCTGAGACGCTGCGCGGCGGTGGCCGGATCGGCCCGATCGAGTGGGCGACCGCGGGGCGGCCCCGCCCCGGCGAGGACTCCTGCGGTGACCAGCCGATTGCGGTCGACATCGGTGGTGACGGACCCTCAACGGGCGCCTTGTTCGGGGTGCTCGACGGGCTGGGTCATGGCCCGGCGGCCGCGAGCGCCGCGGTGACGGCGGTGGAGACGCTCAGCCGTTCCCGCGGGGAACGACTCGAGGTCTTGCTGCAGTTGTGCCATCGCGTGTTGGGCGGCACCCGGGGCGCCGCGATGACCTTGGCCCGGGTCGATTTCCAAACCAACCGGCTGAGCTGGACCGGAATCGGAAATGTCAGCGCCAACCTGGTGGCCAAAACAGCGGCCGGCACCCAGGTCCGCAGCTCTGCCCGGCTGGCCGGCGGCATCGTCGGCTTCAAGATCCCGGACATCCGGCCCGCTCAAGTCGTACCCATCCGCACCGGCGACCTGCTGGTCGTCGCGAGTGACGGCATTGCCGATGACCACCTGGACCATATTGACTTCGCCGCGTCCGCGGTCGACATCGCCGAGCAGATCCTCAGCAAGCACGCCAAAGAAAGCGACGACGCAATGGTGTTGGCCGCTCGCCATCGCGGTATCCCGACGTGACCTACACCGACGACTTCCACCAGAGCTACGCCGCCGCGCTGCAGAGGTATCTGACCGCGCGCGACGAGGACAGCTTGGCCGTCGGCCATGAGCTCGGTCGCCGCGCTTTGCAAGAACAGATCAGCGTCCTCGACATCATCGAAAATCACTTCCGGCTGATCGCCGACCGCTTCAAAACGTCGATGAGCAACAGCGAGACCGCGTTGGAGTTCCTGTTGCAGACCTTGGCCACACTTGACATCGCCACTCGCGGATTCCTCGACGGGACAAAGCGTTACGCCGAGGAACGTGCCCGCGCCGAGGGCCTGGCAGATCGCGATCGATTCCGTACCGCAGTGGTGAACTCGTTGCAGGAAGGATTTTTTGTCGCCGATCACGACGGCGCGGTGATCGAGATCAACAAAGCGTTCGCCGACATCCTCGGGTATACCGCCGACAGTCTGCCGTTCCACTGGCCGCATCCGTGGCTGATGGACAAGAAAACCGCAGCACAGCAGATGGGGTTGGTGCGCCAGATCGGCAGCGCGCAATACGAAACGCCCATTCGGCACCATGACGGTCATCTGGCCTGGGTGGCGGTCAGTATCAACGCAGTTCGCGGCCCCGGTGCCGCCCGGGACATGTACGTCGGGACAATCCGCGACATCACCGCAGAACGCGCCTTCGCCGCGCGCGAAAGCGCGGTGCTGAGACTAGCCACCGCTGTCGGAGTGGCCAAGAGCATGGGCGAATTGTTGGAGATCACCCTGGAAGAATGCCGAGCCGCTGTTGACGTGCAGCGAGTCATCGCGGTCACGTGGCCACGTGGCGACGGCGAACCGACCGTGCAAGTGGCCGGTGAACCCGATGAAAGTGGCTGGCGCACAATCGATCCGGTATTGCGCCAAGTGCTTCTCGACGCGCGCCACCAATTACCGCTGACGGCGCGCACAATCGAGTGGCCGGACGCCCCGGGTAAAGCGCGCGGCATGGTTGCGGTGCTGTCCGGCGCCGCAGATGTGGTGCTGTGGCTGGAGCTTCGAGTGCCACGCTGGGTGATCGCCGAGGACCGGCTGCTCATCACGGTGCTGATCGGCCACCTGAGTTTGGCGATCGCTCACGTCCGGCAATTCGAAAGTGCTCGGGAAACGTCGCTGACGTTGCAGCGTGCCATGCTGCCGCCGGTAAAACCGCCGGCGGGCTTTGCCGTTCGCTATGAGCCCGCGGTACCGCCGTTGGAGATCGGCGGCGACTGGTATGACGTACTCCCGATCGACGACCATCGCATCGGCATCGTCGTCGGTGACTGTGTGGGCCGCGGTCTGCCGGCCGCCGCGATCATGGGTCAGCTGCGCAGTTCGGCGCGTGCGTTGCTGCTTACCGGCGCCGAACCGGCCACACTGCTGGAACAACTCGATGCGGCGGCGTCGTTCACTCCGGACGCGTACTGCACGACGGTGTTTCTAGCCATCCTGGACACCAGCACCGGCACACTCGGATACAGTAACGCCGGCCACATGCCCGCCATCCTCGCGGCGCCGAACGGCCAAACGACGTTCTTGGACCGGGCCACCTCGGTACCGCTTGCCGTACGCCGCAATGAGACTCGGCCCGAGGGCTCACATGCGCTGCTACCGGGCTCGACGCTCATCTTGTTCACCGACGGCCTGGTGGAACGCAAGCACGAAGACCTCAACGATGGCCTGGCCCGTGTCGCCGATGTCCTCGGCGACACGACGGATCTACCGGTTGACGCGGTCGCCGATGCGATGCTGGACCAGTTGGCGCCGGCGGCAGGTTATGACGACGATGTGGCAATGGTGGTGTACCGACACGAAGTAGCGCCACTTCGCATCGAAACCACGGCCACCCCAGATCAATTGGCGGTGATTCGACGTCGGCTCACCACCTGGTTGCGGGCCGCCGCGGTGCCGGAGGAGCAAGCCTCTGACATCGTGCTGGTCGTCAGTGAGGCGTGCACCAACTGCGTCGAGCATGCTTACCGAGGTCATGATGTCGGCGCCATGCTGCTGGAGGCGACCGCCGCAGCGGGTGAAATCCGCGCCCAGGTGACCGATTGGGGATCGTGGAAAACGCCTGCGGCCGATCCCGGCAACAGCGGGCGTGGCCTGCTGTTGATCAAAGCCATCGGCGACACCGTCCACATCGCCGATACCGCTCAGGGAACCCGTGTTGAGCTGGCCTTTTCCGTTCTCGCGCCGGTGGGCTGAGCTGATTAGCTCGTTTGCCCGCCGGCTATCCGGGTACAAAGAATTGTGACCCGCGCATCGATTACCGTTGATCCCGTCCTGCCCGCGGCGCACGGACCGTTGTCGATGGCGGTACGGCGCATCTTGACCGGGCCGATCTCGCCTGAACAATCCGGCCGCGTCACCGCGTCCGTGCGCGACTCGGATCCGTACGGCTTGGACCTGCAGTTGGCGTTGTACATGTGCTACGAACTGCACTACCGGGGATTCGCCTCGGTCGATCCCGGCTGGGAATGGAACCCCACCCTGTTAGCACTACGTGCCGAGCTGGAGCGGGCCTTTCTGACCGGAGTGCTGCGCGATGTCGGCCCGATTGAGCCAGACCACACCGCTGCAGCCGAAATGGAAGCTCTGACAATCGAATCCGCGGACGGCACCGGCCCGTCCTACTTCTTGCGCGACACCGGAACCTGGGCGCAGATGCGCGAGTACTTCGTGCACCGGTCCCTGTACCACCTCAAGGAAGCCGACCCGCACGCGTTTGCCATTCCGCGACTGACCGGTAGGGCCAAGGCCGCGTTCGTGGCCATCGAGTTCGACGAATACGGGGCGGGTCGAGGTCCCCGGATGCACCAGCAGCTGTTCGCCGATCTGATGGACGCCGCCGACCTGGATTCGACCTATCTCGCCTATCTCGAAGCCGTACCGGCCGAGTCGTTGGCGGTGGTCAACCTGATGTCGCTGTTCGGCTTGCACCGGCGGTGGCGCGGTGCCGCGGTGGGGCATTTCGCGTCGACGGAGATCACCTCCCCGCCCGGGTCGCGACGGATGGTCCAGGCGCTGCAGCGGATGCAGGCGCCGGCGGCGTGTATCGAGTTCTACCGCGAGCACGTCGAGGCTGACGCGGTGCACGAACACGTGGTGCGTATTGATGTGGTTGGCGACCTGGTCGCCCGGGAACCGCAGCTGGAATCCGACGTCGTATTCGGTATCCGCGCACACGCCGCGGTGGAGAATCGCCTCGCCGATGCCCTGATGGCGGCGTGGCAGCGGGGCGAGAGCTCGTTGCGCAAGCCGATCGGTTAGGCGGACTACTGGGCCGCCTTGACGCGCTTACACCTGCGATGACTGGTGTCGCACAACGGGTACTCCTGACTGCGCCGACATGTACAGATGGCCACCATGAACCGGTCCGATTCCACGACGGCACCATCGGGCATCTCGATCCGCGCGGGACCGGAAACCAGCACCGGCCCGTTGGGCACTACCTGCACCCGAGTGGTACTCACGGCTTGTCTGCCCGGATGACCACCAACTCTTCCTCCCGGCAGCCCAGGGGGATCTGGCCGGTCTCCTCCAACCATGTGGCCCGGGTCGTCATCACCGGTCCGAACGGAATCCATTGCGAGGCAACAACGTAGGCGTCCAAGCCGGAAGCCCGCAACGCGTCCAGCGACTGCTGGGTGCCGGCCAGCGCCGAATGCACCAAAAACAGAGACCCACCGGCAGCCAACAACGTTGACGCCGTTGCGCACAACGGGTCCAACACCATCCGCCCATCCGGCCCTGCGTTCCACGCCCAGGACGGGCCCGCGGTCGACGGAATGAGGTCGGTGTCATCGACCGGTGGGGTGGGCACGTATGGCGGGTTGGACACCACCACGTCGAACGGCCCCAGTTCGAGTGCACCCACCCATGATCCTTGCCGCACATCGACGTCGACTCCGGCACCGGCGGCATTGCCGCGGGAGTAGCGGACTGCGTGTGGGCAGATGTCGAATGCGGTGACGCTCGCACATCCCATCTCGGCGGCGGAGATCGCGACGAACCCTGTGCCGGTACACAAGTCGAGCACCCTGCGCTGCGGGATCAATCCTGAGCGTCGCATTGTGTCGACGAGCAGGTGTGAATCAGACTGCGGCTGGTACACCCGATCGGCGACCAGAGAGTCACCCGGTGCTGGGTACGTGGTCGTCACATTGAGCCTTTCTCGGCATTTGCTGAGCGGTAGCCGTGGCGAGCACGGCATGGCGTCTCTAATGCCCGCAATTTACGTAGTTGAAACCAAAGCATGTGTGCTGGTCATGCGGAAGCCGAACCCGCTGCGGCAGTCGTCAATTGCTTGACGAGCGTGGCGCAGAAGGCATCGAGATCTCTGGGCGAGCGGCTGGAAATGAGGTTGCCGTCGACGGCGACCTCCTCGTCGACGACGTTGGCGCCCGCATTCCGCAAATCGGTACGGATGCTCGGATACGAAGTCACCGTGCGCCCTTTCACCACGCCGGCCTCGACCAATGTCCACGGACCATGACAGATCGCGGCGACCGGCTTGCCGGATTCGACGAAGTCCCGCACGAACGAGACGGCAGATTCGTCCAGGCGCAACTTGTCTGGATTCACGGTGCCGCCCGGCAACACCAAGCCGTCATAGTCGTCGATCGAGGCGTCGGAGACGGCGCGGTCCACCTGGAACGTGCCGGCCGGCTCGAGATCGTGTTCGCGCGCCTGGATTTCGCCTTCCTTCAGCGACAGCAGTTCGATTCGGGCCCCTGCCTCCTGCAGCGCCGAGCGAGGTTGCTCCAGCTCGATTTTCTCGACCCCATCAGCGGCCAGGATCGCGATTTTCTTGCCGTCCAATTGGTTCGACATGGTGATGCTCCTTTACGGATTGAGAACAACCTTGGTGCAGCTGTCTTGCTTGTGCTTGAAGATCTCGTACCCGTGTGGCGCCTGATCCAGCGGCAGGTGATGGCTGATGATCACCGTAGGGTCGATGTCGCCGTTGCGGATCCGTTCGAGCAGGGGCCGCATGTACCGTTGCACGTGGCATTGGCCGGTCTTGACGGTCAGTGAACGGTTCATCAACGAGCCGATGGGGAATTTGTCCATCAGCCCGCCGTAGACGCCGACGATGGACACGGTGCCACCGTTGCGGCAAGCCATGATGGCTTCCCTAATGGCATGCGGCCGTTCGGTTTCCAGCCGCATTGCCTGCTTCACCCGGTCGTAGGCGTCGACCACTTTCACGCCGTTGCGCGCTTCCATGCCCGCCGCGTCGATGCAGTGGTCCGGTCCGCGACCGGCGGTGATGTCCTGCAGTTCGGCCAACACCGAGGTCTCTTCGAAGTTGAGCGGTGTCGCGCCCAGCTTGCGGGCCAATTCCAGCCGGTACGGAACCCGGTCGATGGCAACGACTTTGGCCGCGCCGAGCAAGTAGGCGCTCATGATGGCGAACAGCCCGACGGGGCCGGCGCCCCACACGGCGACGATGTCTTCGGACTTGATGTCGCACATCTCGGCACCCATGTAGCCGGTGGGCAGGATGTCGGACAGGAACAGGGCCTGGTCGTCGGTGAGGTCGTCTTCGATCTTCAGCGGCCCCACGTCGGCGAAGGGTACGCGTGCGTATTCGGCTTGGCCGCCGGCGAACCCGCCCAACATGTGCGAGTAACCGAACAGACCGGCCGGCGAATGACCCATGAATTTCTCGGCTATGCCGGCATTCGGGTTGGAGTTCTCGCACAACGAGTACAGATCGCGCTCGCATGCCGAGCATGCGCCGCATGCGATGGGGAAGGGCACCACGACCCGGTCGCCGACGGTCAAGTTGGTCACTGCCTTGCCGACTTCCACGACCTCGCCCATGAATTCGTGGCCGAGTACGTCACCGTGCTTGACCGTGGGAATGTAGCCGTCGTAGAGGTGCAGATCCGATCCGCAGATGGCGGTCGAGGTGACCCGGACTATGGCGTCGCGGTCGTTCAGAATGGTGGGATCCGGAACCGACTGCACCTCAACGCTATTGCGCCCGGTATAGACATTCGCCTTCACTCCTGCGCTCCTTCACCGGTCGGTTGCGCCTTCTGTTGATGCATCTGCCGGAAGGCGACGGTGCCGTCGGGGGACCCGTCGGAACGCACCACCTGCCCGG
>NZ_LZLE01000164.1 GCF_001673155.1 Mycobacterium sp. 1423905.2 | reverse complement strand
CGCAGAAGCACGGGGTCAACTGCGACAACGTCCTGATCTCCGAGAGCGCACACACGGCGCGGTTCACCTGCACCACCACTAAGTACGCGCTGCGTCGCGCGCTGGAGCCGATCGTGCCCGCCCACGTGCTCAACCGGCCCAAGCTGGGCTTCCCGGTGCCGATCCGGCACTGGCTGCGCGCCGGCGAATTACTCGAGTGGGCCTATGGCTTGGTCGACTCGTCGCAGGCCGGCCACTTGGTGGATCTCGCGGCGGTTCGGCGAATGCTCGACGAGCACCGCGTCGGCGCCAGCGACCACAGCCGGCGGTTGTGGACGGTGCTCATCTTCATGCTCTGGCATGCGATCTTCGTCGAGCACAGCGTGGTGCCCCAGATCAGCGAACCGCACTACCCCGTGCAGCTCTAGGTCCGCGAACGGAACGGCACTGCGAAAAATCGCGCCGTTTTCCGCAGTGTGGTTCCGCTCGCCGCGACTAGCTCAGGACCGCGTCGATCTCGGCAGCCGCCTCGTCGCCGTACGCGCCGGCCAACCGGGTCTTGGCGACCTCGCGGTCCCACTCCCACTCCTGGGTTCCGGTCGACTCCAGCACCAGCACGGCGACCAACGACCCGAGCTGGGCGGACCGCTCGATGCTCAGACCGGCGCTGCGTCCGGTCAGGAAACCGGCCCGGAAGGCGTCACCGACGCCGGTCGGGTCGGTCTGGCTCTTCTCGGGGACCACGCCCACATGCACGGTGCTGCCGTCGCGGCCGACGATGTCGACGCCCTTGGCGCCCAGCGTGGTCACCCGCAGCTCGATCTGCGCCATCACATCGGCTTCCGTCCAACCGGTCTTGGACAGCAGCAGATCCCACTCGTAGTCGTTGGTGAACAGGTAGGTGGCGCCGTCGATCAGCTTGCGGATCTCGTCGCCGGACAACCGGGCCAGCTGCTGGGACGGGTCAGCGGCGAAGGCCAGACCCAGCTCGCGGCATTCGTCGGTGTGCAGCACCATGGCTTCGGGATCGTTGGCGCCGATGATCACCAGCTCCGGGGTGCCGATGGCGGACACCACGTCGGCCAGCTTGATGCCGCGCGCCTCGGACATGGCGCCCGGGTAGAACGACGCGATCTGGGCCATGTCGACGTCGGTGGTGCAGGTGAACCGCGCCGTGTGTGCGCTCTCGGAGATCAGGACGTTGTCGCAGTTGACCCCGTGCTTCTGCA
>NZ_LZLE01000163.1 GCF_001673155.1 Mycobacterium sp. 1423905.2 | reverse complement strand
ACCCAGGCTCGACCGTCGTCGATCCGCAACCGCAACATGGCATGCCGATCCAGGAGAGCCTGCAGCAGCACGACGACATCGGCCTCGGTTACCTCAGCGGGCGCCTGCACCACCACCGTCTGGTTGAACTGTTCGATCGGGCCGTCCAGGCTGTGCAGCCAGCGCATGATCGGTGTGGCCGTCAGCTCCCCGACCCCGTCGTCGTGCGTGGTGACCGCGCCGTCGGTGAAACCGGCAACCCGGGCCAGCCCGGCGACCGTCTGCTCGACGAAGATGTCGCGCGGCCGGCAGACCACACCGGCCGCGCGCGCCCGAGCCACCACTTGCATCGCCAGGATGCTGTCCCCGCCCAGCTCGAAGAACGATTCTTCGACACCCACGCGGTCCAGCCCGAGGACTGCGGCGTAGACGTCGGCCAGAATCTCCTCGGCGGCGGTGGCCGGGGCGCGATAGTGTTGCGCGCTTTGGTATTCCGGCGCCGGCAGGGCGCGGGTGTCGACCTTCCCGTTGACCGTCAACGGCATTGCGTCGACGACGACCACGGCGGCCGGCACCATGTAGGCCGGCAGCCGCTCACCCAGTGCGGTGCGGATGGCGGCCGGGTCCACTGCGCCGGGATTCGACTCGGTCACGTAGCCGACCAGGCGCAGCGAACCGGGTGAGTCGTCGCGGGCGACGACGACGGCTTGGTCCACACCGTCCAGTTCGGTGAGCGCAGCCTGGATTTCACCGAGCTCGATGCGGTATCCGCGGATCTTGACCTGCTCGTCGACGCGTCCTAGGTACCGCAGCTGCCCGTCGGCGCCCCACGACACCAGGTCACCGGTCCGATACATCCGCGAACCCGACGCCCCGAACGGGCACGCCACGAACCGCGACGCGGTCAACCCGGAGCGCCGCCAATAACCAATCCCGACGCCGCGGCCGGCCACGTACAACTCGCCCACCACGCCGGGCGGCACCGGGCGAAGGTAGCCGTCCAGCACGAACAATGCCGCTCCCGACACCGGCGAGCCGATCGGCGGCGTGCCCGGGCCGGGCGTCAACGGCGCGCTCATCGCCGCGTAGACCGTGGTTTCGGTCGGCCCGTAGGCGTTGATCATCACCCGCCCTGGCGCCCACTGCTCCACCACCGCTGCCGGGCAGGCTTCTCCCGCGACGACCAGCGCCGCAGATTCCAGGCCATAGGGCGGTAACACCGCTACCGCAGAAGGGGTTTGACTCAGGATGCTGATCCGCTCGGCGGCCACCAGGGCGTGCAGGTCATCGGGCGAAGCGGCCACTTGCTCGGGCACCACCACCAGTCGCCCACCGGTCAACAACGCACCCCAGATCTCCCACACCGAGACGTCGAAGGAATGGGAATGCCATTGCGCCACCGAGAATGCCGGGGCTGCAGCGGATGACCCGAAGAAATCGGTGACCCTCAGTAGTTGGGTGACGTTGCGGTGGGTGATGGCAACGCCTTTGGGGACTCCGGTGGTGCCCGAGGTGTAGATGAGATACGCGACGTCGTCGGCTGCCGGCTCCGGCAACGCGGGGTGGGCATCCGCCGCAACGTCGGGTTTGTCGACATCGATGACGACGACGCTTTGCCCTGTCAGGCGCTCGGCCAGGTCGGCGGTGGTGATCGCGGCGACGGGCGCGGCGTCGGCGAGCATGAACCGGACCCGGGCGGCGGGCAGTGCAGGATCGATCGGCAGATAAGCCGCGCCGGTTTTGAGTACCGCAGCCATCGCGACGATCGCTTGTGCGGATCGGTGAAACACCAGCGCCACAACGGTTCCCGGTCCGGCGCCGTGGCTGATCAGCCGGTGCGCCAATCGGTGGGACGTCTCGTCGAAGTCCCGGTAAGTCATGGATTCCGGACCGAACGTGACGGCCGTCGCGTGCGGGGAACGAGCGACCTGGGCGGCCAACGCAGCCGGGATGGACATTGGCGCGGGCGCGGGTTGGGTCAGCACCACGCGGTTGCCCCACCTGCCCACTCGCGCGTGTTCGGCGTCGTCGAGCAGATCTATCGACGACACCCGGGCCGTCGAGTCGGCCGTCATCGCCAGCAGTATCCGTTGCAACCGATCGGTCAGTGCTTCGATGGTGGCGGCGTCGAACACGTCGGTGCGGTACTCCACCGTTCCGCCGATGCCGTCGGGTTCGCCTGTGCCGGTAAAGCGTTCGGCTAAGGAGAACGTGAGGTCCATGCGGGCGGTGTGGGTGTCCACCGGTGTCGGCGTGACATGCAGGTCACCCAAGGCCAGCGGTGGTGGCTCGGTGTGCTGCCAGGCCAGCATCACCTGGATCAGGGGATGGTGGGTCAGCGATCGCGGCGGGTTGAGCCGCTCGACGAGCACTTCGAAGGGCACGTCTTGGTGTTCGTAGGCGGCCAGGTCGCGTTGCCGGACTTGGGCTAGCAACTCCGCCACGGTGAGGTCACCGGTCAGGTCGACGCGCAGCACCAAGGTGTTGACGAAGAAGCCGACCAGCTCGTCGAGCGCGTGATCTTGGCGCCCGGCGATCGGAAACCCAATTGCGACATCGGGACTCGCGCTGATCCGCGACAGCAGTACCCCGAGGGCGGCCTGGATCACCATGAAACTGGTCGCGCTGTGCGCGCGGGCCGTACTGCGCACCCGCTGCTGCAGCTCGGCCGGCCAATGCACCGTGAGCTTGGCGCCGCGGTGATCGGCGATCGGCGGATAGGGCCGATCGACCGGGAGCTGCACCCGTTCGGGCATGCCGGCCAGCGCGTCTTGCCAGTAGGCCAACTGGGCGCTGATGAGGCTGTGCGGATCGTCGAGATCACCGAGCTGCGCGCGCTGCCACAGCGTGAAATCGGCGTATTGAACCGGCAACTGCGCCCAGCCCGGGGCGTGCCCAGCGCATCGGCTGGCGTAGGCCACCCCGAGATCGGTGGCCAGCGGGGTGACCGACCAGCCGTCCCCCGCGATGTGGTGCACCACGACCACCAGCGCGTGCTCGTCGGCTGCGACACGGAAAAGCGTCGCGCGCAGCGGTATTTCAGTCGCGAGCGCAAACTCGTGACTCGCCTCGGCGGCCACCGCCGCGTCTAGCCGGCTGGCCGGCCAACCGCTGGCATCGATTGTCTGCCAGGCGAGTTCGGCTCGTTCCTCGACCAGCACCAGCTGCTGGGGTTTGCCCTCGTGGGCGACGAACAGGGTGCGCAGACTCTCATGGCGGCCCACCACATCGGCGAGCGCCATCCGCAGCGCCTCGGCATTCAGCCGTCCGCGTAGGTGTAGCGCCACCGCCATGTTGTAGACCGGCGACGGGCCGTCTAATTGGTCGAGGAACCACAACCGGCTCTGAGCGAACGACAACGGCATTACGGGGGGCCGCTCACCGGCGACCAACGGCGCACGCGGAGCCGATTGCGAACTGATGCGTGGTGACAAGTGGGCGATCGTCGGCGCGTCGAACAGCGTCCGTACCGCGAGTTGGGCGTCCAGACACTTGTTGATTGCGGCGACGGCCCGCATCGCAGAGAGGGAGTCCCCACCCAGGTCGAAGAACGAGTCGTCGATGCCGACCCGATCGATTCCGAGGACCTGACCGTAGATGCCGGACAGGATTTCTTCGACGGCGTTGGTCGGCGCGCGGTAGCCATCGATGTCGGTGTACTCCGGCGCCGGAAGCGCGTGGGTGTCCAGCTTGCCGCTGACCGTCAATGGCAATGCGTCGACGACCACCACCGCGGCCGGCACCAGATAGGGCGGCAACTGTTCGGCGAGCCGGGCGCGGGTCGCGACCGGATCCGCTGTTCCGGTGACATAACCCACCAGCCGCTTGACGCCGGGCTGGTCCTCGCGGGCGATCACCACCGCGTGGTCCACACCGGCCACGGCTGCTAATGCTGTTTGCACCTCGCCCAATTCGACGCGGTAGCCGCGGATCTTGACCTGCTCGTCCGACCGACCCACAAACCGCAACTGCCCGTCGGGACCCCAACAAGCCAGGTCCCCGGTGCGATACATGCGCGCACCGGAGCCGCCGAACGGGCACGCCACAAATCGCGACGCCGTCAGCGCCGTGCGGCGCCAATACCCGACGCCCACGCCATGACCGGCCACATATAACTCGCCGACCACACCGACCGGCACCGGACGCAGCCACTCGTCGAGCACGAACAATGCTGAGCCCGGCACCGGCGATCCGATTGGCGCCGCAGTCGCATCTCCGGCCGTCAGTGGCGTGCTCAGTGCCACATAGATCGTGGTCTCGGTCGGCCCGTA
>NZ_LZLE01000162.1 GCF_001673155.1 Mycobacterium sp. 1423905.2 | reverse complement strand
CGCGGTTTTGTCGGCCCAGCGCAAGAAGCCGTGGCACAAGCTGGAAAAGACGGTCCTGTTGGGCGAGTTGTCGCTGGACGGGCGGGTGCGGCCGGTACGCGGGGTGCTGCCGGCGGTGCTGGCGGCCAAACGCGACGGGTGGCCGATGGTCGTCGTTCCCAGCGACAACCTCGCCGAAGCCAGCCTGGTGGACGGCGTGGACGTCTGGGGCGTTCGCACCTTGCGGCAACTGCAGGGCTGGCTCAACGGGTCCGCTGGGCTGGACGAGCGGATCGCGGCCGTTGCTCCGCCGCAAGACGACGCGGCCGATCTGGCCGACGTGGTGGGGCAGTCACAGGCGCGGTTCGCTGTGGAGGTGGCCGCGGCGGGAGCGCATCACCTGATGCTGACCGGACCACCGGGAGTGGGCAAAACCATGCTGGCGCAACGTCTTCCGGGCATCCTGCCGCCGTTGTCGGACAGCGAATCGCTGGAGGTCACCGCAATCCACTCGGTGGCGGGGTTGCTGTCGGGGGATACCCCGTTGATCACGCGCGCGCCGTTCGTGGCGCCACACCACAGTTCCAGTGTCGCCGCGTTGGTCGGCGGGGGCTCGGGAATGGCTCGCCCGGGCGCGGTCAGCCGAGCTCACCGCGGCGTGTTGTTCCTCGACGAGTGCGCGGAGATCAGCGTCAGCGCTCTGGAAGCGTTGCGGACACCGTTGGAAGACGGCGAGATTCGGCTGGCCCGCCGCGACGGGGTGGCGTGTTACCCAGCCCGATTTCAACTGGTGTTGGCGGCCAACCCGTGTCCCTGCGCGCCGGCCGATCCTCAGGACTGCATCTGTGCGGCGGCGGTGAAGCGGCGCTACCTGGGCAAGTTGTCCGGCCCGCTGCTGGACCGGGTCGACCTGCGGGTCGAGATGCATCCCGCTGGCGTCGGAGCGTTCTCGACCGAGCCCGGTGAGCCGACGTCGCAGGTACGTTCCCGCGTCGCGGCCGCCCGGCAGGTGGCCGCCGAACGCTGGAAACCGCATGGTTGCACGACCAACGCCGAAGTGAGCGGGTCGTTATTGCGGCGCAAGTTCCGGCTGAGCAGCGCCGCGATGCAGCCGCTGCGCACCGCGTTGGACCGGGGAATGCTCAGCATCCGCGGGGTGGATCGCACTCTTCGGGTCGCGTGGAGTCTGGCCGATCTGGCCGGCCGGACCTCACCGGGTTGCGACGAAGTCGCGACCGCGCTGAGTTTTCGCCAAGCCGGAGCCGCGAGATGACCGCCGACGAGGTGTCGCGGGCCTGGGCCTATCTGTCGCGCGTCGCCGAGCCGCCGTGCCCGGAACTGGCCGCGCTGGTGGCCAGCGTTGGACCCGTTGCGGCTGCCGAGCGGGTGCGCCGCGGTGCGGTGGACGACGAGCTGGCCCGTCACACCGAGTCTCGACGCCACATCGACTGTGCAGCAGACGATCTCGAGCTGCTGGCCCGGCGCGGTGGGCGGTTGATCACCCCGGATGACGACGAGTGGCCGGTGCTCGCGTTCGCCGCGTTCGGCGGCGCGCGGCTCCGGTCGCGCGGCGGACCCCCGCTGGTGTTGTGGGCGTTGGGCCCCGCGCGCCTCGACGAGGTCGCCCAGCGCGCGGCCGCGGTGGTCGGCACGCGCGCGGCGACCACCTACGGCGAGCACGTGGCCGGTGACCTTGCCACCGGCCTGGCCGAACACGACGTGGTGGTGGTGTCCGGTGGCGCCTACGGCATCGACGGCGCGGCTCACCGCGCCGCGCTGGCATGTGACGGACTCACCGTCGCCGTCCTGGCCGGCGGTCTGGACATCCCGTATCCGGCGGGGCATTCCGCGCTGCTGCACCGCATCGCCCAAGACGGGTTGCTGTTCAGCGAATATCCGCCCGGTGTGCGCCCGGCCCGCCATCGGTTCCTCACCCGCAACCGACTGGTGGCCGCTGTCACCGGCGCGGTGGTGGTGGTGGAGGCCGGCCTGCGCAGCGGGGCGGCCAACACCGCCGCCTGGGCGCGCGCCTTGGGCCGGGTGGTGGCCGCGGTGCCCGGGCCGGTGACCTCTTCGGCTTCGGCGGGTTGTCACCTGCTCATCCGCAACGGCGCGCAGCTGGTCACCCGGCCCGCCGACGTCGTCGAGTTGGTCGGTCACATCGGTGAGCTGGCCGAGGAGGAGCCGCGGCCGACCACCGCGCTGGACCGGCTCAGTGAGGCCGAACGGCAGGTGTACGAGGCGTTGCCGGGCCGCGGTGCGGCCACGGTCGACGAGATCGCGGTGGCGTCCGGGCTGGCCCCGGCGTCGGTGTTCGGCCCGCTGGCCATGCTGGAGGTGGCCGGATTGGTGCAGCGTCGGGAGGGCCGATGGCGGCTGGTCCGCCCCGGTGCTGCCCAGGCCACGGCCGGAAGGGCGCCGATGCGGCTCGTATAGTCGACGAAGGACCGGACAGGAGGACACGTGGCGGGTCGACCCCTGCAAAGCTTCGAAGTCGTCGGTACCGAAGAGGTCACCCCGCACATGACCCGGGTTCGCCTCGGCGGCAGCGGCTTCGACACCTTCACCCCCAGCGACTTCACCGACTCCTACGTCAAGCTGGCATTCGTCGCCGAAGACATCGACGTCCCCGCCCTGCCGCAGCCGCTGACCCTGGACAGCTTCGCTGACCTGCCCCCCGCCAAGCAGCCTCCGGTGCGCACCTTCACCGTCCGCAAAGTCGACACCACCGCCCGCGAGATCGCCGTGGACATCGCGTTGCACGGCGAGCATGGCGTGGCCGGCCCGTGGGCGGCGACGGCCCAACCCGGTCAACCGATCTACCTGATGGGTCCGGGCGGGGCCTACCGTCCGGACCCGGCGGCCGACTGGCATCTGTTCGCCGGCGACGAATCCGCGCTCCCGGCCATCGCGGCCGCGCTCGAGGCGCTGCCGCCCGATGCGGTCGGCAAGGCTTTCATCGAAGTCGCCGGCCCCGACGACGAGATCACGCTGACCGCGCCGGAGGCCGTTCAGATCAACTGGGTGTACCGGGGCGGACGTGCCGACCTGGTGCCCGAGGACCGCGCCGGCGACCACGCGCCGCTGATCGAAGCGGTCACCACCGCGCTCTGGCTGCCCGGACAAGTGCAGGTCTTCATCCATGGCGAGGCGCAATCGGTCATGCACAACCTGCGGCCCTACATCCGCAAGGAGCGCGGCGTCGAGGCAAAGTGGGCGTCTTCCATTTCCGGCTACTGGCGGCGGGGTCGCACCGAAGAGACGTTCCG
>NZ_LZLE01000161.1 GCF_001673155.1 Mycobacterium sp. 1423905.2 | reverse complement strand
TGTTCGACATGGTGGTGGCCGGCCGCAAAGTCGACGGTGACGTGGCGATCATGATGGTCGAAGCCGAGGCCACCGAGCACGTCATCGACCTGGTCGACGGCGGCGCGCAGGCGCCGACCGAAGGTGTGGTTGCCGAGGGTCTGGAGGCGGCCAAGCCGTTCATCGCCGCGCTGTGCACCGCGCAGGAGGAGCTGGCCGAGGCGGCCGCGAAGCCGACCGGTGAGTTCCCGGTGTTCCCGGACTACGGCGACGACGTCTACTACTCGGTGGCCTCGGCTTCGACCATCATGATCGCCACGTCACCGTCGACTTTGCGGCCGGCCACCACCATGTCGAACACGGCGCGCTCGAGCTGCTCGACGGTCGGGAAGGCGACCCAGGCGCCGTCGATCAGTGCCACCCGGACCCCGCCGATGGGGCCGGAGAAGGGCAGGCCGCCGAGCTGGGTGGAGGCCGACGCGGCGTTGATCGCCAACACGTCGTACAGGTCGTTGGGGTCCAAGCTCAACACGGTCACCACGACCTGGATCTCGTTGCGCAGGCCGTCGACGAAGGACGGACGCAGCGGGCGGTCGATGAGCCGGCAGGTCAGGATGGCGTCGGTGGACGGGCGGCCCTCCCGACGGAAGAACGAACCGGGGATGCGGCCGGCGGCATACATCCGCTCCTCGACGTCGACCGTCAACGGGAAGAAGTCGAAGTGGTCCTTGGGGTTCTTGCTGGCGGTCGTCGCCGACAGCAGCATGTTGTCGTCGTCCAGGTAGGCGACGACGGCTCCGGCGGCCTGCAAGGCCAGCCGGCCGGTCTCGAAACGGACGGTGCGGGTGCCGAAGCTCCCGTTGTCAATGGTGGCGGTCGCCTCGAACACGCCTTCTTCGATTTCAGCTACAGACATGACGTCCGTGCGGCCCTCTCTGGGATATGTGGCTGTTTCGCGTGGTCACGCAAAACCCAGAGGGTTCGCAGCAGCGCTCACGGGCTCAAATGAGCCTGCGAGCCGGCTTGCGAGAGCTTCCCTGTAGAGCTTGAGCCTGGATGCGGCTACGGCCGTCGATCGAAGCGGCCGACCTGCCCCAGATCCGGGGAGCCCGGCAGCCACTACCGAAGACCGCCCGATACAGGCCGGGGCGCTCCCGTCGTGACTCGCTGGAACGGCACGCGCGGATCTGCGCGGACCGCACCATTTGCTGGGCCGAACCGACCCATAACGCCCTCACTCTACACGGGCGGTTCGGCGGTCCAGACCAGACGGCTAGCTTCGCGGCCCGGCGCCGACGTCCTCGACGCACACGGCGAATCGCCGCTGGGAGTAGGCGTAGCCGAGGCCGCTGGCGCACTGGTCGACGCTGACCGGCGGGTCGAGGTCTTGGAGAATCTGGGTGGCTCGCTGCCGGTGCGGCACCGAAGCGTCGTTGCAGTCAACCCGAACCGGGTCGGCCCGATGCTGGGGGTCGACGCTCATGCAGCCACCGACCACCCAATCGATGTCCAGGCACAAGGTGCTGGTCGACCCGTCCATCGCGTTGCGAGTCGAGTAGAACGAATCGACGTCGGCCGGGCAGGCCGAGCGGTCGGCGGCCGTGGCGACCACCTTGAAATTAGACTCCGGACTGCCGCAGGCCACCTGCGCGGCCTGCGGGTCCTCGGCCGTGCCGCCCAGCTTCAGACAGTCACCGACCTTCACGTCGGCCAAGTCGGGCGTGTGGCTACTCCAGGATGCGCATCCGGCGCACCCCACCAGCCCCCCGGCCACCAGGCACGGGATGAGCAGGGCGCGCATGGCGGCCGCGAGTCAGCGACGCAGACCCAGCCGTTCGACCAGGGAGCGGTACCGCGCCACATCGATCTGCGCGACGTACTTGAGCAGCCGGCGGCGGCGACCCACCAGCAGCAGCAGACCGCGACGCGAGTGGTGGTCATGCTTGTGCACCTTCAGGTGCTCGGTGAGGTCGGCGATCCGCTTGGTCAGCAGGGCGACCTGGGCCTCCGGGGATCCGGTGTCGGTGTCATGCAGGCCGTAGGTGCCCAGGATTTCCTTTTTTTGCTCGGCAGTCAGCGCCACGAAAATATCTCCATCAATTGGTCCGCGATCAGTGATTTCCCGGCGCGGCCACCGCGAACCGCAGCACGCGCCGATGTCGTGGGGCAGTTTAGCAGCGGATCGAGGTGCGCCCCGAATCGTCAGTCCTTGAGCAGCGCCCGGGTGCGCTCGGTGTCGACGCCCATCTCGGTGATCAGGTCGGGCACCGAGTCGAACTTCTTCTGGCCGCGGATGCGCGCGACGAAGTCCAGCGCCACATGTTGGCCGTAGAGATCGGCGGCGGTGTCGAGTACGAAGGCCTCGACGGTGCGGGTGCGGCCGGAGAAAGTCGGGTTGGTGCCCACGGACACCGCGGCCTGGTAGCGGTCGCCGGGGACTACGGTGCCGGTGACCGGTCCGTGGCCGAGCACGGTGAACCAGGCGGCGTAGACGCCGTCGGCCGGGATCGCTGAATACATCGGCGGTGCCACGTTGGCGGTGGGATAACCCAGCTCCAGACCGCGGCCGTGCCCGCGCACCACGACGCCCTCGACGCGGTGCGGGCGGCCCAGCGCTTCGGTGGCCGCCACCATGTCGCCGGCGTCGACGCAGGACCTGATGTACGTCGAGGAGAACGTCACCGTCTCGTTGCTGTGATGCTCGGACAGCAGCGACATCGACTCGACCGCGAATCCGAACCGCTCACCGGCGCGGCGCAGCGTCTCGACATTGCCGGCCGCCTTCTTGCCGAAGGTGAAGTTCTCGCCCACCACCACCTCGACGACGTGCAGGTTCTCCACCAGTAGCTCGTGGACGTAGCGCTCGGGAGTGAGCTTCATGAAGTCGGTGGTGAACGGCATCACCAGGAACACGTCGATGCCCAGCTCTTCGACCAGTTCGGCGCGGCGGGTCAAGGTGGTCAGCTGTGCGGGGTGGCTGCCGGGGTAGACCACTTCCATCGGGTGCGGGTCGAACGTCATCAGCACGGTGGGGACGTCGCGGGCGCGGGCGGCCTTGACCGCGTGGGCGATCAATTCGGCATGCCCGCGGTGCACACCATCGAACACCCCGATGGTGAGCACGCACCTGCCCCAATCCGTCGGGATCTCGTCCTGGCCGCGCCACCGCTGCACGCCCGCAAGCCTACGGCTCCGACCGCGCCGCCGGTGCCGGGGATACGGAGGTTTCACCTGTCTGCCGCCTCGTTGTGCTCACCGACTCGCGAGTGGCGCCGTTTGCCGGGTGCACCGCACCAGCCGGGTGGGGTGCCTAAACTTTCAGGTTGTGAGGACTGAGGAGGAGTCTGGCGGCCTGACCCCGGTCGCCCAGGACTACCTGAAGGTCATCTGGACCGCTCAGGAGTGGTCCCGCGACCGGGTCAGCACCAAGATGCTCGCCGAGAAGCTGGGCGTGTCGGCCAGCACCGCCTCGGAATCCATCCGCAAGCTCGCCGAGCAGGGGCTGGTCGATCACGAGAAGTACGGTGCGGTGACGCTGACCGAGGCGGGCCGACGCGCGGCGTTGGCGATGGTGCGCCGGCACCGGCTTTTGGAGACGTTCCTGGTCAACGAACTCGGTTACGGCTGGGACGAGGTGCACGACGAGGCCGAGGTGCTCGAGCATGCGGTGTCGGACCGCCTGGTTGCTCGCATCGACGCCAAGCTGGGCTTC
This sequence comes from Mycobacterium sp. 1423905.2, assembly GCF_001673155.1. Classification (GTDB taxonomy): domain Bacteria; phylum Actinomycetota; class Actinomycetes; order Mycobacteriales; family Mycobacteriaceae; genus Mycobacterium. The sequence continues at coordinate 7,965 of NZ_LZLE01000161.1, read as the reverse complement.
CCGCGGCGCGACCCGCACGGCGACCCGATCCCGGCACCCGACGGGCAGGTGCCGACTCCGCCGGCGCGTCAGCTGTGGGCGTGCCATGACGGCGACACCGGGACGGTGGCCCGGATCTCCGATGCCGATCCGGAGATGCTGCGTTACTTCGACAGCGTCGGGATCAGTCTGGACTCGCGACTGCGCGTGGTGACCCGGCGGGAGTTCGCCGGCATGGTGTCGGTGGCGATCGAGTCTGAGGACGGCGACGCGGCCACTGTGGACTTGGGCAGCCCGGCCGCGCTGGCGATCTGGGTGGTGGGTTAGCGGCGATCGCAAGCGCGGCGAAGCCGGGCGCAGCGGGTCGCCGCCAGTTGAAGCCAGCGGCGATCGCAAGCGCGGCGAAGCCGGGCGCAGCGGGTCGCCGCCAATCGGCGCCAGCGGCGATCGCAAGCGCGGCGAAGCCGGGCGCAGCGGCGATCGCAAGCCATGAGTGCATCCGCGGTTTGCGCCGCGCCGGTAATTCTGCAGACAAAGTGCGAGTAGCGGCCTGCCAAATTGCAGGCTGGCGCGACTTCAGCCGCTCAGCAGCCCCTTGGCGATATGGGTGACCTGCACCTCGTTGCTGCCGGCGTAGATCATCAGCGACTTGGCGTCCCGCGCTAACTGTTCCACCCGGTATTCGGCCATGTAGCCGTTGCCGCCGAACAACTGCACGGCGTCCATCGCGACGTCGGTCGCGGTTTCCGAGGAGTACAGCTTGATCGCCGACGCCTCGGCCAGCGTTAGCGGCTTCCCGGCTCGTTGCCGCTCGATGGTCTGAAACACCATGTTCTGCACGTTCATTCGCGCGATTTCCATCTTGGCCAGCTTGAGTTGAATCAGCTGGAACTGCCCGATGTTCTTGCCCCACAGGGTGCGGGTCTTGGCGTAGTCCACGCACAGCCGGTGGCATTCGTTGATGATGCCCAACGCCATCATGGCGATGCCGATCCGCTCGGCGGCGAAGTTTTCGCGGGCGCTGTCGCGGCCGTCGCCGCCGGTGTGCTCGCTGCCGCCCAATAGCCGGTCCGGCGTCAGCCGCACATTGTCGAAGAACAATTCGCCGGTCGGCGAGGACATCATGCCCATCTTCTTGAACGGCTTGCCTTGGGTGAGCCCGGGCATGCCGGCGTCGAGCACGAAGACCAGCACCGGCCGGTTGCGGCGGTCCACCGTCGCGTCCCCGTCGTCGAGTTTGGCGTAGACCACCAAGACGTCGGCGTAGGGACCGTTGGTGATGAAGGTCTTCTGGCCATTGAGGATGTAGTCTTCGCCGTCTCGCTTGACGGTCGTCTTCATGCCGCCGAACGCGTCCGAGCCGGAGTCGGGTTCGGTAATCGCCCACGCCGCAATCTTTTCCAGCGTCATCAGCCCGGGTAACCACCGCTCCTTTTGGGCGAGCGTGCCGCGGCTCATGATGGTCGCCGCTCCCAAACCCAGGCTGACCGAGGCGGTGCTGAGTAATCCGATGCTCACCCTGGCGATCTCGGACACCATGACCGCGACCATCGACGCCTGCTCGCCACCACCGAAACCGCCGGAGTCGCTTGGCTTCTCCGCTGATTCACCGGCCTCTTTAGCGCGCTCCCGGTCCAGCATGTTCTTGACCGCCTCGGCCGCCATGGCGTCGAGACCGAACTGGCTGAACAGCTTTCGCGCGAACGGATAGGGCGACAGCTCACCGGTTTCCAGCTCATCGAGGTGCGGACGGATTTCTTTGTCGACGAATTGACGGACCGCGTCGCGCACCATCAGATCGGAGTCGGACCACTCGATCAAGGCGTGGCCCCTAGCGTTCGGCGCGCTGATAGGCGGTGACGACGGCGGCGCCGCCCAACCCGATGTTGTGTTGTAGTGCGGCGGTGACATCGGGTACCTGGCGCTTGTCGGCGGTGCCGCGCAGTTGCCAGGTCAGCTCCGAACACTGCGCCAACCCGGTGGCGCCCAGCGGATGTCCCTTGGAGATGAGCCCGCCCGAGGGGTTGACCACCCAGCGTCCGCCGTAAGTGGTTTGGTTGTCGTCGATCAACTTGGGCGCTTCGCCTTCGCCGCACAGGCCCAGCGCCTCGTACAGCAGCAGCTCGTTGGCCGAGAAGCAGTCGTGCAGCTCGATTACCTGGAAGTCGTCCGGGCCCAGCCCGGCCTGTTGGTAAACACGTTGCGCGGCTTGCACATTCATGTCGTAGCCAATGATGTTGCGGGCGCTGCCGTCGAACGTGGACTCGAAGTCGGTGGTCATCGCCTGCCCGACGATCTCCACGGCCTGCCCGGCAAGACCGTGGCGGGCCACGTAGTCCTCGCTGGCCAGCACCACCGCGGCCGAGCCGTCGGAGGTGGGCGAGCACTGCAGCTTGGTGAGCGGGTCGGAGATCATCTTCGCGGCCAGGATGTCGTCGAGGGTGTACTCCTCCTGGAACTGCGCGTAGGGATTGTTCACTGAGTGCTTGTGGTTCTTCAAGCCGATCTTGGCGAAGTGCTCGGCGGTGGTGCCGTACTTCTTCATGTGCTCGCGCCCGGCCGCGCCGAACATCCACGGCGCCACCGGTAGCGCGAACTCGTCCATTTCGGCCAGGGCCTTGACGTGCCTGCCCATCGGCGACTCGCGGTCCTGCAGCCCGCCGGCCAGCGCGCCGGGCTGCATCTTCTCGAAGCCCAGCGCCAGCACACAGTCGGCGATTCCGCCGCGAATGGCCTGCGCGCCGAGATAGAGCGCCGTGGAACCCGTCGAGCAGTTGTTGTTGACGTTGACGATCGGGATGCCGGTCATGCCCAGCTCGTAGAGGGCGCGCTGGCCACTGGTCGAGTCGCCCGCCACGTACCCGACGTAGCCCTGCTCGATGTCGGTGTAGTCGACGCCGGCGTCTTTGAGCGCGTTGGTGCCGGACTCCTTGGCCATCTGCGGGTAGTCCCAGCCTTCGCGGCGACCCGGCTTTTCGAACTTCGTCATCCCCACACCGACGACGAAAACTTTGTTGGCGCTCTTGCTAGGCATCGTTGCCCCTTCCAGACGGCGTGCCTTTCAGTGTGCAACTTGGTCGCGGCGAGCGCTCGACGGGGATGCGCATCGAGTGTGCGCTCACGGTTTCCATTGGGTACTGACGGCGGCGTTAAGGCGGAATTTCCGCCCTACACGCACGGTCGACGCCCTACACGCACGCTCGACGCCCTACACGCACGCTCGACGCCCTAGAGCGTCGCCGGGCGGATCACCACCACCGACTTGGTCCGCTGACCCTCGTCACGCAGCAGCGCGATCACCCGCCCTTCGACGTCGACGGCCGCGTAGACGCCGTCGAGTCCCGCCACCGGCAGGGGCCGCCCGTTGGCCACCGCCTCGGCCTCGGCGGTGGTGAGGTCGCGGCGGCCGAACATGAGCAGGCAGGCCCGGTCCAGGTTCAGGCTCAGCCGCGGCCGCTCGGCGAGCTGGTCCAACGTTTGCGCCTGGGACAGGTCGAAGCGACCGACGCGGGTGCGCCGCAACGACGTCAGGTGACCGCCCACGCCGAGCGCCGCGCCGAGATCACGGGCCAGCGCGCGGATGTAGGTTCCCGACGAACAGTCCACTTCCACGTCCAGGTCGATCAGCTCGCCGCCACGCCGGATGTCCACCACCTCGAACGAGTCGATGCGCACCGGCCGGGCTTTCAGTTCGACGGCCTGACCCGCCCTGGCCAACTCGTAGGCGCGCCGGCCGCCGACCTTGATCGCGCTCACCGCCGACGGCACCTGGCTGATGTCGCCACGCAGACCGGTCATCGCGGCGGCGATCGCCGAGTCGGTGACGTGTTGAGCCGAAACAGACTGCAGCAGCTCCCCTTCGGCGTCTTCGGTGGTCGTTGTCTGGCCCAGCCGAATGGTCGCGGCGTACGACTTGGAAGACGCCGTCAGCAACCCGAGGATCTTGGTGGCGCGCTCGATGCCGAGCACCAGCACGCCGGTCGCCATCGGATCCAGCGTGCCCGCGTGACCGACCCGCCGGGTGGAGAAGATGCGGCGACACCGCCCCACGACGTCATGGCTGGTCATACCCGCCGGCTTGTCGACAACGACGATGCCCGGGCCCGGCGGCCCGTCGCTCATAGCACGATGGCGGTCAGCACCAGATCCCGTTGCACCGACCACCGGCCGCTCAGCGTGGTCAACGGCGGACCGGTCAGCGCCGAAGGATCGATGAGGATGCGAGAGACGAACCGTCCCGTCGTCGAACTGTCGGCCTCGAAGGTGATGTGCGCGTCCTCGAAACCCAGCCACCGCTGCGTCATCGGAAACCACGCTTTGTAGGTGGCCTCCTTGGCGCAGAACAGGATTCGATCCCAGTGCAGGCCGGGCGGCATTTTCAGCGGTATCTCACCGCGCTCGGCGGGCAGGCTGATCGCCTCGAGCACGCCATTGGGCAACACGTCGTGCGGTTCGGCGTCGATGCCCAGCGATCGCACCGCGGTGTCGCGTCCCACCACCGCGCCGCGATAGCCGGTGCAGTGCGTCAAGCTGCCCACCACACCGGAAGGCCAACATGGTTCGCCCTTCTCGCCCTTGAGGATTGGCACCGGCGGCAGCCCCAGCTCGCCCAGCGCCAGGCGGGCGCAGTGGCGCACGGTGATGAATTCGTTGCGCCGCTTGGCCACCGACTTGGCGATCAGCGGTTCTTCTTCGGGCAGCGGCGTCAGCCCCGGCGGGTCGGTATACACCTCGGCGTAGGCCAAGTCGTCGTGCACCGTGTCGGGCAGCACTGCGGACACCAGCGTTGCGACGGTCATCGGTTTTGCCGCTGCTGCAATCGTTCCCGGAATTGCGTGGCCTGCTGGCGCATCTCGGGAGTGATGACGAAGTGGCCGCCGAAGTCGTTGAGATAGCCGGGCGCGTACTGGGGGTCGGGCAGTACCTGACGCAACCAGCTGAAGGGCTTGCGGCGGCGCCACTCACGCGGATAGCCCACCGACACCTCTTCGAAGCGCACGTCGTCGTACCAGGTGGTGCGCGGAATGTGCAGGTGCCCGTAGACCGAGCACACCGCGTTGTAGCGGGTGTGCCAGTCGGCGGTTTTCGTGGTGCCGCACCACAGCGAGAACTCGGGGTAGAACAACGCGTCGCAGGGCTCGCGCACCAGGGGGAAGTGGTTGACCAGCACGGTCGGCTGCATCCAGTCGAGCTCTTCGAGCCGGTCGCGGGTGGCGGCGACCCGCTCGTGGCACCAGGCGTCGCGGGTGGGGTACGGCTCGCAGGACAGCAGGAACTCGTCGGTGGCTACCACGTTGCGTTCCCGCGCGATGGCCAGCCCTTCGGCCTTGGTGGCCGCACCCGCCGGCAGGTAGGTGTAGTCGTAGAGCAGGAACATCGGCACGATGGTGGCCGGGCCGCCGCGTTCGGTCCACACCGGGAACGGGTGCTCGGGGGTGACGATGCCCATCTGGTCGCACATGTCGACCAGGTAGTCGTAGCGGTCGCGGCCGAAGATCTGCTTGGGGTCGCGGGTGGTGGTCCACAGCTCGTGGTTGCCGGGCACCCAGATGACCTTGGCGAACCGTCGCCGCAGCAGGTCCAGCGCCCAGCGGATCTCGTCGGTGCGTTCGGCCACGTCACCAGCCACGATCAGCCAGTCGTCCGGCGAGGACGGGTGCAGGGATTCGGTGACGGGCTTGTTGCCCAGGTGACCGGTGTGCAGGTCGGAGATCGCCCACAGCGTGGGCTGTCCGGCCTGCTCCTGTCGGGTCACGACTATCCACCCTAACGGCTGGGCCGCAAGCCCCCGATTGGCGCGGGGCGGCCACTGCGGTTTGCCGCCGAGTTAGAACAAGTTCTCGTTTGCCCTGTGGCGGCGCGGAAGCGACTTGTACACTCCCGGCAAAGGGACCGCCATGAGGCAGGGGGTGTCGTGTTCGCCAAGGTGCGTCTGCTCGGAGGGCTTGCCGCGCTGATCACAGCGGTGGTGGTGGGCTCGCAGAGCATCCCACCCGCACCCGCGGGCCACGGGGATGTCGATTTGCGGTCGACGGCCGCCCCGATGTCGACCACGATGAAAAGCCCCATCGTGGAGACCAGCAACCCCAGCCCGTTCGACCCGTGCAACGACATCCCGTTCGACGCGATACAGCGACTCGGTCTGGCGTTCAGCCCGCCCGAGGCCGAAGAAGGACTGCGTTGTCACTACGACGCGGGTAACTACCAGCTGGCCGTCGAACCCATCATCTGGCGCACCTACGCCCAGAGCCTTCCCCCGGACGCGGTGGAAACGACGGTGGCCGGGCATCGCGCCGCGCAGTACTGGGTGCTCAAGCCCACCCAGCGCAACAGCTACTACTACATGTCCTGCATGGTGACGTTCAAGACCAGCTACGGGGTCATTCAGCAGGCGCTGTTCTACTCGAGCATCTACTCCGAGCCCGACGTCGACTGCCCCTCGACCAACCTGCAGCGCGCCAACGACTTGGCTCCCTACTACAAGTTCTGAGCCGCGGTTTCCTAACCTGAGCGGGTGAGCAAGAGCAGGCATCGCGGCGGCGAAGCGGTCGGCGGCGCGCTGGGCAGGGCGCTGGGGCTGCGGCCGGCGACCACCGGGTACACCGTGCGGCGCGTCGAGGTGCCGATGCGCGACGGCGTGCACCTGGTGGCCGACCACTACGCTCCCGACACCGATCGACCCGCCGGAACCTTGCTGGTCCGCGGTCCCTATGGGCGCGGCTTCCCGTTTTCGCTGGTGTTTGCCCGGATCTACGCCTCCCGCGGCTATCACGTCGTCCTGCAGAGCGTGCGCGGAACATTCGGTTCCGGCGGCGCGTTCGAGCCGATGGTCAACGAGGCCGCCGACGGAGCCGACACGGTCGAGTGGCTGCGTCGCCAACCGTGGTTCACCGGTCGGTTCGGCACGGTCGGCCTGTCGTATCTGGGTTTCACCCAGTGGGCGCTGCTGGCCGATCCGCCCCCGGAACTGGCCGCGGCCGTCATCACCGTCGGCCCGCACGATTTCCGGGACTCGGTGTGGGGTACCGGATCGTTCGCCGTCAACGACTTCCTGGGCTGGAGCGATATGGTCGCCCGCCAGGAGGAACCCGGTCGCGTCCGCGCCGGCATCCGCCAGCTGCGGTCCCCACGCAAAGTGGCCCGCGCCGTCGCCGAGGTGCCGCTGGGAACCGGGGCGCGCACGCTACTCGGCGACGGTGCACCGTGGTTCGAGTCGTGGCTGGAACACACCGATCCCGACGACCCGTTCTGGGACCGACTGCGCTTCCCAGCAGCGCTGGACCGCGTCGAGGTTCCGGTGTTGCTGCTCACCGGTTGGCAGGACGTGTTCTTGGGCCAGACCTTGCAGCAGTACCAACACCTGCGCGACCGCGGCGTCAACGTCGCCCTGACCGTAGGCCCGTGGACCCACACCCAAATGCTCACCAAGGGACTGGCGGTCAGCGCGCAGGAATCGCTGGACTGGTTGGACGCCCACCTGGGCGGCGCCGCGGACCTGCGCCGGCCCAGCACCGTCCGGGTGTTCGTCACCGGCCAAGGGTGGCGGTATCTGCCGGACTGGCCACCGGCCACCGCGGCCCAAGCGTTGTACCTGCAACCCGATGGGCACCTGGGTGAAACCGCGCCGCAGGCAGCGGCGGCACCGGCTAAATTCCACTACGACCCCGACCACCCCACCCGGGTCGTCGGCGGTCCACTGCTGTCACCCAAGGGCGGCTACCGCGTCGACACCCGGCTCGCGGCGCGCGACGACGTGCTGTCCTTCACCGGCGCGACGCTCGCCCACGACGTGTTCGTCTACGGCAGCCCGGTCGTCGAGCTGACCCACTCGTCGGACAACCCCAATGTGGACGTGTTCGTCCGGGTCAGCGAGGTCGACGCGCGGGGTCGCTCCCGCAACGTCAGCGACGGCTACCGCCGCCTGGGTGACGCTCCGGAAACGGTCCGAATCGAACTCGACGCCGTCGCGCACCGGTTCCGCGCCGG
>NZ_LZLE01000160.1 GCF_001673155.1 Mycobacterium sp. 1423905.2 | reverse complement strand
ATCCAGAAACGGCGGACTGACCCCGCGCAGCATGGCCAACGCCACCACCCACCACAGCACCGCCAACGTCAACGCCAGCAGCCACCACGCGGTGTACCGCCACCACCGCCGATTCGGCTGGTGACACGCCCACCAGATCACCGCGGGCAAACAACCCGCCAGCGTCGCGATGGCGTTGACCGCACCCATCAACGCCACGGCCAATCCGGCCTGGCCGGCCAGGGCGCGCACCGACCGGTCCGTCGTCCCGCGCAGCGCGAGAATCGTCGGCAGCAGCACCCACGGCGCCAGCATCATCGGCAAGGTCTCCGACGAGATCGAACCCAGCGTGGTGAGCACCCGCGGCGACAACGCGAACGCCGCCGCGCCCAGCACCCGCGACGACGGGCTGCCGATGCCCAGCGCTTCGGCGACCCGCAACAGCCCCCAGAATCCGACCGTCAGCAGCAACGCCCACCACAGCCGCTGGGTGACCCAGCCCGGCAGGCCCAGCGCGTGACCGACCAGGAAAAAGGTGCCGTGCGGAAACAGGTAGCCGTAGGCCTGATTCTGCGACTGGCCGAACGGCAGGTCGCTGCTCCACAGATTGGTCGCGCGGGCCAGGAAGCGCAGCGGGTTGGCGGTCAGGTCGAGCTTGGTGTCGGGGGAGATCTGTCCGGGCGACTGGGCGAACGTCAGGACCAGCGCGACGGCGGAGACCAGCAGCAACCACCGCCGAGACAGCGGCGCTACCCACGCATTCGATGCCGTTTCCGCGGGAGATTCCCGCGTTGTCGGACTAGCTACGGTTGCCGTACTCGACCCGGTTAAGCACTGACGACGACGGATCGCCCCCGGGGAGTGGCGGCTTCGTGTCCTGTTGCACCATCAAGGTGATTCCGAAGATCGCGGCCGCGCCAAGCAACAGACCAACCACCACGCTCGCTGCGGCGGGAGCGACGATCCGGTTCATAGCGCCAACCTAGCAGAAGACCCCCTCGCCGCTTCCCGACGCGATAAGCGCGCGGCAGCCAACGCCCCGGATCGGCTGGCCGGCCGTTCCCGTGCAAGCATGTCCGGATGCCGTCTCCGCGCACCTTGGCGCTGCTCGCCGCCGCATCGGTGCTGATCGCAGGGTGCAGCCACGGCGGCACCCGGCCCGGCGCCTCCTCGACCGGGTCCAGCCCGTCGCCCACCACGCCGGCCCCCGCGGCCGCCCCGGCGCCGACGGTGTGCGCCGATCCGACGGCCGTTCCGGCGGCCATCCCCAATCTGCGGGACAAGCTGGCGCAGTTGCTCATGGTCGGCGTGCGCGACGCCGCCGACGCCAAGGCCGTCGTCAACGACTTCCACGTCGGCGGCATCCTGATAGGCAGCGACACCGACCTGTCGATGTTGCCCGGCCCGCTGTCCGACATCGCCCGCGGCGCAGGTCCGCTGCCATTGGCGGTCGGCGTCGACGAAGAGGGCGGCCGGGTGTCACGGTTGCGGTCGTTGCTCAACGGCAGGGGGCCCACGCCCCGTGAGCTCAGCCAGACTCAAACCCCGCCCCAGGTGCACGACCTGGCCCTACAGCGCGGCCGGCAGATGAAGAACCTGGGCATCACCGTCGACTTCGCCCCCGTGGTCGACGTCACCGACGCCCCGGCCGACAGCGTGATCGGGGACCGGTCGTTCGGCTCGAATCCAGACACCGTCACCGCCTACGCCGGTGCCTACGCGCAGGGGCTGCGCGAAGCCGGCGTGCTGCCGGTGCTCAAACACTTCCCCGGCCATGGTCACGGGTCCGGCGACTCGCACACCGGTGGAGTCAGCACCCCGCCGCTGAGCGATCTGGTGGCCGACGACCTGGTGCCCTACCGGACCCTGGTCACCCAGCCGCCGGTCGCGGTGATGATCGGTCACATGGAGGTGCCCGGACTCACCGGTAGCGATCCGGCCAGCCTGAGCAAGGCCGCGGTCGACTTACTGCGCACCGGAACCGGCTACGGCGGGCCGGCATTCGACGGCCCGGTGTTCAGCGACGACCTGTCCAGCATGGCCGCCATCTCCGACCGGTTCGGGGTCACCGAGGCGGTGCTGCGCACCCTGCAGGCCGGCACCGACATCGCCTTGTGGGTCACCACCAAAGAGGTTCCTGCCGTGTTGGACCGGCTGGAGCAGGCCGTCAACGCCGGGGATCTGCCGGCGCCGGCCGTCGACGCGTCGCTGGTCCGGGTGGCCAGGATGAAGAACGTCAGCCCCACGTGCGGCCGCTAGCGCGTGTGCCCGGAAGGCGCATTGCTTACCCTGGAGTCAGCTGAACGGGGAGAGAGGCGCACCGACCATGGCAGGTGGTAGCAAGCGATTACCGCGTGCCGTGCGCGAGCAGCAGATGCTCGACGCCGCCGTGCAGATGTTCTCGGTCAACGGCTATCACGAGACGTCGATGGACACGATCGCGGCGGCCGCGCAGATCTCCAAGCCGATGCTGTATCTCTACTACGGCTCCAAAGAGGATCTGTTCGGCGCCTGCCTGAATCGGGAAATGACCCGGTTCATCGACGCGATCCGCGCCGACATCGACTTCAACGACAGCCCACAAGAGATGCTGCGCAACACGATCGGTTCGTTCTTGCGCTACATCGACGAGAACCGCGCGTCGTGGATCGTGATGTACACCCAGGCCACCAGCTCCCAGGCGTTCGCCGCGACGGTGCGTGAAGGCCGCGAGCAGATCATCGAACTGGTGGCGGGGCTGGTCCGAGCCGGCACCCGCAGCCCCCGCCCCGATGCCGAGAACGAAATGATGGCCGTGGCACTCGTGGGCGCCGGTGAGGCGATCGCCAACCGGCTGAGCACCGGTGACACCGACGTCGACGAGGCCGCCGGACTGATGATCAACTTGTTCTGGCGCGGTCTGAAGGGTGCACCGGCCGATCGGGATCTAGGACCCAACGTCGCGACAGGCTAGATTCGTGCGGTGGCCGGATCGCCCGCCTCCCGCAATCTCGACTTCTTCTGCGCGGTAATCGTCGCCGGATTGCTGGCCGGGGTCGCCGGACTGTCGACGACCGCGGTGCTGCGCTTGGTCGAACACCTCACGTACCACTACACTTTCGGCCCGCTGCTGGATGGCATCACCGGCAGCAGCCCGGTGCGCCGGGCCGTCGGCCCGATGATCGGCGGGGCGCTGGCCGGGCTGGGCTGGTGGCTGTTGCGTCGCCGCGCCGACGTCCCTCCCTTGGCGGCGACCATCGCTCGTCGGCAACGTATCCCGCGGGTGTCGTGGAGTCTGGACGCCGTGCTGCAGGTGGTGCTGGTGGGCTCGGGTGCGTCGTTGGGTCGGGAAGGCGCCCCGCGCCAATTGGCCGCCGCCCTAGCCGATTTCGCGACAGGTTGGCTCAAGCGGATGTCACCCGCCGACCGCGAGGTTTTACTCGCCTGCGCGGCCGGAGCCGGTCTGGGCGCCGTCTATGCGGTGCCCCTGGGCGGCGCGCTGTTCACGCTGCGGATCATGCTGCACACCTGGCAACCCCGCGCGGTCGGTGCGGCGCTGCTCAGCTCGAGCCTGGCCGTCGCCGTCGGCTCCCCGCTCACCCACGACCGTCCCGAATTGGATTGGCCCAGCGTCGAATCGACCTATTTGCTCACCGCGCACGGGTTGCTGCTGGCCCCGTTGGCCTTCGCGGCCGGGTGGGCGTTCCACCGCGTCATGGCGGCCGCCCAGCCCAAGCGGCTGGTGCGCAGTTGGCTGTTGGTGCCCGCGCTGGCCGGCGCCGGGCTAGTGACCGGCGTGTGCTCGCATTGGTGGCCCGAATTGCCCGGCAACGGCAAGAGCATTTTGTCGGTCAGCCTGGCCAGCGGCATGACGTTGTCGGCGGCCGCGGTAATACTGGTCCTCAAACCGCTTCTGACGGCGCTGTTTCTGCGCGCCGGGGGTGCGGGGGGCATGCTCACCCCGTCACTGGCCACCGGTGCGGCGGCCGGATCGTTGTTGATCCTGACCGTCAACGCCGTCGCGGGCACTCACCTGCACGTGGCCGCGGTGTCGCTGGCCGGGGCCGCCGGAGTGCTTGCGGTGACGCAAGGTTCACCTCTGTGGGCGGCCTTGTTCGTCTGGGAGCTGGCCCGGCCGCCGGTTTGGCTGTTGCTCGTCTTCGCTGTCACCGCCGCTGCGGCACACGGGCTTCAGACGTTCACCCAGCGGCGCGCGCGGACGCTATAGCGGGCTGACCGTTCCGGTCAGGTGCGGGTATCCCTTGGCGGCGTGGCGCAGCGCGATCTCCCAATTCCCACCGCCCTTTTCCTCCACGTACAGGCCCGCCGACGCCGGCAACACCACCGGTTTGGCGAACCGCACCGAGTACCGCACCGCGTCCGGGAAGCGGGCCTCGATATTGGCCAATACCGCTGCAGCGCTGAACATTCCGTGGGCGATGACGGTCGGGAAGCCGAACAGTTTCGCGGCCACCGGGTTGGTGTGAATCGGGTTGTGGTCGCCGCTGACCGAGGCGTAGCGCCGGATGCGGGCCGGGGTGATCTTCAGCAGAGTGCTCGGTGGAGGCAGCTTGGGTTGTTTCGCCGGCGGCGGTTTGGGCTCGTCGGACAGGCTGGTGCGCTGCTGGTGCAGGAAGGTGGTCACTTGATGCCAGGCGGTGTCATTGCCGACGTTGACATCGGTGACCAGGTCGACGAGCAGGCCCTTGCGATGCTCGCGCAGGTTCTCGGCATGCACCTTGACGCCGACGGTGTCGGTGACCTTGATCGGCCGGTACTGGGTGATGTGGTTTTCCATGTGAACCGAACCCATTGCGGCGAAAGGGAAGTCGAACCCGGTCACCAGTGACATCATGGTCGGAAAGGTCAACGCGAATGGGTAGGTCAGCGGCACGTCGTTGCCGAAGCGCAGACCGGTGACCGCCGCATACGCCGCCACATTCGACTGGTCGATGGGCAATTCCTCGACGCTGACCGTCCGGTTGGGCAGCTTGTCGTTGCGGGGCACCACGGGAAGCGCCCCGGCCGCCGCGCGCAGCATATTGCGCAAGCCGCTGGGTTGGTTCATTACGATCACGCGCCCATCATGGCTTGGCCGCACACCCGGATGACGTTGCCGGTGACGGCATTCGACGCCGGGCTGGCCAGGTAGGCGATGGTCTCGGCGACGTCGACCGGTTGGCCGCCCTGCAGTAGCGAGTTCAGCCTGCGGCCGACCTCGCGGGTGGCCAGCGGGATGGCGGCGGTCATCTGGGTCTCGATGAATCCCGGCGCGACGGCGTTGATGGTGATGCCCTTTTCGCCGAGCACCGGCGCCAACGCCTGGGTCAGGCCGATCATCCCGGCCTTGGTGGTGGCGTAGTTGGTCTGACCGCGGTTGCCGGAGATACCGGCCATCGACGACAGGCCGATCACCCGGCCGCCTTCGCCGATGGTGCCGTTGTCGACCAGGCCTTCGGTGAGCCGTTGCGGGGCAAGCAGGTTCACGGCCAGGACGGAGTCCCAGCGGGCGTCGTCCATGTTGACCAGCAGCTTGTCGCGAGTGATGCCGGCGTTGTTGACCAGGATGTCGGCCCGGCCGCCGTGGTGGTCGCGCAGGTGCTCGGTGATCTTGTCGACGGCGTCCGCCGCGGTGACATCCAGCCACAGCGGGGTGCCGCCGACGTTGCTGGCGGTCTCGGCCAGCGCCTCTTCGGCGGACTCCACGTCGATGGCCACCACTCGGGCGCCGTCGCGGGCGAAGACCTTGGCGATCGTCGCGCCGATACCGCGGGCGGCGCCGGTCACGATGGCGACCTTGCCGTCCAGCGGACGGTCCCAGTCGGCCGGTGGTGTGGAGTCGGCCGCGCCCACGTGGAACACCTGGCCGTCGACGTACGCCGACTTGCCCGACAGGATGAACCGCATCGTCGATTCCAGGCCGGTGGCGGCCGGTTTGGCTTCCGGTGACAGGTACACCAGCGAGACGGTGCTGCCGTTGCGCAGTTCCTTGGCCAGGGAGCGGGTGAAGCCTTCCAGCGCGCGCTGGGCAATGCGCTCGTCGGCGCTGCCGGCCGCTTCGGGGGTGGTTCCCACCACCACCACCCGCGCGCACCGGGTGAGGTTGCGCAGCAGGGGAGTGAAGAACTCGTGCAGGCCCTTGAGCTCGGCCGGCGTCGTGATGCCGGTGGCGTCGTAGACCAGGCCAGCGAACGTGTCGGCCCACCGGCCGCCCAGGTTGTTGCCGACCAGGTCGTAGTCCCCATCCAGAGCTGTGCGCAGCGGTTCGACGACTCTGCCCTCTCCGCCGATCAGCAGCGACCCGGCCAGCGGCGGGTCACCGGGGTTGTACCGGCGCAGCGGTTCGGGCTTGGGTACGCCGAGTTGCTTGGCCAGGAACGATCCGGGGCCGGAGTTCACCACCTGCGAGAACAGATCGGGCGAGGTCTTGGGGGCCACTGAGCTGCCTTCCATGTCGAGCGGGCCGGGGGAGGGGCACGTACCGGGGACGAACTTACTTCAGAGTAAGGACAGTGGGTAATATTGCCGTCAAGACGGGTACCCCAAACCGACCCCTACCACCGACTACGGAGACAAACGTGGCCCCTGCAAGTTCTGCGCCGAACGCCCAAGCTTCTCAGACGGGTTCCAACGGCAGACGTCGGGTAGCCGTGCTCGGCGGCAACCGGATTCCGTTCGGCCGATCCGACCGCGCCTACGCCGAAGCGTCCAACCAAGACATGTTCACCGCCGCACTCGCCGGCCTGATCGACCGATTCGGGCTGTCCGGTGAGCGATTGGGCGCGGTGATCGGCGGCGCCGTGCTCAAGCACAGCCGTGACTTCAACCTGGTGCGCGAGTGCGTGCTGGGTTCGGCCCTGTCCTCTTACACCCCGGCGTTCGACATTCAGCAAGCCTGCGGCACCGGCCTGCAGGCCGCGATCGCCGCGGCCGACGGCATTGCCGGGGGCCGCTACGAGGTAGCCGCCGCCGGTGGTGTGGACACCACCTCCGACGCGCCGATCGGGCTGGGCGAGGACCTGCGCCGGACGCTGCTCAAGCTGCGCCGGGCGAAGTCCAACGTCGAGCGGCTCAAGCTGGTCGGCACCCTGCCCGCCAACCTGGGCCTGGACATTCCGGCCAACAGCGAGCCGCGGACCGGGCTGTCGATGGGTGAGCACGCCGCCATCACTGCCAAGCAGATGGGCATCAAGCGCGTCGATCAGGACGAGCTCGCGGTGGCCAGCCACCACAACATGGCGGCTGCCTACGACCGGGGCTTCTTCGACGACCTGGTGACGCCGTTCCTGGGCGTCTATCGCGATGACAACCTGCGCCCCGACGCCAGCGTGGAGAAACTGGCCAAGCTCAAGCCCGTCTTCGGCGTCAAGAACGGCGATGCCACGATGACCGCGGGCAACTCCACACCGCTGACTGACGGCGCGTCGGTGGCGCTGCTGTCCACCGAAGAGTGGGCGGCCGAGCATTCCCTGACCCCGTTGGCCTACTTCGTGGACGCCGAGACCGCCGCGGTGGACTACGTCAACGGCGCCGACGGCCTGCTGATGGCCCCCACCTACGCGGTGCCGCGGCTGTTGGCGCGTAACGGGCTCAACCTGCAGGACTTCGACTTCTACGAGATCCACGAAGCCTTTGCGTCGGTGGTGCTGGCCCACCTGCAAGCCTGGGAATCCGAGGAGTACTGCAAGGAGCGGCTGGGCTTAGACGCCGCGCTGGGCTCGATCGATCGCTCCAAGCTCAACGTCAACGGGTCGTCGCTGGCTGCGGGGCATCCGTTCGCGGCCACCGGTGGGCGGATCCTGGCCCAGCTGGCCAAGCAGATCGCCGAGAAGAAGGCCCAGCAGAACGACGGCACAACGGTGCGCGGATTGATCTCCATCTGCGCGGCCGGGGGTCAAGGCGTGGCGGCCATCCTGGAGGCCTGAGTTCCGCCGAATAACGCCGATGGAGTTCGCCGGCGGTGGTTTGTGACGCGGGCTTGTGGGTACCCGTTGGCACGGATAGCCCCGTGTTGTGGTCTGACCCCCCGACCCCGACGGCAACGCGGGGCAATCCCTGGATCGACCGCCGGTCAGCGGAGACGGGCGAACGAAAAGGGCCGCCGCTGGAGTGAGGGGATCCAGCGGCGGTCTTTTTGGGACGCGCCACCATAGCGAGATCCCCCGCTTAGCCGGCGGGGGATTTTCGCACTCAAGGGACCGGTCAGATCTGGCGGCCTGGGTTCAGCGACGCGGCGCCGCAATACAGAAACCCCGCTTCCGGCGGGAAGCGGGGTTTCTGGTTTTGCCGTTTAGAACGCGGCCTCGTCGAGCTCCATGATGTCGTTGTCCAGCGTCTCGATCACCTCGCGAGTGCTGGTCAACAGCGGCAGGAAATTCTTCGCGAAGAAGGACGCCACCGCGACCTTGCCCTCGTAGAAGGACCGCTCGGCACCGGTGGCGCCGGCGTCCAGCGCTTCCACGGCCACCGCGGCCTGGCGCTGCAACAACCAGCCGATGACCAGGTCACCGACGCTCATCAAGAAGCGCACCGAACCCAGGCCCACCTTGTACAGGCTGGTGACGTCCTCCTGCGCGGCCATCAGGTAGCCGGTCAGGGTGGCCGCCATCGACTGGACGTCGGTGAGCGCCTTGGCCAGCAGCGCACGCTCGCTCTTCAGCCGCCCGTTGCCGGCCTCACTGTCGACGAACTCCTGGATCTGGCCGGACACGTGCGCCAGTGCCACACCCTTGTCCCGAACGATCTTGCGGAAGAAGAAGTCCTGCGCCTGGATGGCGGTGGTGCCTTCGTACAGCGAGTCGATCTTGGCGTCACGGATGTACTGCTCGATCGGGTAGTCCTGCAGGAAGCCCGAACCACCGAAGGTCTGCAGGCTTTCGGTCAGCTTGGCGTAAGCCTGCTCCGAGCCGACACCCTTGACCACCGGCAGCAGCAGGTCGTTGATCCTGACCGCCAGGCCGGGCTCGATTCCGTGCACCGCCTCGGCCACCGAGGTGTCCTGGAAGGTCGAGGTGTAGATGTACAGCGCGCGCAGACCCTCGGCGTAGGCCTTCTGGGTCATCAGCGAACGACGCACGTCCGGGTGGTGAGTAATGGTCACCCGCGGCGCGGTCTTGTCCGTCATCTGGGTCAGGTCGGCACCCTGCACACGCTCCTTGGCGTAGGCCAGCGCGTTGAGGTAACCGGTGGACAGCGTCGCGATCGCCTTGGTGCCCACCATCATCCGGGCCTGCTCAATGACCTCGAACATCTGCGCGATGCCGTTGTGCACCTCGCCGACCAACCAGCCCTTGGCCGGCACACCGTGCTGGCCGAAGGACAGCTCACAGGTGGCCGAAACCTTCAGGCCCATCTTGTGCTCGACATTGGTGACGAACACGCCGTTGCGCTCGCCCAGCTCGCCGCTCTCGAAGTCGAACAAGAACTTGGGCACGAAGAACAGCGACAGCCCCTTGGTACCGGGGCCGGCGCCCTCCGGGCGGGCCAGCACCAGGTGGAAGATGTTTTCGAACAGGTCGTCGGAGTCCGCAGAGGTGATGAACCGCTTGACCCCGTCGATGTGCCAGGAGCCGTCCTCTTGGCGAACGGCCTTGGTCCGGCCGGCGCCGACGTCCGAGCCGGCGTCCGGCTCGGTCAGCACCATGGTCGAACCCCACTGCCGCTCGGCGGCGAGCACCGCCCACTTCTTCTGCTCCTCGGTACCGAGGTGGTAGAGGATGTTGGCGAAGCCAGCGCCGCCGGCGTACATCCACACCGCCGGGTTGGCGCCGAGGATGTGCTCGTGCAGCGCCCAGACCAGCGCCTTGGGCATCGGCATGCCGCCCAGTGCCTCGTCGATTCCAGCCTTGTCCCAGCCGGCGTCCAGCACGGACTGGACCGACTTCTTGAAGGAGTCGGGCAGGCTCACCGAGTGGGTCTCGGGGTCGAACACCGGCGGGTTGCGGTCACCCTCGGTGAACGATTCCGCGATGGGACCTTCAGCCAGGCGGCTGACTTCGGAGAGCATTTCGCGGGCTGTGTCGACGTCCAGATCGCTGAACTCGCCAGCACCTAAGGCCTTGTCAACGCCCAACACTTCGAACAGGTTGAACACCTGGTCGCGGACGTTGCTCTTGTAGTGGCTCACTACGTTCCTCCTCGTTGAGAATGCCACTGACGGTTGGGTACTCGGGCTAAGTTACCCACCAGTAACACCGTTAAAATATACCGACCGGTAACTTCAACGCAAGTCAGTGTGAGCTATATTTCACTGTCTAACTAACCAACTGGTTGGGATAGTGCTGATCGCAGCCCTGGTATACCCGCTCACCTGCGACGATGATGAGGCAATGAGCAGTGTGCGCAGGGTCACGACGCTGCCCGTAGTAGACCTGCGTCACCCGCCAGGCGAACTGCGCGAAAGCCTTCGGACGGCCGCGCACCGGGTGGGATTTTGCTACCTCGTCGGACATGCGGTGTCACC
Source organism: Mycobacterium sp. 1423905.2 (assembly GCF_001673155.1). Classification (GTDB taxonomy): domain Bacteria; phylum Actinomycetota; class Actinomycetes; order Mycobacteriales; family Mycobacteriaceae; genus Mycobacterium. The sequence continues at coordinate 31,590 of NZ_LZLE01000160.1, read as the reverse complement.
AGAACTGATCGCCACAGTGCTCGACGCAGCCCGTCGGCTGTTCGCCTTGTCGCAAGCCGAGAAGGACGCGGTGGCGATGGTCCGCAGTCCCCACTTCCGGGGCTACACCCGGCTCGGTGGTGAGCTCACCCGCGGCGAAGTGGACTGGCGGGAGCAACTCGATATCGGGCCGGAGCGCCCGCCGATCGGCGGGCCCGGCCACTCCGACTACCTATGGCTGCAGGGGCCCAATCAATGGCCGGCGGCCCTGCCCGAGTTGCCGGGAATCATCACCGAGTGGGACGCGGCGCTTTCGGCAGTGTCTCGCACCCTGCTCGCCCACTGGGCGGCTTCGCTGGGCAGTCGTCCTGACATCTTCGAACCGGCCTTCGCCGGCACCCCGGCGACCCTGATCAAGATCATCCGGTATCCCGCCGCGGCCGCCAGCTCCCAGGGCGTGGGTGCGCACAAGGACGCCGGTGTCCTCACCCTGCTGCTGGCCGAGCCCGGCAGCAGGGGCCTGCAGGTGCGCCCGCGTGGCTCATCGGAATGGCTCGACGTGCTCCCGCTGGACGGCGCCTTCATCGTCAACATCGGCGAGCTGCTCGAGGTGGCCACGGGCGGCTACCTACGTGCGACCGAGCATCGGGTCGACCTGCGAAGCTCGTCGCGCGAGCGGATCTCCGTGGCGTACTTCTTCAACCCGCGCCTGGACGCGCGTCTGCCGGTGTTGTCCTTACCGCCCGAGTTGGCCGCCCGCGCTGTGCCGGCGCCGGATCCGTCGGACCCGATCTTTGCCGTCTATGGACGTAACGCGTGGAAGAGCAGGCTGCGCGCACACCCCGATGTGGCCCGCGCCCACGGATATGCGCCGGGTAATGTCGGGTAGGAGAATCCCGTTCTCGGCACAAGGGGCGAATGAAGTCCGGTGAATTCGAATAGCAATCTGACACCCTCGTCACTGCGTGAAGCCTTCGGTCACTTCCCCTCCGGGGTGGTGGCCATCGCCGCCGAAGTCAACGGCGTGCGGGAGGGCTTGGCGGCCAGCACCTTTGTGCCCGTTTCTCTGGACCCGCCACTGGTGTCTTTCTGCGTGCAGAACATCTCGACCACCTGGCCCAAGCTCAAGAGCGTGCCCATGCTGGGCATCAGCGTGCTCGGCGAGTCGCACGACGAGGCCGCGCGCACCTTGGCCGCCAAGACCGGCGACAGGTTCGCCGGCCTGGAGACGGTGTCGCGGGACAGCGGCGCGGTCTTCATCAAAGGGACCGGCTTATGGCTGGAAAGCGCGATCGAGCAACTGATCCCGGCCGGGGATCACACCATCGTCGTGTTACGGGTCAGCGAAGTAACGGTCGACGCCAACGTGGCGCCAATTGTGTTCCACCGCAGCGAATTCCGCCGCCTCGGCGTGTAGAACTCAGCGCCGGAACAGCTTGTTGCCCAACCACACAATCGGGTCGTACTTGCGGTCGACGACCCGTTCTTTCATGGGGATCAACGCATTGTCGGTGATCTTGATGTTCTCCGGGCATACCTCGGTACAACACTTGGTGATGTTGCAGTAGCCCAAACCGTGCTCGTCCTGGGCCTGGTTGCGGCGGTCCAGCGTGTCCAGGGGGTGCATGGACAGTTCGGCGATCCGCATCAGGAACCGCGGACCGGCGAATGCCTGCTTGTTCTCCTCGTGGTCCCGCACCACGTGGCAGACGTTCTGGCACAGGAAGCATTCAATGCACTTGCGGAACTCCTGCGAGCGCTGCACGTCCACCTGCGCCATGCGGTACTCACCCGGCTGCAGTTCCTTTGGCGGTGCGAAAGCCGGTATCTCCCGGGCTTTTTCGTAGTTGAACGAGACGTCGGTGACGAGATCGCGGATCACCGGAAAGGTCCGCATCGGGGTGACGGTGACGACTTCGTCTTCGGCGAAGGTCGACATGCGGGTCATGCACATCAGCCGGGGTTTGCCGTTGATTTCCGCCGAGCACGACCCGCACTTGCCCGCCTTGCAGTTCCAGCGCACCGCCAGGTCGGGCGCCTTGGTCTGTTGCAGACGGATGATGATGTCGAGCACCACCTCGCCCTCGTTGACCTCGACGGTGAATTCTTTGAGCTCACCGCCGTTCTGGTCGCCGCGCCACACGCGCATGCTCGCGTTGTAGGTCATCAGCCTCTCCGTCCTGGATGGTCGGCCAGCTCTTCGTCGGTGTAGTACTTCTCCAACTCCGCGATATCAAACGTTTCCAGAAGGTCCGGTCGCATCGGGACTTGTGACTGGTGCGTGATGGTGATGTGGGGGCCGTCCACGTCGGCGTTGTTCACCCGGCAGGCCAGCAGGGTCTTGCGCCAATTGGCGTCCATGCTCGGATGGTCGTCGCGGGTGTGCCCGCCGCGGCTCTCGGTGCGTTCCAGCGCGGCGCGCGCCACGCATTCGCTGACCAGCAGCATGTTGCGCAGGTCGATCGAGAGGTTCCAGCCCGGGTTGTACGGGCGGTCGCCGTCGACCTGGACGTTCTGATAGCGCTTCCACAGCTCGTCGAGCAAGGCCAGCGCCTTATTGATCTCGTCCTCTTTACGGATGATGCCGACCAGGTCATTCATCACCTGCTGCAGATCAAGCTGCAGCGCGTACGGGTTCTCCGGGGCCGAACCGTCCGTCGGGCCTTCGAACGCCTTGAGCGCCATCTTGGCCGCCGCGTCCACGGCCTCCTCGGACACGGCGGGACGGTTGTCGAGCGCGCGCACGTAGTCGGCGGCGCCCAGGCCGGCGCGCCGACCGAACACCAACAAGTCCGACAGGGAGTTACCGCCGAGCCGGTTGGAGCCGTGCATGCCTCCGGAGCACTCGCCGGCCGCGAAGAGCCCGGGCACGGTGGCCGCGCCGGTGTCGGCGTCGACCTCGACGCCGCCCATCACGTAGTGGCAGGTGGGACCGACTTCCATCGGCTCCTTGGTGATGTCCACTCCGGCCAGTTCCTTGAACTGGTGGTACATCGACGGCAACCGGCGGTTGATCTCCGCCGCGGTCAACCGCGAGGCAATGTCCAAGTAGACCCCGCCGTGCGGGGTGCCGCGGCCGGCCTTGACTTCGGAGTTGATGGCCCGCGCTACCTCGTCGCGAGGCAACAAGTCGGGGGTGCGGCGGGCGGAGTCGTTGTCTTTGAGCCACTCGTCGGCTTCTTGTTCGGTCTCGGCGTATTGGCCTTTGAACACCGGCGGGATGTACTCGAACATGAACCGCTTGCCGTCGGAGTTCTTCAGCACGCCGCCGTCACCGCGCACACCCTCGGTGACCAGAATCCCTTTGACACTGGGTGGCCAGACCATGCCGGTCGGGTGGAACTGGACGAACTCCATGTTGATCAGCGACGCCCCGGCGCGCAGCGCCAATGCGTGTCCGTCGCCGGTGTACTCCCAGGAGTTAGAGGTCACCTTGAACGACTTGCCGATTCCCCCGGTGGCGAGCACCACGGCCGGGGCCTCGAACAAGACGAATTTGCCGCTCACCCGCCAGTAACCGAACGCCCCGGAGATGGCATCACCGTCTTTGAGCAGCTCGGTGATCGCGCATTCGGCGAACACCTTGATCCGGGCCTCGTAGTCACCGAGTTCGGCGTAATCCTCCTGCTGCAGCGAGACGATCTTCTGCTGCATGGTGCGGATCAGCTCCAGGCCGGTGCGGTCCCCGACGTGCGCCAACCGGGGGTAGGTGTGCCCACCGAAGTTGCGCTGACTGATCTTGCCGTCTTTGGTGCGGTCGAACAGCGCGCCGTAGGTCTCCAGCTCCCAAACCCGGTCTGGGGCTTCCTTGGCGTGCAGTTCGGCCATCCGCCAGTTGTTCAGGAACTTCCCGCCCCGCATGGTGTCACCGAAGTGGGTCTTCCAGTTGTCTTTCGGGTTGGTGTTGCCCATCGCGGCCGCGCAGCCACCTTCGGCCATGACTGTGTGCGCCTTGCCGAACAGCGATTTGGACACCACGGCGACCTTGAGACCGCGTTCGCGCGCCTCGATGACCGCACGCAAACCAGCGCCGCCGGCGCCGATCACGACGACATCGTAGGAGTGCCGTTCGACCTCAACCATGAAACCTCGCTTGCTTAATCTTGCTGATACTCGGTTGGCCTACGCGCCAACAAATCTCAGGTCCGTGATGGTGCCGCTGGCGACCAGCATGACGTAGAAGTCGGTCAGCGACAGCGTGCCCAACGTGATCCACGCGAACATCATGTGCCGAGTGTTCAACTTGCTGACCTGGGTCCAAATCCAGTACCGCACCGGGTGTTTGGAGAAATGCTTGAGTCGCCCACCGGTCACGTGCCGGCAGGAGTGGCAGGACACCGTGTAGGCCCACAGCAACAGCACGTTGGCCACCAAAATGATGTTGCCCAAACCGAATCCGAAACCGGAGGGAGAGTGAAACGCCATGATCGCGTCATAGGTGTTGATCAGCGACACCACCGTCGCGAAGTAGAAGAAGTAACGGTGGCTGTTTTGAATGATCAACGGGAAGCGTGTCTCGCCGGTGTAGTGCTCGCGCGGCTCAGGGACCGCGCAGCCCGTCGGCGACTGCCACACCGACCGGTAGTAGGCCTTGCGGTAGTAGTAGCAGGTGATCCGGAAGCCGAGCAGGAACGGTAAAACCAGCGCTCCCAACGGAATCCACCACGGGAAGTGCCCGAACCAGACACCAAGGTGGCTTGCCCCCGGGGCGCACGAGGCGCTCACGCACGGTGAGTAAAACGGCGTCAAGTAGTGGTACTTGTCCACCCAGTAGGCGCTGCCCCAGAAGGCCCGGGTCGTTGCATAGACGATGAACGCCAACAACCCCAGGTTCGTTACTAGTGGTGGCCACCACCACGCGTCATCTCGGAGAGTCCGTTTGGGTATCTCGGCTCTCGTGGGTGAGAAGACGCCGGAGGCAGGACGGTTCGCCGCGGGTGCGCTCATCAAGTGTTCCTCTTCGAACAGGGCTGTCTGTCGAAGGGTACACAGCAGAAATGCCCCCTACTGAGGCGGGCGTCGCTGTCAGGCTCGGTTGTGACCTCCGACACCCTCGTCGTCGACGTCGCGCCAGAAGTCGCTGTCGTATTGGGTGTCTGGGATGGCGATCTTCTCGCCGGACTGGTGCACGGTCGCGCGAGCCAGGTCCAGTTCGCAGACGTCGCTGTCGAGCAACTGGATGTCACTGAGGATGCGATCGGCGTCGAGGACGATGCGACGCGTCGCCGGGTTGTCGCCGTACCGCGCCTTCAGTGAGGTCACGCACCGCCGCAGGCCGCCGATCAGGTCGTGCAGTTCGGCGAGTTCAGTCGTGGTGGACAAAGCATGCTCCCTGGGGCTGAAGGTGTTACGGATCACAGTACGCCCTCGATAGTATCCAGAGTCTCCGTCCACCGTCGGGCAACTCCGGATTGCCCCAGGCAGAAAGCGATGTCGGTATGTCTTCAGGGGCAGGTCAAGCAGCGGCCGCTCAACGTGCCCGAACCTTGCTCGAACTGCATCAGCCGGGCAATCCGGTGGTGCTTCCGACGGTATGGGACGCCTGGTCGGCCCGATTGGCGGCCGACGCCGGCTTCGCCGCCCTCACCGTGGGCAGTCACCCGATGGCCGACTCGATCGGCCGCAACGACAACGAGGGCATGTCGTTCGACGATGTCCTGACACGCGTTGCCCAGATCACCGCCGCCGTCGGTGTGCCGGTGTCGGTCGACATCGAATCCGGTTACGGGCTGCCGGCGCAACGGCTCATCGACGGGTTGTTGGAGGTCGGCGCCGTCGGCCTCAACATCGAAGACACCGTGCACTCCGAAGGCGGCCGGCTGCGGTCGTCGGCCGAACACGCCGAATTGGTCGGTGCCCTGCGCTCGGCCGCCGACGCGGCGGGTGTGCACGTGGTGATCAACGCGCGCACCGATCTGTTCCTCAACCAGGACGGTGAGGAGCCCGATCGCTTCGAGCGGGCCGTGGCGCGGCTGAAAGAAGCCGCCGCAGCCGGCGCCGACGTCTTGTACCCGGTGGCCCGTCACGACCCGGAAACGTTGCGGCGCTTGGCAGCTGCCTTGCCGCTGCCCGTCAACGCCATCGCCCTGCCGGACCAGGACGATCCGGCCACCTTCGCTGGGCTGGGTGTAGGGCGAATCAGTTTCGGGCCGTTCTGGCAATACGCACTGTCGGCGTATTCCAAAGAGCTGCTGGCGCGCTGGCGCTAACCGTCGAATCGGCGGGACCGGCGGGTCCCGCCGATTCGATGTCGTGGACTTACTTGGTGATGGCGATGCGCTGCGGCTGAGTGCCGGCGTACGCACCCGCGACGCGGACGGTCAGCACGCCGGCGTCATAGGAAGCCGAGACGGCCTCGCTGGTGACGTTGGCGGGCAGCTGGAACGACCGGCGGAAGGACCCGTAGCGGATCTCCCGTACTGTGCGTCCGTCCTGGTCTTCGGCGTGCTCGTCGCGATGTTCGCCGTGAATGACCAGGCGACCCCGGTCGACCTCGACGTTGACGTCCTTCTCCACGTCGACGCCGGGCAGCTCCAAGCGGACTACCGCGTCATCCCCGTCCTTGACGACCTCCGCGGCGGGAGTGAAACCGCTGGTCACCGGCTTGTACCAATCTAATGCAGCCGGACCGAAGAAGTCGCGCAGCCACCGATCGGTGTCCCATGCGGATCGTGTCCATAGGGCAAGGTTGCTCATGGATAACTCCTTACTCTTCGTTGTGAGTTAGCTGTGTCCGACGCTGTACGGGTCGGCTATTGGGTTAAACATGAGTTACCTACGCTTAAGTTCCACCAGCGATTTCGCCCAAAGCGAATGACGTCACACAGCGAATTTCCAGGTGTGATTTCAGCGTGATAAGCGCGTCACATTTCGCGTCATTTCCGGCAACATCGCGTTCGTAGTCTCGTCTGCATGCCTTCAGCCGGAACTTCCCGCACGCCGGAAGCGGTTCGCCGCGTCGTCGTGATCGGGCACGGCATGGTGGGTCACCGCTTCGTCGAGGCACTACGTGCCCGCGACACCGACGGGCGCTGGCAGATCACCGTGCTCGCCGAGGAAGCCGACGCCGCCTATGACCGTGTCGGCCTGACGTCCTACACCGAATCCTGGGACCGCGCCCTGCTGGCGCTGCCCGGCAACGACTACACCGGTGACCCGCAGGTGCGCTTGCTCCTCAACACTCGGGTCGTCGAAATCGACCGGACCGCAAAGAAGGTCGTCACCGCCGACGGTCAGCGGTACGACTATGACGCATTGGTGCTGGCCACCGGGTCCTACGCGTTCGTCCCGCCGGTGCCGGGTCACGACTTGCCCGGGTGCCACGTCTACCGCACCCTGGACGATCTCGACGCCATCCGTGCCGGCGCGCAGCGCGCGGTGCAAGCCGGCCGGGGCGCCGGCGGGGTCGTCATCGGCGGAGGCCTGCTGGGCTTGGAGGCCGCGAATGCCCTGCGGCAGTTCGGGTTGCCCACCCACGTGGTCGAGATGATGCCGCGCTTGATGGCCCAGCAGATCGACGAGGCCGGCGGCGCGTTGCTGGCCCGGATGATCTCCGAGCTCGGCATCAATGTGCACGTCGGCACGGGCACCGAAGCCATTGAATCGGTTCAGGATTCCGGGGCGCTGCGGGTGCGCCTCAGCGACGGCGAGGTGATCAACGCGGGCGTCGTCATCTTCGCCGCCGGCGTCCGCCCGCGCGACGAATTGGCACGCACTGCGGACCTGGCAATCGCCCAGCGCGGTGGTGTCCTTACCGACTTGGCTTGCCAGACCAGCGATCCCGCAATCTTCGCGATCGGCGAGGTCGCCGCGATCGACGGCCGGTGCTATGGCCTGGTCGGACCCGGGTACACCAGCGCCGAAGTGGTCGCCGACCGCCTGCTCGACGGTGTGGCCGAATTCGGTGAGGCCGACCTGTCGACCAAGCTCAAGCTGTTGGGTGTCGACGTCGCCAGCTTCGGTGATGCGATGGGCACTACCGAGAACTGCCTCGAAGTGGCCATCAACGACGCCGTCAACCGCACCTACGCCAAACTGGTGCTCTCCGACGACGCCAAGACCCTGCTCGGCGGTGTGCTGGTCGGTGACGCCTCCTCCTACGGGGTGTTGCGCCCCATGGTCGGCAGCGAGCTGCCCGGAGATCCGTTGACTCTCATCGCTCCTGCGCAATCCGGCGACGGCGCCGGTGCTCTGGGTGTTGGGGCGTTGCCCGATGCGGCGCAGATCTGTTCCTGCAACAACGTCACCAAGGGTGATTTGAAGTGCGCGATCGCCGACGGCTGCGGCGACGTGCCCTCGCTCAAGTCGTGCACGGCGGCCGGTACTTCCTGCGGGTCGTGCGTGCCGCTGCTCAAACAGCTGCTGGAAGCCGAGGGCGTCGAACAGTCCAAGGCGCTGTGCGAGCACTTCAGCCAGTCCAGGGCCGAGCTGTTCGAGATCATCTCGGCCACCGAGATCCGCACCTTCTCCGGTCTGCTGCAGCGCTTTGGTCGCGGAAAAGGTTGCGACATCTGCAAACCCGTCGTCGCGTCCATCCTCGCGTCCACCGGTTCCGAGCACATCCTGGAGGGCGAGCAAGCCGCACTGCAGGACTCCAACGATCACTTCCTGGCCAACATCCAGCGCAATGGCAGCTACTCGGTGGTGCCCCGGGTGCCGGGCGGTGACATCAAGCCGGAGCATCTGATTCTGATCGGCGAGATCGCCCAGGAATTCGGGCTGTACACCAAGATCACCGGCGGGCAGCGCATCGACATGTTCGGCGCGCGAGTGGACCAATTGCCGGCCATCTGGCAGCGGTTGGTCGACGGCGGCATGGAATCCGGCCATGCGTACGGTAAGGCGCTGCGCACCGTGAAAAGCTGCGTGGGCAGCGACTGGTGCCGCTACGGGCAACAGGATTCGGTGCAGCTGGCCATCGACTTGGAGATGCGCTATCGGGGCCTGCGGGCACCGCACAAGATCAAGCTGGGTGTTTCCGGGTGCGCGCGGGAGTGCGCCGAGGCGCGCGGCAAGGACGTCGGCGTGATCGCCACCGAAAAGGGCTGGAACCTCTACGTCGGCGGCAACGGCGGGATGACGCCCAAGCATGCCCAGCTGCTGGCCAGCGACCTCGACACCGAGACGCTGACCCGTTACATCGACCGGTTCCTCATGTACTACATCCGCACGGCCGATCGGCTGCAGCGCACCGCGCCGTGGGTGGAATCGCTGGGGCTCGACCACGTGCGCGAGGTCGTCTGCGACGACTCACTGGGCTTGGCCGAAGAATTCGAGGCCGCGATGGAACGGCATGTGGCCAATTACCAGTGCGAGTGGAAGGGCGTGCTGGACGACCCGGACAAGCTGTCACGGTTCGTGTCCTTCGTCAACGCCCCCGATGCCGTCGACCCGACCGTGACTTTCACCGAGCGATCCGGGCGCAAAGTCCCTGTGCCCATTGGCATTCCCCAAGTTCGTTCTTGAGCATTGCATTGATTAGGGAGGAATCATGACACTTCTCAACGACATTCAGGTGTGGACCACCGCCTGCGACTACGACCACCTCATTCCCGGGCGTGGCGTGGGGGTCTTGCTGGACGACGGCACCCAGGCCGCCCTGTTCCGGCTGGACGACGGCTCGGTGCACGCCGTCGGCAACGTCGACCCGTTCTCCGGTGCGGCGGTGCTGTCCCGCGGCATCGTCGGTGACCGCGGCGGGCGCGCCACGGTGCAGTCGCCAATCCTCAAACAAGCTTTCGCCCTGGACGACGGGTCCTGCCTCGACGACCCACGCGTGTCGGTTCCGGTGTATCCCGCGCGTGTCACGCCGGAGGGCCACATCCAGGTGGCCCGGGTGGCCGCCTAGGCCGACCTCCGGCCTAGTCGATCTTGCCGACGAGATAGCGCTGCATCGTCGGGCCGATCGCATCGACGACCGCTTCCACCGACATCGAGTGCAGCGGCTCTGAGCGCACCCCGTACCGCATGATGCCCAGGCCGACGAGCTGAGAGGCGCATAACGACGCCCGAACGGCGACCTTGTCGGCGCCCAGCATTTTCAACAGCGGATTGAAGATCGGCCCGATGAACATCGATTGAACAATTTCGGCGGTCTTGGCCAACCCGGTGGAGGCGATCGCGCTGGCCGCGAAGGGACCGCCGCCTGCGGCATCCCAGGTGGTGATGAGCAGGTACAGCGTCCGGCGCCCCACCTGGTTCACACTGCCGGTGACGATGCGGTCGATGAATTCCGGTGTGCCGAACGGCAAACGCAGCATTTTCGCTACATCGTCGAGAAATCCTCGCGAGGGCTCTTCCTTGCGGGCCATGGTGCCAGGAATACCCGGATGTCCGGCAAAGATCAAGCGCCGCTGGTAGGGGCCCGCCAGTGCAGCAATCCGTTGTGCTCGACACAATTCGGTCGACGAACCGGCCGGCGGGCGGTGGATCGATGCGCCGCGGCCCGGCGAAACCGGTTGGCGATCAACTGTGGCAGCCCCGGATGGGTGCCCAGCGGCTCGGTGACCAGGTCGGCGCCGGAGGTGTGCAGCCGTTGTTGGAAAAGGCCGTCGGCCAACAAGTAGGAGGCGACCACCACCCGGTGTGTGCCGTGGCGGCGAGCGGCGGCGACGGCTTGCCGCACACTGGGCGAGCCGGTGGCCGCGAAGCCCAATGCCACCGGCGTTCCGGTCAGCGCGGACAGCAGCTCTGCGGTGGTGTGAAGGTCGTTGCGCGCCAGCGGGTCTGAGGTGCCCGCCGCTGCCAAGATCACCGAATCGCCAGGCTGCCAACCGAATTGAACCAGTTGCTGATGGAGGATTCGGGCGATGTCGGAACTCGGCCCCAGTGCGGGGGTGACGGTGACATCGGGATGCCCGCTGACTGCGATGTGCTCGGGCAAGTCGGTGCGGACGTGGTAGCCGCGCGACAAGAACGCCGGTACCACCACGGCCGGTCCCGGATGGTGTGTTGCCAGCTCGCCGAGGACTTCACTGGGTGTGGGCCCCAACACATCGACGAAGGCCACGCGCACCGGGCGGCTCATCAACTCGCTCACTCGGGTGGCGAGGTCGCCGATCATCGCGACACCGGAGGCTCTGCGGGTGCCGTGCGCTGCCAAGACCAAGGTCATCAGACGTGTGACTCCTCATCCAGATGTGCGTCGATGGCTAATCGGTAACCACGCTTGACCACCGTCGCGATGATGTTCTTGTCACCCAACGCGGCGCGTAACCGCAGCACTGCCGTGTCCACCGCGTGCGTGTCGTTGCCGTTGCCCGGCAGCACCCGCAACAGATCGTTGCGGCCAACGACGTCACCGGGGCGCTGCGCCAGCGCGCGCAGAATCGCCATGCCAGAACCCGATACCGTCTTGACCGACCCGTCGACCAGCACACATGTTCCGCGGATGTCGATCAGGTGACCGGCGGCCTTCACGCTGCACGAGCCCAGCAGCGGGAGTTCCTCGGCTATATGGCGAGCCAAGGCGCCCAACCGCATCCGTTCCGGCGCCGAGGTGGGGATGCCCTTTCGGATCAGCGGTCGCGACGTCACCGGACCGACGCACATCGCGTGCACCCCCGTGCGCAGCGCCTCCACCAGTTGTTCCTCGATGTCCAACTCGCGGCCCCGTTCCAGCATCGCCGCCGCGGCCGGCGCCGACGTGAAACTGACCGCGTCGAATTGCCGCCGCGCGATCCCGGTCACCAACTGGTCGAAGTCGCCGCCCAACGGGGTTGGCTTCCATCGGTACACCCGGATCGCCACCACCTCCGCACCCGCCGAGCGCAAGCCGGTGAGGAATTCCGGAGCCGGGTCCCAGGCGTCTGTCGCGCCGTGCAGCTGGACGGCGATGCGCTTGCCGGCCACTCCCGACTCCAGCAGGTATTCCAGCACCTCGTGCGAGGATTCGGACTCCGGCGACCACTCCTCCCGCAACCCGGCCGCGCGCAGCGCGCCGGTCGCTTTGGGGCCCCGCGACACCACTCGGGCCGAGGCCAAGGAGTCGAGCAATGGGCCGGCCAGACCCCAGCCTTCGGCGGCGGCGACCCAGCCGCGGAAACCGATGCCGGTGTGGGCGACGAGAATGTCGGGTGGATCGGCGATCAACGCCTCGGTGTTGGCGTGTAGTTCGTCGTCGTCGGGCAGGGCGATCATGCAGATCGCTGGGGCGCTGCACACCTCGGCGCCCTGGCGGCGCAGCAGTGCGCACAACTCCTCGGCGCGACGCGCTGAAGTCACTGCAATCCGGTAACCGGTCAGTGGCGCAGAGTTTGACTGGGCCATATTACTTGTTTATGCCTGACACGTTTCAGATGCATTACCGCGCAATTGCTTACGCATTGCCCACGGTGGGGTGTTAGTCACACTCGCGTCAGGTCCGTCGCAGGCTGCGTTGCGCGGACCAGTGAGGCGGAGTTCGGCCGGCGCACGTACAGCACCCAGGTGAGGAGCGCCGCAACCAGGTAGGAAGTCAAGAACACCCAATATGCGCCCGTTTCGGTCCCGCTGCGCAAGTAGGACTCCCGCAGCGCCAGATTGATGCCCACGCCACCGAGTGCGCCGACCGCCGAGCAGATCCCGATCAGCGAACCCGCCATCGCCCGCGACCAACGGCGACGTTCGGTCTCGCCCAGCTGCAAAGACCGGCTGCGTGCTTCGAAAACCGACGGAATCAGCTTGAACACCGATCCATTGCCCATGCCGGCCAAGATGAACAAGACGATGAAACCGACGATGGAGCCGACCAGTGTGATCGGTGTGGTGCCCGCGTGTCGGTCACCGTATGTGCTGAGCGCCACCAGAAGCCCGGCGCCGGCGATCATGCCGGTGAGGACGCCCAAGGTCACGCGGCTACCGCCCAATCGGTCACCCAGCCGTCCGCCGTAGATCCGCGCCAGCGACCCCAGAAGTGGTCCGACGAACGCGATCTGCGCCGCATGCAGGGAGGCGTGCTTGGCGCTCTCCCCTTTGGAGGAGAAATTCACCTCCAGCACCTGCCCGAAGGCGAACGAGAAACCGATCCACGATCCAAAGGTGCAGATGTACAACAGCGAAATCACCCAGGTGTCACGGTCGAACAGGATCGATCGCAGGTGCCCGACCTCGATACCATGCTCCAAGTTGTCCATGAACAGTGCGGCCGCAATACCGACGACGGTCAACAGCACCAAGTAGATTGCGCAGACCCAATACGGCGCTTCGTGTCCGGCGGTGGCCAAAACCAGCAAGCCGACCAATTGGATCACCGCGACACCGAGATTGGCGACACCGGCGTTGATCGCCAACGCTGCGCCTTTGAGCCGCTGGGGATAGAACGCGTTGACGTTGGCCAGGGACGCCGCGTAGTTGCCGCCGCCAAGCCCAGTCATGGCCGCGCACAGCACATACGGCCACAGCGGCAGTCCCGGGTTGGCCAACAGCACGATGGTGGCCACGGTCGGAATCAGCAACACGAACGCCGAGAACATCGTCCAGTCCCGGCCACCGAACTTGGCGATTCCCAACGTGTACGGGATGCGGGCGGCGCCACCCACCAGTGTGGCCACCGCACCGAGCAGCAACTTGTCACTCGCGGAGAAACCGTAAACCGATGACGGCATGAACAACGCCATCACCGGCCACAGCGTCCAGACGGAGAAGGCCACGTGATCACCCGCCATCGTGCACAGCAAGTTCCGGCGAGCGACCTTGTTGTTGCCCGCCGTCCAGGCCGCTGTGTCTTCGGGATCGAACATAGCCAGACGATGGTCGCGGCGCATTGGGGGACTACCTTTCGTGGACGTCGCTGAGCGGACGCTCACTCGTCACGAGCAAGAGACATTGGCCGCCGCGTCAGTTGATGCTCACATCGAGGAGCCAAGGCAGTCAACTCAATTGGGCGTTTATCGGCTGTAAGTTGGTTTCTAGTTCTCTGGTAACTCCCTGAGGGCACCGCATCAGACGTAGGCCAGTCCGGTGGCGCTCTCCGGCGTGACGGGCGCGGTTGCGGTCAATGGCCGCCGCACGTAGACGGCCCAGGTCAGCACCGAAGCGCCCAGGTAGAACAGGACGAATGCCCAGAACGCGGCGGTCGCTGTGCCACTGCTCAAATAGGACTGCCGCAGTGCAAGATTGACGCCGACACCACCCAGCGCGCCGATAGCTCCCGCCAGACCGATCAGCGCGCCGGACATTGATCGTGACCACTGCTGCCGTTCCGTCTCGGCAAGGGGCAACGAATGACTGCGGGCCTCGAAGATCGACGGAATCATTTTGTAGACCGAGCCATTGCCGATGCCGGACAAGATGAACAGCGCCACAAACCCGGCCACGTAGCCAGCCATGGTGGTGGCGGGGACGGGCCCGGATACGTGATCACCGAAAGTGCTTGCGGCGACCAGGATCCCGGCGGCCATGATCATCGCGCAGAACGCAGCGAGGGTGATGCGGCCGCCGCCGACGCGGTCGGCGAGCCGTCCACCGTAGACGCGGGACAGCGAGCCCAACAACGGCCCGAGGAAGGCGATTTGAGCGGCGTGCAACGAAGCCTGTGCCGCGCTCTGGTGGCCGGCGATGAAGTTGATTTGCAACACCTGGCCGAACGCGAACGAGAACCCGATGAACGAGCCGAAGGTGCCGATGTAGAGCAGTGAGATCACCCACGTGTGTGGCTCTTTGAGCACCGCACGCATGGTGCGCAACTCGATGCGGTACTGCTCCAAGTTGTCCATATACAGCGCGGCGCCGACGGCCGCGATGGCCAGCAGCACCAGGTACACCGCACACACCCAATAGGGCTGGCGGTCACCGACTGTGGCAATGACCAACAATCCCACAATCTGGACCACCGGCACCCCGAGGTTGCCGCCCCCGGCGTTGAGTGCCAACGCCCATCCTTTGAGCCGCTGCGGGTAAAAGGCGTTGATATTGGTCATCGAGGAGGCGAAGTTGCCGCCACCGAAGCCGGCCAGCGCGGCGCACAGCAGATAGGGCCACAGTGGCAACCCGGGGTTGGCGAGCAGGAACATGGTTCCGACGGTGGGTATCAGCAGCACGAGTGCGGAGAACACGGTCCAGTTGCGGCCGCCGAACTTCGCGGTGGCGAAGGTGTACGGGAACCGTAGGCAGCCGCCGACCAGTGTTGCGGTGGCCCCGAGCAGGAACTTGTCGCCCGCGGAGAAGCCGTATACCGACGTCGGCATGAACAGCACCATCACCGACCAGATGGACCACACCGAAAACCCGATGTGCTCGGCGGCGACCGACCAGATGAGGTTGCGGCGGGCGATGTCTTTGTTGCCGGCTTCCCACGCCGTCACGTCCTCGGGGTCCCAGTTGGACAGCACATGTGAGCGGCCGCGGAAAAACATTCGTCGAACTCCTATCGTCACCGGCGATGCCGATCACGCTAGGAATTCGATGTTGCCCGCGCGCTTCCCGCAGTGACCCGGGCGTGAATTTCCGATCACTGCGCCGCACAGGCCCTGTGATCAGGCCCTGTGATCAGGCCCTGTGATCACCACACGTCGCCCGCGCGCCAGTCGCACATCAGCTCCGCCGAGGTGTCCAGCTCGACGTCGACCGGAAACACGAATATCGATCCGTCGTCCTCAGGGGTGCGGATGGCGCCGGTGGGGGAAAGCGCCGAGGTGGGGCCGCGCCAGGGCAACCAGCCGCGTGCGGCATAGAGGTTGCGTGCCCGAGCCGAAGAGCTGAGCGCACCGAGTTGATACGCGCCGCGCATCACCTGCTCGGCGCCGTCCAGCAACGCCCTCACCAGACCCTGCCCGCGCCAGTCTTCCCGCACCGCAACGCCTTCGACGTAACCGCAGCGCAGCGCTTGGCCGCGATAGATGAGCCGACGTTGCACCACCGCGGCGTGGGCGATGATCGCGCCGTGATGCCAGATCAGCGCGTGCATTCCGCCAAGCGCGTGTTCCCAGTCGTTTTCACCGAAGTCACCGGCAAACGCCGCGGTGACCATCTCGCGGGTGCGTCGACGTGTGTCGTGGTCGAGATCGGCGGTGTGGACCAGGCGGGCGGTGTGGACCTGGCTAGAGGCCATCGCGGGTGTCGGCTTCACCACTGGGACGTTCGGCGAGGCCTCGCCCAGTGCAGTTGTACGTGCTGGCCGGGCCGGACCTGCGCCACCTTGTCGATGTCCTCGTCGATCACCACACCGATGACCGGATAGCCGCCGGTGAGCGGGTGGTCGGGACCCAGTATGACCGGTAACCCGTTGGGCGGCACCTGAATTGCGCCACGGGTGACGCCCTCACTCGGTAGCTGCCGGTCGGGGTTACGGTATTGCAGCGGGCGGCCCTGCAGTCGCATGCCCACCCGGTCGCTGCGATCGGAGGCCACCCAGACGGTGTGAACCAGCGCGTCGGGTTCGACGAACCAGTCGTCGCGCGGTCCGGGGACCACCAGCAACTCGACCACGTCGTCGGGAATGGCGGCGACCGGGGCTTGGTCGAGTTCGGGGTACTCGGCGGTGTGATCTCCGACCGGCAGCAGGTCTCCGTCCCGCAGGGGTGAGGGTCCGATCGCCGACATCACGTCGTAGCTGCGGGAGCCGAGCACCGGCTTGACGCAGATGCCGCCGCGCACCGCCAGATACGTTCGCAAGCCGGCGCGCGGGGTGCTCAGTGAGATCACCTGGCCGTCGCGGACATGGTGAATGCTGTTGTTGCCAAACATATTTCCGTCGACCGTCGGACTGGCGTCCGCGCCCGTCACGGCGATGTCCGCGTCGCCGCCGCGGACCCGGGCGGCAAAACCGCCCAGCATCACTTCCACGGTGGCCCGGTCGTCGGGATTGGCGACCAGCCGGTTGGCCAGGGTGTGTGAGCGCCGATCGGCGGCCCCGGACCGGCCGACACCAAGGTGCGCGAGGCCGGGTCGTCCCAGATCTTGGACGATGGCCATCGGCCCGCTGCGCAAGATTTCCAGCGTTGTCACGGTGAACCTCCTCACGCAGCGCGGAACTGCACCCACATGGCCGGCATAAGCAACGCCGGTTGGGACCGATCGATGTCCCAGAGAACCGCCTCGGTATGGCCGATGATCTGCCAACCGCCGGGGGATTTGCGCGGGTACACCGCACTGAATTCGCCGGCCAGGGCAACCGACCCGGCCGGCACCGACGTGCGCGGTTCGGTGCGGCGCGGGACCCGCAGCCGGGGGTCACCGTCGACCAGGTAAGCAAAGCCGGGGGCGAAACCGCTGAACCCCACTCGCCACCGGGTTGCGGTGTGCGCGTTGATCACTTGCGCGGTGGTCAATCCGGTGTGCTCGGCGACCTCAGCCAGATCCGGCCCGTCGTAGATGACGTCGATGACTATTTCGTCGTTGTCGTCGGTCAGCCCGTCGGGCGGCGCCACCCGCATTTTGCGGATCCGCTGCCGGGTGACGCCTTGGTGGCGCGGCTCGGCCAGCTTGACCAGCACGGTCTGCGAGGCGGGGACAATGTCCACCACGCCGGGCAGCGCGGCGGCGCGCAACGCATCGGTCCAAGCCAAAACCGCTGTGGTGCTTAAGCATTGCAACATGAGCGCGCGGTCGCCATAGTCGAGGACGTCACACGCCAGGGCGGGCTCCGTGGAGAAATCCGTCACACTCATACTTCTCAAAGTAACGCCGGATTCGGCGGCGCCGCCAGGAATCTTCGAGCACTGCCAGAGCTGCCTTAACGAAAGCTCACTCAGCCCAGGATTTTGCCGATCTGCGGGGGCAGTTGATCGGCGACCACGGGATAACTCAGCGGCGAACTGAAGGCGATCGCGCCGGCCAAGTCCTTGGTGGTGAAGATGTGCCGGTTCTGCGCGGTGGCCTGCGCGCCCGCCACTTCCGGGTCGGCCAGCAACGCCTGCTGGTCTTCGGGACTCTCGGTCGTCCAGATCACCACGTCGGCCGAATCGAGCACCGGCTTGATCTGGTCACGCGGGATGACCGCGCGGTTGGAGGCGACGAAGGGCTTGATGCTGTCGGCGACGACCAGACCCATCTGGTTGAGGAAGTCGGTGCGCCAGCCACCCGGGGTCGCGACGACGCCGCCTTGCCACAACCTGCCCTGCAGCAGCAACGCCTTCTTACCCTTCCACTGCGGGCTTTTCGCGGCGATATCGGTGAATCTCTGGTCGACGGCGCCGATCAGCGCTTTCATCTGGTCGGCCTGGAACACCGCTTGGCCGACGGCGGTGGCCTGCTCCTTCCACGGCTCGAAGAACGCGTCGTCGCCGGACTGAGCCAGCGTCGGGGCAATGGCTGAGAGTTTCTGATAGGTGTCGGCGTCCAAGCCGGCGTTGATGGCCACGATCAGATCGGGCTTCAATCCGGCGATCTGGTCGACGGCAATTCCGTTGTCCAGGTTGAGCACAGCCGGTTGGGCCGCGCCCAGTTTGGGTTGCGCCCACGGCCACACCGCGAACGGTTGGTCGCCGAACCAGTTGGTCACCGCGATCGGCACCACGCCGACGGCCAGCAAGTCGTCCTGCTCGGTGTAACCGGCGCTGACCACCCGCTTGGGTGGCTCCTTGACGACGGTCTCGCCGAACAGGTGCGTGATCGTGACCGCCCCGCCCCCCGCGGTGCCCGGCGGCGGTTTCGGTTTGGAGCATCCGGACCCAACGGCGCCCGTTGCGAGCAGTCCTGCAGCCCCGGCGACGTGCAAGAATCCCCGCCGACTCCATCCCTGTTGCACAGCGTGAGAGTATCGCGTGTTTTACGAAGTGGTCAGTTACTTGGCCGGGGCTTCGGCTGGTCGCCCCGCTCTTCCCGTTTCCAAGGGCTGTAGTCGGCGATCAGCTCCTCTTGCGGCGGCCGCTGCTCGGCCGGTACGTGCTGCAAGTTGATCCGGATCCGGTACCAGATCGAGCTGGGTCCACGCATGCCGTCGACCAACACGTCGACCGGCTCTAAACGTTCGGCCGCGGCGGGATGACGCTCACGCCAGACGTCCAACGCGGCCATCGCCTCGTCCTTGGTCTTGGTCCGGGCGACCTCGATGAGCGGCATCGACGACTGGCGACGACCGTCGGCGGACTTGCGGGATCCCTTCGGCGCCTTCTCCGGTGGACCCATTTCCTCGGCCAGCTCCAGCAGCCGATCCAGGCCGCCGACCGCGTCGTCCATGCCCGCCCACGGGTCCCCGGATTCGGCGAATCGGCCCGGCACCGTGTCGATGGTCCAGTCTTGGGGCCGGCAGGCGGGCACTTCGGCCCAGCGCAGCGGCGTGGACACCCGCGCGTCCGGAGTGGCCCGTACCGAGTAGGCCGATGCGACGGTGCGGTCCTTCGCGTTCTGGTTGAAATCGACGAAGACGCCCTCGCGCTCT
Organism: Mycobacterium sp. 1423905.2; assembly: GCF_001673155.1. Lineage (GTDB taxonomy): Bacteria > Actinomycetota > Actinomycetes > Mycobacteriales > Mycobacteriaceae > Mycobacterium. The sequence continues at coordinate 12,314 of NZ_LZLE01000160.1, read as the reverse complement.
TCCTTCCACCACCGGCTGGTGGCCAGTTCGGGCGCGCGGCGTTCCACCTCGCGCGCGATCGTCTGGGCGGCCAGCCGCACCTGCTTGAACGGCCACCGCGGCGCGATGCGGGCGTAAACGTGAAACCCTCGGGATCCGGATGTCTTCGGCCAGGGGACCAATCCGTAATCTTCGAGCACCTCGCGGGTCACCAGCGCGACGTCGAGGATTCGCTGCCAGTCCACGCCGGGCATGGGGTCAAGGTCGACCCGCAGCTCGTCGGGATGATCGAGGTCGCCCGCCAGCACCGGATGGGGGTTGAGGTCGACGCAACCCAGGTTGATCACCCAGGCCAGTCCGGCGGCGTCGTGGATCACCGCCTCGGCGGCCGACGTGCCGGAGGCGTAGTGCAGTTCGGCGACGTCCACCCACTCGGGCCGGTTCGCCGGCGCCCGCTTCTGAAACACCGCCTCCACCGAGATGCCCTTGACGAAGCGTTTCAGGATCATCGGCCGTCCGGCCACGCCCCGCAACGCCCCGTCGGCCACGGCGAGGTAGTAGCGGACCAGGTCCAGCTTGGTGATGCCAGGCCTGTCGTCGCGGTCCGGGAAGATCACCTTGTCCGGGTGGGTGATGGCGACCTCACGCCCAGCAATCTCGAACGACACCGGGCGGGCCATGGAAGTCCACTGTAATTCGGGGGAGCTTCTTGACAGCAGTGCGACGCCCGTCACATATGGTGAAGTCATGCCTAACCTCAGTGACCTGCCTGGGCTGCCCGGTCAAGCTGTCTCCAAGATTCAGCAGTACGTCGAACGCGGCGCAGCCGAACTGCACTACGTGCGGAAAATCTTCGAGTCGGGCGCGTTCCGGCTCGAGCCGCCGCAAAATTACGCGGCCATGGCTGTCGAGATCCGTAAGTGGGGCGAGTTCGGCATGCTGCCGTCGCTCAACGCCCGGCGCCACCCGGACCGGGCGGCGTGCATTGACGACGACGGCGAATTCAGCTTCAAAGAGCTCGACGAGGCCGCGCACGCCGTGGCCAACGGCCTGATCGAAAAAGGCGTCAAGGGCGGCGACGGGGTGGCCATCCTGGCCCGTAACAGTCGCTGGTTCTTGATCGCCTACTTCGGCGCCGCCCGGGTGGGTGCTCGCATCATCCTGCTCAACAGCGAGTTCTCCGGTCCGCAGATCAAGGAGGTCTCCGAACGCGAGGACGCCAAACTGATCATCTACGACGACGAGTACACCAAGGCGGTGCAGAAAGCCGAGCCGGAGCTGGGCAAGCTGCGCGCTCTGGGCACCAACCCGGACAGTGACGAGTCCTCGGGCAGCGAGGACGAGACGCTGGCCGACCTGATCGAACGCAGCAGCAACGAACCGGCGCCCAAGGCCAGCAGGCATGCGTCGATCATCATTCTGACCAGCGGTACCACCGGCACCCCGAAGGGTGCCAACCGCAGCACCCCACCCACGCTGGCGCCGGTCGGCGGCATCCTGTCGCACGTCCCGTTCAAGGCCAACGAGGTGACCTCGCTGCCCGCACCGATGTTCCATGCCCTGGGCTTCCTGCATGGCACCATCGCGATGTTCCTGGGCTCGACGCTGGTGCTGCGGCGCAAGTTCAAGCCGCCGCTGGTCCTCGAAGACATCGAGAAGCACAAGGTCACCGCCATGGTGGTGGTGCCGGTGATGCTGTCCCGAATCCTCGATGCGATCGAGAAGATGGACAAGAAGCCCGACCTGTCCACCCTGAAGATCGTCTTCGTCTCCGGATCGGCGCTGGGCGCCGACCTCGCCGAACGCGCGCTCAAGGACCTCGGCCCGGTGATCTACAACATGTACGGCTCGACCGAGATCGCCTTCGCCACCATCGCCGAACCCAAGCACCTGCAACACAACTCGTCGACGGTGGGTCCCGTCGTCAAGGGTGTGAAGGTCAAGATCTACGACGACAACGGCAAGGAACTGCCGCAGGGCGAGATCGGGCGGATCTTCGTCGGCAACGCCTTTCCGTTCGAGGGCTACACCGGCGGTGGCAAGAAGCAGATCATCGACGGTCTGCTGTCCTCCGGTGACGTGGGCTACTTCGGTGACGACGGGCTGCTCTACATCAGCGGCCGCGACGACGAGATGATCGTCTCCGGCGGCGAGAACGTCTTCCCGGCCGAGGTCGAGGACCTGCTCAACGGGCACCCGGACGTGGAGGAGGCCACCGCCATCGGGGTCGAGGACAAGGAGTGGGGTCACCGGCTGCGGGCGTTCGTGGTCAAGAAGGGCAATGCCGACCTCGACGAGGACACCCTCAAGCACTATGTCCGCGATCACCTGGCCCGGTACAAGGTGCCCCGCGAAGTGATATTCCTCGACGAGCTGCCGCGCAACCCCACCGGCAAGATCCTCAAGCGCGAACTGCGCGAGATGGATCCGGAGGACTCCGGCAGCGGCGGCAGCAGCGGTGGTAAGGGCGGCAAGGGTAAGTCCGACAGCAAGTCGAAGGCCGACGGAGGCGGCGGCAAGGCCAAGGACGGGGCCGACAAGAAGGACGACAAGGCCAAGGCGGACGGAGCCGACAAGAAGGACGACCAGGACGACAAGGCCGACAAGGAGAGCGAGAAGGCCGAGTAGTCCCGATCCGTCACGGATCGCGCGGCAGGCCGAGCAGCCGTTCGGCGATGATGTTCAGTTGCACCTCCGAGGTGCCGCCATAGATCGTCGTCGCACGGCTGGCCAGCAGGTACTCACCCCACTTGCCCGGCAACTCGTCGGTGTCGCCGATCGCGGCGTCGGTGCCGAAGGACGCCACCGCGAATTCGGCATAGCCCTGACCGGTCCGCATGGACAGCAGCTTGGAGATCGCCGCCGAGGGCATGGCGTCACCGCCGGCAATCGTCAGCAGGGTGGAGCGCAGGTTCAGCAGCTTGGCGGCATGGCCCTCGGCGATCAACTGGCCGGCGCGGTGCCGGGCCACCTGGTCGAATTGGCCGTCCCGGACGAACTCGACGAACTCGGCCAAGGTGGCCAGGAAGTTGGCCTCGCTGCTGCCGATCGACACCCGCTCTGCGGTCAAGGTGTTGCGGCTGACCTCCCAGCCCCGGTTCACCTCACCCAGGACGCAGTCGTCGGGCACGAAGACGTCGTCGATGTAGACGGTGTTGAACATCTCGTGACCGGTGAGCTCGCGTAGCGGCTTCACCTGCACGCCTTCGCTTTTCATGTCCAGCAAGAAGTAAGTGATGCCGTTGTGTTTCGGCGCGTTGGGGTCGGTTCGGGCCAGCAACGCGCCCCACTGGGAATACTGCGCCGCGGTGGTCCAGATCTTCTGGCCGGTGATGCGCCAGCCGCCGTCGACCTTGGTGGCCTTGGTCGACAAGCCCGCCAGGTCCGACCCGGCGCCCGGCTCGGAAAACAGCTGACACCAGATCATTTCGCCGCGGAAGGTCGGCGGCAGGAACCGCTGCTGCTGCTCGTCGGTGCCGAACGCGACGATCGACGGGATGATCCACGCCGCGATGCCCACCTGGGGCCGCTTGACCCGGCCGGAGGTGAACTCCTGGGCGATGATGACCTGCTCGACCGGGTTGGATGCCCGGCCCCACGGCTTGGGCAGATACGGCAGCACCCACCCGGCTTCGGCGATCGCGACCTTGCGTGCTTCCCGGTCGCTCATGTCTTTCAGGGCGGTGACCTCGGCCCGGATCTCCTCGCGCAGCTTCTCGGTCTCCGGGTCCAAGTCGATGTTGACCGGGCGCATCCCGCTGGTGGTCGCCAGATCCACCACGCGCTGCGGATATTCCGAGGCCCGTCCGAAACTCGCGGCCAGCATCAACGCCCGGCGGTAATAGACGTTGGTGTCATGCTCCCAGGTGAAGCCGATCCCGCCGTGCACCTGGATGCAGTCCTGCGTGCAGCGCTGTGCGGCGGCCGGAGCCAGCGTTGCGGCCACCGCTGCGGCGAATTCGAAGCCGGATTGCTCGTCGATCGCGCGGGCGGCGTCCCACACGGCGGCGGTGGCGCGCTCGGTGTCGGCGACCATCTCCGCGCACTTGTGCTTGATGGCTTGGAACTGGCCGATCGGCCGGCCGAACTGTTCCCGGATCTTGGCGTATTCCGAGGCCGTGTCGGTCGCCCAGCGCGCCACGCCGATGGCCTCCGCTGAAAGCAACGTGGTCATCAACGCGTGCGCGGTCGCCATGCTCAGGTTGCTCAACAGCGCATCGTCACCGACCTCGACGGCGTTGACCCGGACGTGGGCCACCGGCCGCAGCGGATCGAGACTGCGGACCGGTTCGATCTCGAGTTCCTCGGCGCGCAACACCACCCATTCCTCGCCGCTGTCGATGGCCACCGGCAACACCAGCACGGAGGCCTGCGCCGCCGCCGGAACCGCACGCACCTCACCGCGAATTACCAGCGCATCACCGTGGCGGGTGGCGGTGAGAGTGGAGTCCAGCGCGTAGGCGGCGATCGCGGCACCCGAGGCCAGCTCGGCGAGCACCTTGGCTTCGGGATCGTGCGCGGCGATCAGCGCGCTGGCAATCGCCGACGGTACGAACGGCCCGGGCACAGCACCGTATCCGAACTCGGCGAGGACCACGGCGAGCTCCAAGATGCCGAAACCTTGACCGCCGACCGACTCGGCGAGGTGCACGCCCGGCAGGCCTTGGTCAGCTGCGGCTCGCCAGTACGGCGGCGGGTTGTCCACCGGAGTCTCCAGTGTTGTTTCCAAGGCGGCGTGCAGCACCTCCGACGGCGCCACCCGCGCCACCAGGGACCGCACCGATTCCGCCAGGTCTTGATGCTCAGGACTTATTGCGATCGGCATTGTTCGCCTTCCCATGCTTTCGGCGCCGTTGAGCCCAGCACCTTCCAAACTACAAACCGGCCGGTTGGTTGACTACGTTGGCTAGCCGCTGGCCCTCGCGCAGCCGGCGGCAGTTCGCCACGGCCTCGGTCAGGTAGCGCCGCATCGTGTCGGCGGTGTACCAGGTGACGTGCGGCGTCAGCACCACATTGGGCAGGTCGAGCAGCGGGTTGTCGGGACTGACCGGTTCGACGTCGAATACGTCCAACCCGGCGGCGGCCAGGCGGCCAGCGCGCAGCGCGTCGACCAGCGCCGCCTCGTCGACGATCGCTCCGCGCGACGTATTCACCAGTACCGCAGTCGGTTTCATTCGCGCCAGCGCTGCGGCGTCGAGCAGGTGACGGCTGCGGGTCGTCAACGGCAGGTGCAGCGAGAGGATGTCGCTGGTGGTCAGCAATTCGGGCAGCGGCCGCCAGGTGGGGTGCCCGTCGTCGCGGGTGCTGGTGTGCAGCACCGTGGCGCCCATCGCGGCGAGGATGCCTTCCACGCGCTTGGCGATGTTGCCGTAGCCGACCAGACCGACGGTGCAGCCGCCGATGTCGCGCACGGTCTCGCCCAGCTGTGGGTCCGCGGGCCAACCCCGGCCTTGGCGAACGGCGCGATCCAGCTGCGGCAGCCGACGCAACGCGGCCAGCATCAGCAGCACGGTGCCCTCCGCCACCGACGGGGCGTTGGCGCCCGGCATGTTCGCCACCGCGATACCGCATTCGGTGGCGGTGTCGACGTCGATGGTGTTGACCCCCGCGCCCAGCTTGTGCACCAGCCGCAGGCGAGCGCCGCGGCGCAGATCGGTCCCCGATACCGGCCGCAGCACATGCCAGATCACGTCCGCCTCGGGCAGCTCGCGGTAGAACGTGGCGTCGTCCTCCTCGGCGCACCAGCGGATGTTCAGCCAATCTGAGTGCGGCGCAACGAAATCGAGCACTTGGGCGCCGGGCACGAAGTGGGCGAGGACGGTCAGCGCCACCGTTGGTCGATCCAGTTGGCGATGAGGTCGGCTTGTTCGCTGCGCGCCCCTGGCGTGGTGAAGTAGTGGTCGCTGTCGATCGTGGCCTGAACCTTGTCGGTGCCGGCCAGGGCGTCGTAGATGCGTTGCGCGTCGGACGGGAACACGCCGGTATCGGCTTCGGCGTTGACGACCAGCGCGGGGCAGGTGATGCGGTTCAGATGCGGCTGTGCCCGGGTCTGTGCCGTCCGCAAGCTCCACATGCCCAGCCAATTGCGCAGCGTGCATGCCGCAGCGATACCCCGGGCGGAGCGGTTGGCCCGCACCGGGGTGCCCGCGTAGCACATGTTGGGTTGCCGTTTGGTCGGCTCGATGGTGGGGTCGACCATGCGGGGATCGGCCCACGTCCGCATCACCGTGAACGGCCGGTCAGAAAACCCTGCCGCGCGAACGCGTTTGAGCTCCGCCTCGGCCCACTCGGTGATGGCGTGGTTGCGGGCGGTCTGCGCGGCGCGATAGCGGCGCAGGAAATCCGGTGCATACGGCGGCCCGTTACGCTCGTCGAACAGGTCGAGGTCGGGGTCGCTGGCGATCGGGTCGTTCTCGTCGAGCACGGCGGCGTCCATCCAGGCCGTCAGGACTTCCGGGCGACCGGGATGAGCCGCGGTGGCCACATAGCCGTCCGCCGCGGGTAGCTCGGTCAGCCCGGCCGCGGGCCGCATGCCTCCCAGCGCAGTGACATTGGGCTCCACAGCCTGGGACTGGTAGGCGGCCATCAACGACCCGCCCCCGGAATTGCCGAGTAGCACAACAACTTCGACTCCTTGGGTGTCGCGCAACCATTGCAGCCCGACGCCGATGTCGACCAGCGCGTGGTCGAGCAGGAAGCTGGATTCGAAGCCACGGAACCTGGTGTTCCAACCTAGGAATCCGACGCCGCGGGCGGCCATGTACTCGGCGAGATAGTGCTCGGAGAAGTCGATCTGATAATGCGTGGCGATCATCGCCACCTTCGGCTTACGGCCCACTTCGTGGTAATACAACCCCTGGCATGGATGCCCGCCGGCGCCGGCCCGTCCGGCCGTGCGCGACGGCAGTCCGACGAACTCGCGAGTCACGCCAGGGGTGCCGGTGTGCGGAGTCAATGCAGCGATCCTCCGAAGATAGCGCGGTAGTAGATGTTGGCCAGCGTGCGGATGCACGCCTGGTCGTCAGGTTCCTTGCCGCCGCTGAGCTGGATGTAGCAGAACTGGTTGAACATCGCCACGATCGCTTCGGCGATCAGTTGCGGGTTGTCGTCGGTGCAGTGGCCGTCGGCTTGGGCGCGTCGGACCGTATCGGCGATGAACGCGGTCGGAATCGCGCACATCTGCGCCCAGTCCTGCGCGAAGTCCTCGTTGATCATGGCGAGCTGCGAAACGCTGATGATCTCCGCCAACCGGTGGCGGTAGGTGTGCCAATGCGCGGCCGCGGCTTCGTGCGCGCGCTCGCGGTCGGTCAGGCCGTGGCGGGTCACCGCCGACGCCCGCTGGTTGGCTTCGTCGCGGAAGCGCACGGCCCACTGCCGGACCATCGCCTCCTTGGAGTCGTAATAGTTGTAGAACGACGCCGTCGATCGACCTGCCTCGGCGGCGATGTCGGCGATCGTCGTCGCCAGGATGCCCTTGCGGGCGATGACCGTCCGGGCGGCGTTGTCGATGGCCGCTTGGGTCCGGCGCCCGCGATGCGTCGGGTAGGGCGTCGCGCGTCCCGCCCGGTCCGACGTGGTCACAACGCACCTTCCCCTGAAACTGAACCTGATGTTAGATTCAGATTCGTTGCTTGGCCAGATGGGAGTTGCGCCATGATCAAGCCGCATAACACCAACACCGAGTTCGAGCTGGGCGGCATTAATCACGTCGCGCTGGTCTGCTCGGACATGGCCGCCACCGTCGACTTCTACAGCAACATCCTGGGCATGCCGCTGATCAAGTCGCTGGACCTGCCCGGTGGCGCCGGCCAGCACTTCTTCTTCGACGCCGGCAACGGGGACTGTGTGGCCTTCTTCTGGTTCGCCGATGCGCCGGACCGAGTGCCGGGCGTCTCCTCGCCCGGCGCCATACCGGGCATCGGTGACATCACCAGCGCGGTGAGCACCATGAACCATCTCGCATTCCACGTGCCGGCCGAGAAGTTCGACGACTACCGCCAGCGGCTCAAAGACAAGGGTGTTCGAGTGGGCCCCATCCTCAACCACGACGAAAGCCCGATGCAGGTTTCGGCGACCGTGCACCCAGGGGTGTACGTGCGCTCCTTCTACTTCCAGGACCCCGACGGCATAACCCTCGAATTTGCGTGTTGGACAAAGGAATTCGTCGACAGCGACACCCAAGCCGTGCCCAAGACGGCGGCCGACCGGCGACCCGCGGTGACCGCCACCCACTGACCGTTAGAACCACGCGCGCCGGGGAAATCAACGGGCATGACTCAAGCCATCTTGACCGACCTGCAGATTGCGGCGCTGACGCCCGAGCAGCGGCGAGACCTGATCACCCGGCTCGAACTTCCCGTGGAGGAAATCGAGGACCCGCAAGCCCTCGACCGCATGCGCAAGATCCGCCTGAGTCTGATCGTCGGCGGCTGCATCGTCATGATCCCGTGGATCGGGTACCTGGCCACGACGCTGCCGCAGAAGTACGTCGCGCATAACTGGCCGGTCACCTGGATCGGCTTCGATATTCTGCTGATGTCGTTCATGGCGGCAACGGCGATCTTCGGTTATCTGCGCCGGCTGCTACTGCTGTTGACCGGGTTCACCACCGGCGTGCTGTTGATCTGCGACGCCTGGTTCGACCTGATGACCGCCGGGCCCGAGGACGCGTGGCTGTCGGTGATCACGGCCATGCTGATCGAAGTGCCGATGGCCTGTCTGCTGATCGGGGGTGCGCTGCGCGTGTTGCGCCTCAGCCAGGCCCGGGTGCTGGTTGATCCCGAACGGCGGCTGTGGCAGTTCCCTCTGTTGCCTTGACGTTGGAGTAGAGGCTGGGTTTGGTCAGCTCGTCCAGCAGCGACGCGAGGTGATCGGCGAATTCGTCGGGTGCCATGCGCACGTCGCCGGCCAGCCACGCGCTGATGGTTTGCCCCACGCCACCGACCGCGAAGTGGGCGCCGGCTTTGACCCGGTCATTTGCCGGTGCGCGCAGGCTATCCATGGCGTGCTGACCGGAGAGCATGGCGAACAGGGCGCTGGACTCCGCGCGCTTGCGCATGATCACGGCGTTGGCCAGCTTCGTGCTGAACAGCAGCCGTCCGATGCGCGCGTCCTCGGCGACGGTGCGCACGATATTGGCCATGCCGGCCCGGCTTTGTTCGGGCGGGGGTACGGCGGCCACCGCGGCCTGGGTGGTGGTGACCAGTTCGGCGATCACCCAGTCGAACACGCCGCTGACCAATGCGTCCTTGTCGGCGAAGCTTTCATAGAAGTAGCGCGCCGACAATCCCGCGCGCCGGCAGACACCGCGCACCGTCAACTCGGCGCTGTCGTGTTGGTCCGCGCCGAGTAGATCGAGCCCGGCGGCCAGCAGTTGGCGCCGGCGGGCGGCCAGCCGCTCGGCCGGCTCGACGCCCCGGTAGGGCCGCACGCTGGCGGCGTCGGCCGCCTGCTGATCAGCCACCCTTGACACCAGGCCAGGGTACCGACAATATCGGGAAACAGGTGTTACCACAATTAGCCGACGCGGGAGTTATGCCATGACGAGCCAGGAAACGATGCACCGGCCGCTTCCGCATGTCGAGCGGCCGATGGCCGACCCGCCGCGGTGGTCGCGGACGGCAAAGCGGGTCAATTTCGACCAGACACTGATGGGCGTGGCGCTACTGGCCGGACCCGCCAACGTCATCATGCAACTGGCGCGGCCCGGGGTGGGCTACGGCGTGATGGAAAGCCGGGTGGAAAGCGGGCGGGTGGACCTGCATCCGATCAAGCGGGCGCGCACCACCTTCACCTACCTTGCGGTGGCGACCGCGGGCTCCGACCTGCAGAAGGCCGCCTACCGTCGGGCCGTCAACCGCGCGCATGCGCAGGTGTATTCGCTGCCGGAAAGCCCGGTGACCTATAACGCTTTTGACGTCGACCTGCAGCTGTGGGTGGCCGCCTGCCTGTACAAGGGCGGAGTCGACATCTACCGCACCTTCGTCGGCGAGATCGATGACGAGCAAGCCGAGCGCCACTACCGAGAAGCCATGGCGATGGGCACCACCTTGCAGGTGCCACCGGAGATGTGGCCGAAGGACCGCGCGGCCTTCGACCGGTATTGGCAGGAATCGCTGGACAAGGTGCACATCGACGACGCGGTGCGCGAATACCTCTATCCGATCGCGGTCTCCCGGGTTCGCGGCGTCGTGTTGCCGCGGCCGCTGCGGCAACTGTCCGAAGGCCTCGCCCTGCTGATCACTACGGGCTTTCTGCCACAACGGTTCCGCGACGAGATGCGGTTGCCGTGGGACGCCGCCAAGCAACGGCGTTTCGACCGGTTGGTGGCGGCGCTGGCCGGTGTCAATCGCCTCATGCCGGGCGTCATCCGGCATTTCCCGTTCAACGTTTTGCTGTGGGACCTCGACCGGCGGATCCGGACCGGCCGTCCATTGGTCTAGCCGCGCGGTCGACCGCGGCGGCGACGGCCCAGCCAAGCACTCCTGCAGCGAACCCGAAGCCCAAGTGGAATACCACTTTGTCCGCATCAACGGCAGCGCCGGCCAGCGCGACGAGGTGAATCGGCGCGGCCGCCACGGCGATCAGCCACCGGCGACCGACAGCCGACACCCCGCACAGCAGGACCGCGGCGGCCAGGTACCGTGCGCTTGCCCACGGGCCGGGCGCCAACTGCAGCGCCGCGGTGGCCACCGTGGCGCCGGCTCCCGCCGCCAGCACCGCGCACCGGGCGCGGGTCACCAGAGCGGTCGCCACCAGCATGGTCAGCCACAGCAGAGCGCGGTGGCCGGGCAATGCCATCGGCATCCGCACGTCGGCCGACGCCACTATCGCCACCACAGCCAGCCCGGGGAATCCGGCCTCCCGGGCCAGTAGCCGACCCGCCGCCGGCCAACTCGCAGTCCGCAGCGCAGTCGTCACACGGCCACATTAATCCGCAGCAGCGGTTCGATATAGGCCTATTGCTCCGACAATGCGAAAATCTAAGCTGGCCGTATGCCGAGCGTCGCGGGCCGACTGACTGTGCTGGTGGCAGTCGTCGGCGTGCTGGGCGGATGCGCGACACACAGCGGCGCGACGGCACTCGTCGTCCGGCAAAACGGCGCGGTGCTCGCCCACGTGGGCATGTCGCGGCTGAAGGAACTTCCACAGCTGGAGATTCACACGCCACAGTCCCACGGCGCCCAGGTCCAGCGCGGACCGTCGGTGACATCGGTCCTTGCTGACGCCGGCGCCACCGGCGTCACCGCCGTCCGCGTGGAGGGACGCGACCCCGCCCAGACGCTGACGGCGGCCCAACTCTCCGAGCGAGTCATTCTCAACCTCACCAGACGCAACACACTCAAGCTCGTCGGGTCGGATCTCGACACGGACCGCTGGGTACGCGACGTCACCGCCCTGGTGGTCAATCCCTGATGAGCGTCCTGTCCGGCGTCGACCTCTTGATCGGCATTGACGACACCGACAACCTGCGCAGCCCGGGAACCGGCCGCCGGGCACGGGCGCTGTTGCGAGAGGTGGAAGCGGCCGGGCTGGCGCGAGCGGCCGGCGCCACGCGCCACCAGTTGCTCGTCGACGACCGAATCCCCTACACCTCGCACAATTCCAGCGCCTGCCTTGCCCTGTGTAGCCGCGGCGGTGACCCGCGCACCGTGCGAAGCGACCTCATCGAACTCGCCGGGCGATTTCTCGAACGGGTCTGCCCGCCCGATGCCGATCCCGGCCTGGCCGTGGCCATCCCCGCCCACATTGACTCCGCTGCGCTGCTCGTCGACTTCGGCCGTCGCGCCAAGGTAGAGGTCCTGTGCCCCGAGCAGGCACACCGGGTGGCCGCGACTACGGGCATCCACTTGTCCGGCCACGGCGGCACCCACGGCGGAGTGATCGGCGCGCTGGCCGCCGTGGGACTGCACCTGTCGGGCAACGACGGGTTGTTCATCACCTTGCCCGGGCTCGAGGGACTTCCGCGTGAAATGACCGTCGATGACCTCTACGCCCACTCGGCCATCGACCATGCCCGCGACGGTCAGCACCGCGAACCGCGCTTCGGTGAGGTGATCGAACTGGGCGACTGGGTCCGTCCGGTGTTACTCGGCGGCCGGGTCGTCCTACTCCTCGACCCAGCTGGCCAGCAGCCCGACGGACGCGCCCGATGGCGTACGGCGCCCCGCGCGGTGGTCCGGCAGTACTGAACCCACCGCGCCGAAGCGTCATTTGTGGCGTATTTGAATTTGCTAGGCAGTTGGTGTGCGCCGATGCTGCAGCCGTACGCCGGCGCGTCCGTCGGGCTGCTGGCCAGCTGGGTCGAGGAGTAGGACGACCCGGCCGCCGAGTAA
>NZ_LZLE01000159.1 GCF_001673155.1 Mycobacterium sp. 1423905.2 | reverse complement strand
GCACTCCAACGCCTACGGCAAGGTACTGTTCGCGATCACGCTCACTGCCGCGGCCGTGCTGGTCACCCTCGCCGGGCCGTCGGAGGCGTTGGAGACGACGTAGCCGGCGGTCATGGCGTTGACGGTGACCAGCAGGTCGGGGTCGACGGCCAGGCACAGCGCCCGCCCGACGCTGCCGTCGGGATCGACATCGCGGCTGGTGGCGAACTCCGCGGCGCCCAGCAGGGTGTCCAGCCGGCCGCCGGTGGCCAGCGAGGTGGCCAGGTCGTCGTCGACGAGGCGGACCGGGATGGTGCCGCCCGGGACGCCGGGGGCCAGGCGGGGCCGGTCGGCCAGCGGCCACAGCATGGTCATCCACACCGGCTTGGTGGTTTCCGGCGCGACGGCCGATTCGATGTCGCCGGCCTTGTCCGGGGGCACGCCGACCACGGGCAGCAGGAACCGGGCGTTGTCCAGCCGGGCGGGTGCGCCGTAGTCGGGGGTGCCGTTGACGTTGACCAGGACCGGGAAGATGCCGGGTTGGGTGATGTTCAGTGACGGCTTGGTCAGCGAGCGCAGCGGCGCGGTCAGGGTGAAGCCGGCCTGCTGGCCGCGTTGCAGTTCCGGGGACACCGTCAGGAAGTCCGCGGCCGCCTCATATTGGTCGGTGCTGCCGTCCAGCGAGGTCCGCAGCCCCGACGAGGAGGCGACCCCGGCGGCGTGTTCGAGGCGGACCATGACGTCGCGGACCGGGCGGTCCCCGATGTTGATCACCATTCCGCTGACGCTGACGACCGGATCGCTGGTGGTGGTGACGACGTCGGGGGTGACTTGGTCGATGCGGACCTGGACGAAGGGGGTGGGCGTGGGTTCGCCGGCGGTTGCGTCCGGGGCCGCGGCGGCGACGGTCAGTCCCAGATCCAGGCCGGTGATGATGCCGATCACCGCGAGCAGGCGCAGCAGTGCGGCGCACCGAAGTCGCAGCCCCGTCACGGCTTGGGCCCGTGCCCGTTCTGCCGGCCGGGTGCGTCGGCGTGTCGGGTGCGCGAGTGGGTCTGGGGGCGGCGGCGCGGTGTGGTGGGTGGCAGCGGCGGCAGCGCGGCCGGGCCGTCGCTTTGCAGTTTGTCGATCAGTTCGTCGGCCACTTCGGCCAGTTTGCGTTCGTCGGCGTAGGCCAGCCGCGACGGGAGGTCGCGGATGGGGACCCAGGCCACCTCGGCGACCTCGAGGTCCTCGTCGGACAGCTCGCCGCCGGAAAAGCGCATCAAATAGTGGTGCACGGTCTTGTGCACCCGCCGACCGTCGGTGACGAACCAGTAGTCGATGCGGCCCAGCGCGGCCAGCACGCTGCCCCGGATTCCGGTTTCTTCGGCCACCTCCCGGATGGCGGTCTGCTCGGCCGTTTCCCCTTGTTCGATATGGCCTTTGGGCAGCGACCACAGCATGCGGCCGCGCCGGTCGATGCGTCCGATGAGTGCGGCGACCTGTTCGTCGCGCGGGCCGTCGATGCCGTCGATCACCAGTCCGCCGGCCGAGGTTTCGTGCACAGTACGCATCTTGTCTGATCCGCGGCGGCGGGGGCGAGTCCGTCGCCCCTTGGCGGTCGCCGGAGTCGGGGTGGTGTCCTGCGTCGCCTGGCCGTCCGTAGTATTTTCGGCTGAACTCGCGCCGCCACGACCGCGACGCCGGCCGCGGCGTCGACGTGGTTTGGCTTGTTCGCCGTCGGACATTCAAGCGATATTAGCTGGCACGGGCGTGTCTTCCGGATGCACTCGCCGGTTGAGCGGGCCGCGGCGGCTTGGGCGGCGAGCGTGCGTGTGGGGCTTCGAGCGTGCGGTGGTGGCGGGCATTCGGCGGATTTGTCGCCCTGGACGCTCACTGGAAACCCTGAGCGCACACCCGCTGCGGCCCAACGCCCGACTAGGCTGATCGAACGTGGCTGAACCCGCCCAGACTGCCGATCTGCTGACCGCCGCGCGCGCGTTGCAAAAGCACGCGCCGGTGCTCAGCGAACTCGGCGCGGCATTCGACGCCGCGGGCCAGCAGCTCTACCTGGTCGGCGGATCGGTGCGCGACGCGCTGCTGGGGCGGCTCAGTCCTGACCTCGACTTCACCACCGACGCCCGGCCCGAGCAGATCCAGAAGATCCTCCGGCCCTTCGCCGACACGTTGTGGGACACCGGCATCGAGTTCGGCACCATCGGCGCAGGCAAAGGCGACTACCGCCTGGAGATCACCACGTTCCGCGCCGACACCTATGACCAGGTGTCGCGCAATCCCGAAGTGCGGTTCGGCGACCGCCTCGACGACGACCTGGTGCGCCGCGACTTCACCGCCAATGCGATGGCCGTGCGGGTCACCCCGAGCGGCCCGGGTGAGTTCCTCGACCCGCTCGACGGGTTGACCGCGCTGCGTGCCCGGGTGCTCGACACCCCGGCGTCCCCGGAGGTGTCGTTCGGCGACGACCCGCTGCGGATGCTGCGAGCGGCGCGGTTCGTCTCTCAGCTGGGGTTCCACGTCGCACCAAGGGTGCGGACCGCGATCGAGGAGATGGCCCCGCAGCTGGCCCGGATCAGCGCCGAGCGGGTGGCCGCCGAACTGGACAAGCTGCTGCTGGGCGCCGATCCGGTGGCCGGCATCGATCTGTTGGTGCAGACCGGGATGGGTGATGTGGTGCTGCCCGAAGTCGGCGGCATGCGCATGGCCATCGACGAACACCACCAACACAAGGACGTCTACCAGCACTCGCTGACCGTGCTGCGCCAGGCGATCGCACTGGAAGATGACGGCCCGGATCTGGTACTGCGCTGGGCGGCGTTGCTGCACGACATCGGCAAGCCCGCCACCCGCAAGCACGAACCCAATGGCGGGGTGAGCTTTCACCACCACGAGGTAGTGGGCGCCAAGATGGTCCGCAAGCGGATGCGGGCGCTGAAGTACTCCAAGCAGATGGTCGACGACGTCTCCCAGCTGGTGTATCTGCACCTGCGCTTCCACGGGTACGGCGACGGCAAATGGACCGACTCGGCGGTGCGCCGCTACGTCACCGACGCCGGGCCGCTGCTGCCGCGGCTGCACAAGCTGGTGCGCGCCGACTGCACCACCCGCAACCAGCGCCGCGCCGCGCGACTGCGCGCCAACTACGACCAGCTGGAAAAGCGCATCGCCGAGCTGGCCGCCCAGGAAGACCTGAACCGGGTGCGCCCGGACCTGGACGGCAACCAGATCATGGAGCTGCTCGGTATCCCGGCCGGCCCGCAGGTGGGGGAGGCGTGGCGCTTCCTCAAGGAGTTGCGGCTGGACCGCGGGCCGCTGTCCAACGAGGACGCGACCGCCGAACTGCTCAAGTGGTGGAAAGAACGTGGGAACGCCTAACCGCGACGCGGCGTCCAAGGAAGCGTGGAGTACTGCCTGGGCGCCGACGACGGCACCGCGCACATCTGGAACCGTCCATTCGATCTGGACCTCAACGGGGACGGGCAACTTGACGCGATCGGACTGGACCTCGACGGCGACGGCCTCCGCGACGACGCGCTAACCGACCTGGACGGCGACGGGTTGGCCGATCATGGCGTCCTCGACGTCGACAACGACGGCAGCCCGGAGAGCTACTTCACCGACGACGGAGCGGGCACCTGGTCGGTGGCGGTGGACCGCGGCGGCCAGTTGCGCTGGTTCGGCTTGGACGGTGTCGAGCACACCGGCGGTCCGCTGGTCGACTTCGACGGCCACGGCCAGCCCGATGACCGGCTGATCGACACCGACGGCGACGGCGTCGCCGACCGCGTGCTCTGCGCTAGTGAGGCAGGCGTAACCGGGTACGTCGACACCGATGGCGACGGCCGCTGGAACGTGCGGTTGACCGACACGGACGGCGACGGCACCGCCGACGGGGCCAGCGCCTTATGAAAAGACTTTGGCTGAGCACTCGTACAGCCATTTGACAAACGACCATTCCAGGTGCGACGGAGCCGAATTGCACTGCGGGTATTCGCGGCATTCGGCCCACAACAACGTTTGACACGTGCAGAATCCTCGTGTGCACTAAACAGCTTGTTCGGCCCCCTGCAGGCCCCCGGGGTGAGTGAAGTGACAGCTGACTGCGGCTGCATTAGCTTTACCCCGATCCCGGCCCGGGAAGCGCAATTAATTGAGGGAGACGTAAATAATGGCAAACTCGACCGTTGTCACTCCGGAACTGCTGCGAAGCACCCAGCAACGCATAGAAACGCGGCTGCAAGAGGCCGCCGCCATAGCCAACCAGTACCTGAGCGGCCACGAGAATATCGTCAGCGCGACCGGATGGGCCGGCGACGCCGGCTCCACGTCCCTCAACACCGCCGGCCACATCCATCACGACTTACAGCAGATCATGACGGGCGGCCAACGGTTGGCCCACGGGCTGGGCCAGGCGGCCGTGTTGATGGAGAACCATGAAGCGGATGCTTCCCACAATTTGAACGGTGTGTTCGGCGGCGGCACGCAGTCCGTCTGAGTCGAGTCGCTGTCCCCAATACCCCACCGAATTGATTAGGTAAGGAACCCTGTCATGTCAGATCAAATTGTCTATAACCACGGAGCGGTCATCGGCTTTGCCGGCGAAGTCGGTTCCCAAGCGGCACAGCTGATGGAAATCCACGGTGATGTGTTGAACATGACCCAAGCACTCGCCGACTTTTTCCAGGGGCACGGCGCGACAGCATTCTTCGACGCGCAACAGCAAATGTTGCGCGGCCTCGAAGACCTTATTCAAACCGTGAGCCGTCACGCGCACACGGTGCACAACGTGGACGAAATGGCCCAGGCGTGCGATGCGCAGATGGGCACCTTGTTCACCTAGTCATCGTGGCGAAGCTGCAGAAGCCCAGGGCGTACCCCAGAAGTGCGCCCTGGGACCGTGTTTAAGGGACAACGTGTTAACCACCACCGTCGACGGGCTGTGGGCCCTGCAAGTGCTCACCGGCATCGAGACCCTGGCCCCTGAGCTAGGACTGCGGCCGCTGTTGCCCAGCGTCGAACCCAAGTCGCTGGCGCTCCAGCATCCCGTGACATCGGAGCTGCGGGCTGCCGGAGTGATCGACGAATTCGACGTCGTGGACAGCACCGTTGTGGAGTGGCTGACCGTCCTCCATCGCCGTGACGTGGCGTTATTCGTGCAGATTCGTCGCCCCGGGGACACCGAACCGGCCCGCGTGTTGCTGGCCAGGTTCGCCCAGTGGTGGGTGGCCTTGGAGCGGCACGAGGAACTGATTCGCATCAGCGGCGCCGGGACGGCCAACGCAGAGCAAACCGCCAGCACGGTGGTGACCGCGCAGATCGACCGCCTATGCGGCGAGCACACTTCGGCGCGCTTGCGCCCCGTCACTGTGGACGCCGACGCGCTGCGCGCCGCGGCCACCAGTCCGGACGGGTTAACCGCGTTTCTGGCCGAGCAGCGGCTGGAAAGTGAACAACTTCGGATCCTAAGCCTCGCCGCAGATCCAGCCCAGTCGGCGCAAGCCTCGATCGTCGCCATCCAGTCCGGGGTAGCGACGGGTAGATCCGCGCGCACCCACATTGACGGCGCAGCGGTGACCATCGTCGATACTCCCGAGGGCCGCCTCGTCGCCGAGGACGTTGAATCCTCGGGAAAGAAGTGGATGATCGTCGCCCCAGGGACAAAGACCAACATCGCTGCCGCAGTCAACCAGATGATGCGGCGACTGCCCGCCGAACACGATTGGCACTCGTACCGAAAAGTTGTGTAGTCGAGAGGTATTCGCACCCAGTGTTGGAACAAGCCGGAACAAATCACCGAGACACGCCACCCGCGCGCTATCAGCCCCACAACTCCGTTTCAGGAACGTTGCGCATCTCCGACATGGTGGCGCCGCGCAAGATCCCGCCCGGATCGGGTTGGCGAAAGTTCGTCTATAGCGCCTCGTTTCGCACCATGAACCTTGGTGAGTCACCGGCTGAGCGGCATTACCGAGAACTGCAGGAGCGCATCCGCCGTCACATCCGCAGGCAATACGTCATTGGCGTCGTGTCCGGAAAAGGCGGCGTCGGCAAGACCACGATGACCGCATGCATCGGTGCCGTCTTTCGCGAGTGCCGACCCGACAACGTCGTCGCTATCGACGCCGCGCCAGGCTTCGGAACGCTCGCCGGCCGGATCGATGAGTCTCCGCCGGGCGACTATTCGGCCGTGCTCAACGATACCGATGTCCAAGGCTACGCCGACATACGAGAACATCTGGGCCAGAACAGCATCGGCCTGGACGTGTTGGCCGGAAACCGGGCCTCAGACCAACCGCGACCGCTGGTGCCGTCAATGTTCACCGGAGTGCTGTCCCGGCTTCGTCGCACCCACACCGTCATCGTGGTGGATACCTCTGATGACCTCGAACATCCGGTGATGAAGGCGGTGCTCGAGTCATGCGACTCTCTGGTTTTCGTATCCGGCCTGACCGCTGACACGTCGCTGCCGGTCACTCGTTCGATCGACCTCCTACGGTCAATGGGTTACCACGAATTGGTGTCTCGCAGCACCGTTGTGCTGAACGACAGCCGAAACAAATACGACCCGGAAGCACGGACATACCTCACCGAGCGTTTTGGTCAGTCGGGCGCGACTGTCGAGTTCATGCCCTATGACTTGTATCTCGCGAAAGGCGGGATCATCGACACCCGGCACGAGCTGAAGAAGAAGACGCGGCTTCGCCTTTTCGAGATCACCGCGGCGCTGGCCGACAAGTACATTCCGGATGCCGACAGGCCGCGTTAAATGGCCAAGGTTTCGTTTCCGGCTCGTTGTGCCGTGGCTGTCGTTTGCGGGGAGCACCTCATCTCGCAGGTCTATCCGGCATCAGTGCCGGTCGAGGTGTTCATCGACGACGTCGTCGAGCTACTGAACGACGAACTCAAGCGCCGCGGCCTCACCGGCCTCGAATCTGGCGTCGGATACGAATTGCATAAAGCCAACGGTGTCCGACTCGACGTCACCAAAACACTCGATGAGCTTGGAGTCGAGGACGGCGCCACCCTCGTCTTGGTGCCTGCGGTGGAAGGGGAATCGTTCGAGCCGCAGTACGAGTCGTTGTCTACTGGACTGGCCAGGGTAGGCAAGAAGCTCTTCGAGCCGGTCACCGTCCAGACCGCCGCGCATACCGCCCTGTTCATCCTGGCCATGGCAGCCGCCATCGTCCTCGGATTAGCTGTGCGTCAACGTTTTTTCGACGACTCACTATTGCCGAGCATCGTCACCGGAAGCGCCGGGCTGCTGGCCGCGGGCGGCGCGCTGTCGGTGTGGCGGTGGTGGCCGCACCGCAATGACATGATCGACGGCTTGGCCTGGCTGGCAATTCCTCTGCTGGCGGCCGCCTTTGGTGCCGGTGCACCCGGCAAGTTGATCTCGGCACATGTGTTCATCGCAGCTCTGGCCGCCGGCGTTCTGACGTGCGCAGTGGCCGCAATGACGCATCGCCACAGCAATGCCGCCGCGACGGTGGTGACGGTGTGCGCACTTGGTGGGGCGGTAGCCGCGGTGCGGATGTGGTGGGCGGTTCCCGCACAGTGGCTGGGCATGTGCAGTCTCGTCGTGCTGCTGCTCGTGTTGACGGTGGCGCCGACGATCGCGCTGTGGGTCGCCCGCATCCGCCCGCCGTACTTCGGATCCATCACCGGTCGCGACCTCTTCCGGCGCAGCGCCGGCCTGCCCGCAGACGCCGTGTCACCCGTGAGCGACGGTTACTCCGCCGAGGAAGAAACCAACACCGACACCACCCCGCGCGGCGCCGAGATCGCCGCCGCCGCGATACGCGCCAACAGCGTGCTGACCGGTATCTGTGTGGGCGCGGGCTTGACCCTTCCCGCAGCGGTGTGGGCAACACTGATGCCGGGCCGGGACCGCGCTACCGCCGCCGCGGTGCTGGCGGCGCTGTTTGTGGTGATCTTCATCAGCCGAGGGCGCGCGTTCGCCGACAAGCGTCAGGCCGTGGCGCTGGTAAGTGGTGCTGCGGCAGCCACCGGAGCCGGCGTTGTCAAATATGTTGTGCATACGCCTCTTGCATCGGGGCAAGGAGTGCTCTGGGCAGCACTGGCACTGGCCGGATTCGCTGGTTCCGGGCTGCTTGCGGCGTTGCTGGTGCCGGTCACCAGATTCACACCATTGGTCCGCATGACGGCCGAATGGATCGAGATTGCCGCCATTATCGTGGCGCTGCCATTGGCGGCCTGGATCGGTGGGCTGTTCACCTGGGTGCGAATGAGATGAGGAGTCGACAGGTCTGGTCGATGGCTGTGGTCAGTCTCCTCGTCGCGCTGCCCGCAAATCTTCCTGCTGCCCAAGCGATCCCGCCCCCGACGGTCGATCCGGGCCGGGTCCCGGCCGACGGCAAGCCCAGCCCGGATCAGCCGATGCGGCAGAGCAATATGTGTGCTCGGACCATCACCGTAGGCAACCCGAACGTTGCAATGACCGCACCGGGCTTCACCATGCTCAGCGTCAGCAAGGCCTGGCAATACTCGACCGGCAATGGAGTGCCAGTCGCGATCGTTGACACCGGAGTCAACCCCAGCCCACGACTGCGCGTGGTTCCCGGCGGGGATTACATCATGAGCGGCGACGGGCTGATGGACTGCGACGCACACGGCACCATCGTCGCGTCAGTGATCGCGGCTGCGCCGCAGGGTAGTCCGATGCCCGCTCCGATGCCGAGCGCACCGGCGTTCCCCGCACCGGCGGGACCGCCCGCGACCGACTCCGCGCCGCGGCCCCCGGGCGGACCGCCGCCACCGCCCGCGCCACCACCGCCGCCGACACCGGTCACGATCACCGAGACCAAACCCGCGCCGCCTCCTCCGCCACCTCCGCCGGACGAACCGGCGAACGCACCGGGAGATCCGGCGCCCGACCAACCCGACAACCCGGAGGTGCCTTCCCCGCCGCCGGGTGCGCCCGACGGCGTGGTCGGCGTCGCCCCGCACGCCGTCATCATCTCGATCAGACAGTCATCGCGCGCATACGAGCCAGTCAACCCTGGGCCGGGTGACATGGAGATACGCAGGAAAGCCGGCTCGATCGCCACACTGGCCAGCGCTGTCGTTCACGCCGCCAACATGGGCGCCAAAGTCATCAATATCAGTGTCACCTCCTGCGTTTCGGCGGCGGACCCGCTGGACCAGGGCGCCCTCGGCGCAGCCGTCTGGTACGCCGCCACCGTTAAGGACGCGGTGATCGTTGCGGCAGCGGGCAACGACAGCGAGGACGGCTGCGCGCAGAACCCGTTGTTTGATCCCTTGGACGCCGGCGATCCCCGGGACTGGCACCAGGTCAAAACCGTCTCGTCGCCCTCCTGGTTCTCCGACTACGTGCTGTCCGTCGGCGCGGTCGATAACACCGGAGCACCGATCAACAAGAGCCTTGCCGGACCGTGGGTAGCTGCCGCGGCGCCCGGGGTCGGCATCATGGGGCTCTCACCTACCACGGCTGGACCGGTCAACGCCTATCCGCCCATCCGCCCCGGTGACAAGAACATGCCGATCTGGGGCACCAGCTTCTCCGCGGCCTACGTCAGCGGTGTCGCCGCTTTGGTCCGGGCCAAGTATCCCGGCTTGTCCGCGCATCAGATCGTGAACCGCATTCTGCAGACGGCGCACAACCCGCCGCGGGGAGTTGACAACCAGGTCGGCTACGGCGTCGTCGACCCGGTGGCGGCGCTGACCTTCGACGTCCCTGCGGGAGAACGGCTTCCGGCTGCCGCTCGCACCCGGATAGTCAAGCCCGCCGTGGCCCCGCCGGCACCCGACCATCGCGCGCGCACCGCTGCAGTGGTGTTCGCCGGCGTAGTCGTGGCCGTGGTCGCGGCCGCGTCCCTGATCACCAGAGCACGGCGAGCCCGATGACGGTGATCATCAAGCTGGCCGTCATCGTCAGTGTCTTCACCGCTGCCGTCCTCGGCTGGGCGGCCGGCGGATTCCTCGGCGCTGCAGTCGGTTTGGCAATTGGCGCCGCTGTCGGTGTCGTACGGTGGCGAGGCCAGCCGGTGTGGTCCTGGCTCACGCTATGGCGCCGCCGACACCAACCGATCCAGTGGCGGGATCCCGTCACCGTCGCCAATGACCGAGCGGGCGGCGGGATCCGCTTCCAGGATGGTGTGGCTGTGGCTGCCGTACAGCTACTCGGAAAACCCCATGCACCAACGCTGTTGACCGGGTCGCTGTCGACGCAGACGGAGAACGTGGGCGATGTTGCCGGCTTGCAACCCCTGCTTGCGCAGAGTTTGGGCTTGCGCGTCGACTCACTGAGCGTGGTCAGCGCCGGGGCGCGCCGGCGCAGCACCGGTGACTATCCACGCGTCTACGACACACTCATCGGCACCCCACCGTATGCCGGTCAGCGCGAAACGTGGTTGATCGTGCGTATCAACGCGCTCGACAACGCCGAGTCGCTGCAATGGCGGACCTCGGTCGGCACCGCGACTTTGGCAGTCGCACAACGCATCAGCGCGCATTTGCGGCAACAAGGTGTGCGCGCCAAGGTGGCTACTGCTACCGACATCGTGGAGTTGGAACGACGACTTGGCCGATCCGCACTGGACGCCGGACACCGCCGGTGGCGGTCCCTGCGCGGGGAGAACGGTTGGATGACCACGTACTGGTACCGGCCGAGCGACGTGGCGGCGGAGGCATTGGCACAAGCCTGGTCGGCTCGTGCAGACGCAATCGTGCAGAATGTCACGCTTTTCGGCGACGGAACTGTTACCGCTACGGTGACCGTACGAAGTGCGCAGCCACCGACGGCGCCTCCGAACATGATGTTGCAGACGTTGCCGGGTGAGCAGGCGCAAGCGTTGGCCGCCAACATGTGCGGCCCGCTGCCGACGCTGCGGGGGATTCGTCGCGGAGTGCTGCACGGCCCACTTGTGTTGCCGATTGGTCCGTCCGGCGTGCTGCTGGGCAAGGTGGGTGCTGGAAACCGAATGCTGCTGCCACTGGACGACCCGGGGGAGTTCAGTCGCGTCCACATTGCCGCCGCGGACGCGCTGGCCAAGCGCATCATCGTGCGGCTCGCTGCGGCAGGGGAGCGGGTCACCGTTCACACTCGGAACACGCAGCGATGGAACAGCCTTCGCATGCCCGAGGTCATCATTACCGACGAGCCAAAGCCGGTTCCTGGCACCACCGTCAGCGTCATCGATGGAACGCTGACGCCGGCGCCTCGCCCGAACACTCTCATTTCCGTTGGCGAACCCGACAGAGCCTATCGAGGAAACGCCAACGTGCTGATCACACAGATCGGGCCGGCCACACTGGCGGTGACCGCCGCCGGCCAAGTGCACTCGGTCGAAGTCGAACTGTTCCGCGCCGAGAACCGCTACGTCTCTGCCGAGCCCACATCGTTGCGGTCGACCGAGCTGGAATCGGCAGACTCACCATGATCAGCGCCACCACGACAGCCGCCGCCCGTAAGCGGTTCGATCAAGCGATGTCCCTGTTGGACAACGACGCTGATGCGGCCGCCGCTCGGTTCCGGGAAGCCACCGAGATCGACCCGTCTATGGCAGACGCCTGGCTGGGCCGCATCGCCGCCGGTGACGAATCGTTGTCGACGGTGCAGCAGTTGTACGCCTACGGATCTCGGCTGCACCGGGAAACGAATCGGCTGGGCGTTCGGCTGTCCGCGCCCATCAAGGCCGGCCCTTATCTCTCGATTTCGGTGACCGAGGCGTCCCACGCCGGACTGGCACTGGCCAGCGCATTGATCGACGATCGCCAATACGCGAAAGCCGAGGCGCTGCTTGCAGATCCGGCGCTCCTGGACAACTGGGAGAATCACCAGTGGCAGCAATACATCAGTGCTTACTTGATGTTCGCGGCTCAACGCTGGCCGGATGTCATCTCCGTGGCCGCCGCAGTCTTGCCGCCGCAGGCGATCATCATGTCGGCGGTCACGGCGGCGACGTGTGCCTTGGCTGCCCACGCCGCCGCGCACCTCGGTCAGGCCCGGGTCGCGCTCGACTGGAGCGATCGCGTCGAGTTATACGGTAGCTCGTCGCAGTCAGCGCACCGGCGCAACGACAATGCGCTCACCGCCATCGACCCGGCCGACTTCCCCTTGATCGCAGCAGATCTCGCGTACGTGCGGGGGATGGCTCATCGACAGCTGGGTGACGAACACCAAGCGCAGATCTGGTTGTCGAAGGCCAGTATCAACGGAGCACTGCTGGACGCGGCGAAGCAAGCTTTGGCTGACCCCACGCTGCAACTGGCGATCATCGACGAACAGACCATCAACACGCGCACCGATAAGTGGGATGTCAGCACGCAGCGAACCGCGCAGGAGCGGACCGAAGCCGAACACGAGGAGCGGCGCAACGAACTACTGCAGGAAGGCCGGGCGCTGCTGAACAACCAAGTCGGACTCGCCGAAGTCAAGCGCGCCGTCGCCGAACTCGAAGACCAGATCGAGGTCCGCGCGCTGCGGTTGGCGGCCGGATTACCGGTGGCGAACCAGACCAACCACGTGCTGCTGGTCGGCCCACCCGGCACGGGCAAGACGACCACCGCGGCAGCCCTCGGCAAGATCTACGCCGGCCTGGGCATCGTCCGGCACCCGGAGATCATCGAGGTCAAGCGCGCCGACTTCTGCGGAGAACACATCGGGGCGTCCGGGCCCAAGACGAATGAACTGATCAACCGCTCGCTGGGCCGCATTCTGTTCATGGACGAGTTCTATTCACTCGTGGAACGCCACCAGGACGGCCGCCCCGACATGATCGGCATGGAGGCGGTCAACCAATTGCTGGTCGCGCTTGAGGTGCACCGCTTCGACTTCTGCTTCATCGGTGCCGGCTACGAGAAAGAAGTCGACGAATTCCTGACCGTCAACCCCGGTCTGGCGGGTCGCTTCAACCGAAAGTTGCGGTTCGAGTCCTATACGCCCGACGAGTTGGTCGAGATCGCGATCCGCTACGGCAAGCCACGCGCCACCGTCATCGAACCCGCGGCCGCCGAGGCGCTCAACGCCGCCTGCGCGACCCTGCGCGCCTACTGTGCACCCGACGGCATCCACGGCATCGACGCCATGCACAACGGCCGCTTCGCCCGCAACGTGATCGAACGAGCCGAGCGGCTGCGTGACTCGCGGGTTGCCGCGCAGCATCGCAGCGCGAAGGGTTCGGTGACGGTCGAGGACCTGCAGGCGCTGCGAACCGAGGACGTGCTCACCGCGGTGCGCGACGCGTGCGCCGAGAAGCACGTGCCCATCGAGCTCTGACGGCGGCCCGGGCTGGCGTCGAGCGTGCACCCACGGTTTCGAGCGTGCGCCAGCGGCGGGAATCACGGCGAAACGGCGCCCAGGTGTAACTCTCGCCGCCGACGGCGCACACTCGACGGCCGACGCGAATACCGCCGTTTCCCCACCGGCAACGTCTAAACTTCTCGCAGACTTCTCCCAGCGGCTCAATGAACGGAGTGATTCCGGGGTGCACCGGATCGTGCTGATGACGGTGGCGCTGGCGCTGGTCACCGCGCCCTCCGCGTCGGCCATCACCCCGCCCGCCATTGACCCCGGTGCCGTCCCACCCGATGTCACCGGACCCGACCAGCCCACCGAACAGCGCGTCCAGTGCTCGCTGCCGACCACGCTGCCGGACTCGGTGTTTCACGACCCGCCGTGGAGCGACACCTATCTCGACGTCGCCCAGGCCCACAAGTTCGCCACCGGAGCCGGCGTCACCGTGGCCGTCGTCGACACCGGCGTCAACGCCTCACCGCGGGTGCCGGCCGAACCCGGCGGGGACTTCGTCGACCAGCCCGGCAACGGACTGTCGGATTGCGACTCGCACGGCACGCTTACCGCGGCCATCATCGGCGGGCGGCCCGCACCCACCGACGGCTACGTCGGCGTCGCCCCCGACGCGCGGCTGCTGTCCATCCGACAAACCTCCGAAGCCTTCGAACCCGTTGGCACACAACCCAATCCGAACGACCCCAACGCCACCCCGGCCGCCGGATCGATCCGCAGCCTGGCTCGCGCGGTGGTGCATGCGGCGAACCTGGGCGCGGGCGTCATCAACATCAGCGAGGCCGCCTGCTACAAGGTCACCCGGCCCATCGACGAAGTCAGCCTGGGCGCGGCCATCAACTACGCGGTCACCGTCAAGAACGCGGTCGTCGTGGTCGCGGCCGGCAACGTCGGCGGCGACTGCTCGCAGAACCCGCTGCCCGACTCCGCCAATCCCGACGACGCCCGCGGCTGGAACAAGGTGCAGACCGTCGTCACCCCCGCCTGGTACGCGCCGCTGGTGCTGTCTGTCGGCGGCATCGGCCAAACCGGTGCGCCCAGTTCGTTTTCCATGCACGGGCCGTGGGTCGGCGTCGCTGCGCCGGCGGAGAACATCATCGCCCTCGGCGACCGCGGTGATCCGGTCAACGCGCTGCAAGGCCGCGAAGGTCCGGTGCCCATCGCCGGCACCTCCTTCGCCGCCGCCTACGTCTCCGGACTGGCCGCGCTCATCCGCCAGAAGTTCCCCGACCTCACACCCGTGCAGGTGATGAACCGCATCACCGCCACCGCCCGCCACCCCGGCGGCGGCGTCGACAACGTGGTTGGCGCCGGTGTCATCAACACCGTCGCCGCGCTGACATGGGACGTCCCGGCCGGCCCAGCAGCGGCGCAACCCAACGTGCGGCGCCTGCCCACGCCGGTGTTCCCGCCGGGACCTGACCATCGGCCCATCACCATCGTGGCGCTCTCGGCGGTGGGTCTGGTCGCGGCGCTGGGCCTCGGCTCCCTGCTGGCACGGGCGTTGAGGCGCCGATGAGAACACTGTCCAGTCCGGTACGGCTGCGGTTCAGCACCGGCCACGCGCTGGTGCTCGCCATCTTGGCCCCGGTGTGCATCCTGCTTTTCTTGCACACCCCGCATTGGTGGATTGGGGTCACCATCGTCGCCGTCGCCGCCATCATCGCCTTCGTCACCTTCTTCGGCCGCCGAGTCACCGGCTGGATCGCGACCGTGTTCCGCTGGCTGCGCCTGCACCGCCGCCCGCCTGACGTCCCCTCCGAACCCGTCGTCGGTGCCACCGTCAAACCCGGCGACCACGTCGCGGTGCGGTGGCGGCGCGACCACCTGATCGCCGTGATCGAACTCAAGCCGCGCCCGTTCACCCCCACCGTCATCGTCGACGGGGAAGCCCACACCGACGATGTCCTGGACACCCGCCTGCTGCAGGAACTGCTCAGCGTGCACTGCCCCGACCTGGAGGCCGACGTGGTGTCGGCCGGCTACCGCGTCGGCCACACCGCCGCCCCCGAGGTGATCGGCCTCTACCAGCAGGTGATCGGCGCCGACCCGGCCCCGGCCCACCGCCGCAGCTGGATCATGTTGCGCGCCGAACCCGACCGCACCCGCAAATCGGCGCAACGCCGCGACGAAGGCCTCAAGGGATTGGCCCGATACCTGGTGGCCTCGGCGACCCGCATCGCCGACGCCCTGGCCAGCCACGGCATCGACGCGGTCTGCGGGCGCAGCTTCGACGACTACGACCACGCCATCGACATCGGCTTCGTGCGAGAGAAGTGGTCGATGATCAAGGGCCGCGACTCCTACACCGCCGCCTACACCGCGCCAGGCGGGCCCGACGTGTGGTGGTCGGCGCGCGCCGACCACACCATCACCCGCGTGCGTGTCGCCCCGGGCCAGCCGCCGCGCACCACGGTGCTGTTGACCACGGCCGGCAAACCCAAGACCCCGCGCGGGTTCTCCCGGTTGTTCGGCGGGCAGCGCATGGCCCTGCAAGGCCAGAACCTGGTGGCCAACCGTCACTGCCAGCTGCCGATCGGCTCGGCCGGGGTGCTGATCGGGGAGACGGTCAACCGCTGCCCGGTGTACATGCCTTTCGACGACGTCGACGTCGCGATCAACCTCAGCGACGCCCAGACGTTCGCGCAGTTCGCGGTGCGCGCGGCCGCCGCGGGCGCGGTGGTAACCGTCGGCCCCCACTTCGAGCAATTCGCCCAGTTGATCGGCGCCCAGATCGGACCGGAGGCCAAGGTGGCCTGGCCGCATGCGACGACCTATCTGGGCCAGCACCCGGGCGTGGACCGAGTAGTTCTGCGGCACAACATGATCAGCACCCCGCGGCATCGCCAATTGCCGATCCGCCGGGTCTCCCCGCCCGAGGAGAGCCGCTTCCAGATGGCGCTGCCCAAGTAGCGCATAGGTGTCGCGCCGCGGTACGGCGGCGAAAATTGGTGCAGGAACCTGCGGCTTCAGCGACGATAATGGCTGTAGCACAAAGGAGGATTGATCCGCGATGACGCAGCCGCAGACCGTGAAGGTGGATCAGCAGGAAATCTTGTCGCGCGCCGACGAGGTGGAGGCACCGATGGCGGTCCCGCCCACCGACGTCCCGCAGGCACCCTGCGGTCTCAACGCGGCTCGTAACGCGGCGCTACAGCTCGAGATCAACGCCGACAGCATGCGCGAGTTCCTGACCGCGGGCGGCAAGGAACGGCAGCGGTTGGCGACCTCCCTGCGCAACGCGGCCAAGGCGTACGGGGACGTCGACGATGACGCGGCGAGCGCGCTGAACAGCGACGGCGAAGGACATGTCGAGGGCGAAACCGCCGGCGGGGCCGGCGGGGACAGCTCGGCGGGTCTGCGCGACGGGCAGGATGTCACCGCGGCCGGTGAACCTGACTTCACCGACCTCAAGACCGCGGCCACCAAACTCGAAGCCGGCGACCAAGGGCGGTCGCTGGGTAACTTCGCCGACGGCTGGGACACCCTCAACTACGCGCTGCAACGAGACGTCAAACGGTTCCGCGGTTTCGACAATTGGGAAGGCGATGCCGCCGCGGCCTGTACCCAATCCTTAGAAGATCAGCGCAAGTGGATCATCTACATGGCCGACATGGCCGCGGCGCTGTCGCAACAAGGCCGGTTCCTGGCCCAGCTGCAGCTGTGGGCGCGGCGCAAACACCCCACGCTGGCCGACATCGAAAAGCTCGAAGAGATGGCCAAAGACCCGAAATACAAGGCGCAAGCCATCAAGCTGTATTCGGAATACCAGGCCACCTCCGAAGAGACGCTGAGCGAGTACAGCAGCAAGGTCTCCCAGATCAAGCGACTCGACATCGCCAAGCCGCCCCAAGCGGTCAAGATCGACCCGCCGGCTCCGCCGCAGCCGCAAGGTCTAATCCCTTCGCAGGTCATGCAATTCGCGGGCGCCACCGGCGGGCAGTCCGGCACCGGGATGCAGCCACCGATGATGCCGCCCACCGCAGGCGCCGGTGCCGGTGGCGGCATGCCGGCCGGAGCGGCAGCCGAATTGACCTCTGCCACCCGCGATGCCGCGGCCAGCCTGCCGAAAGACCCTGGTATCAAACCGATGTCGCTGGGCGGTGGTGGCGGTGCAGGCGGCGGTGCGCCGTCGATGCCGCTGGCCCCCGCGACCGGCGGCATGGCCGGTGATTCGGTGCGTCCGGCCGGCGCAGGTGACCTCGGCGGGTTCGGTGCCGGCAAGGCCCCCGCCGGTAGCGGCATGGCCGGTGGTGGCATGGGCATGCCGATGGGCGGCCACGGACAAGGACAGGGCGGCTCGAAATCCAAAGGCGCCAAACAGGACGACGAAGCGCTCTACACCGAAGACCGAGAGTGGACCGAAGCCGTGATCGGTAACCGCCGCCGTCAAGACAGCAAGGAGTCGAAGTGACCAGCATGGAGATGCCCCCTCACGTCGCGCAGGCGTTAGCCGTGGCGGCACAGTTCCAGTCCGCGTTGGACGGCACGTTGAATCAGATGAACACCGGATCGTTCCGGGGCGCCGACGAAGCCCAGACGGTCGAGGTGACCATCAACGGCCACCAGTGGCTCACCGGGGTCCGCATCGAGGACGGACTGATCAAGGAGATCGGCGCCGAGGCGGTCGGCGCGCGCGTGAACGAGGCGCTGGCCAACGCGCAATCGGTGGCAAGCGCCTACAACGCCGCCGCGGGCGAACAGCTCACCGCGGCGCTGGCGGCCATGTCGCAGGCCACCAACCGAGGTGGCTTCTAGCCCGTCGCCGGCACAACGCGCGGGTGTGAAACCCTCTGCCTCCGAGAAGTTTTCGAGGATCAGGTCCGGACGGCGTGAGCGTGAATTGGTGCACCGAGCAGGGGTTGAGCTCGGATAGGCTTGTGAACCATGAGGACCGGCACCACCCGACGGCTGACACGGAAAGGCATGTAACGATGGGCATTCCGAGGCCGACGGGCGAGTACGCCGGCCAGATGCTCGAACCGGGCGGCTGGCCGGAAGCCGACGAGGACACCCTGTACGACCGGGCGCAGGAATACACCCAAGTGCTGCGCCAAGTCACCGACGTCATGGACAGCACCCGTCGCCAGCAGGTGGAAGTGTTCGACGGCGGCGTGTGGTCGGGCGGGGCGGCGAACGCCGCGAACGGTGCATTAGGCGCCAACCTCAACCAGATCAGCACGCTGCAGGACTATCTCGCCACAGTCATCACCTGGCACCGGCATATCGCCGGATTGCTGGTTCAAGCGAAGTCCGACATCGGCAACAACGTCGACGGCGCCCAGCGCCAAATCACCATTCTGGAAAACGATTCCGAACTCGACGCCGAACAGCGCCAGATCGCGATCAATGCTCTGGTCCGCGAAACCCACGCCGCGAACACCAGTTTGGTCGCCGAAGCCGCCGAGCAGGTGCGGGCGTCGAAGAACTGGAAGCCGCCGCAAAACGCGCTCGGCGACCTGTTGCACCAGGTGACTCCGCCGACCCCGGACGTGCCGACCCTGGCGGTACCGTCCACGGGCTCGCCGTCACCCGTCATTCCGGCCCCGACGCCGTTCGAGCCCATCCCGGCCAACCCGTATGACCCGATCGAGCCGGGACCGCCGGTCACTCCTGGTAAGCCGGTCACGCCCATCACCCCGGTGGACCCGGCACCGGTCACGCCGATCACCCCCGGTGTCCCGGTCACCCCCATCACGCCGGTCAACCCGCTGCCGCCGGTGACTCCGGTGCCGCCGGCCACGCCGGGCCAGCCCGTCACACCGATCACGCCGGTCAACCCCAAGCCGGACCATCCGGCTGGGGACCAGCCGGTCACCCCCCGCCCGGTCACCCCGATCACGCCGGTGCCGGCGACGCCGGGGCCGTCCCCGGTGCCGGCCGGACCATCCGCGCCGGCGACGCCCACGCCCGGACCGCACGTGCCGTCGGCGCCGGCCGGACCAACGGCGCCGGGCCAACCGGACGCACCCGGCGACGGCGGCAAACCGTCCGCCCCCGGCACCGAGCCGGCGCACGTCAAGCCCGCGGCAGCGACGGACGCGCCCCCGGCACCCGGACAGGGCGCGGCGCCGTCGCACCACAAAGACGACTCGTCGGCGGCGGTGGCGCCGGCGGCCGCGGGCGGGATGCCCGCAATGGCAGGCCGGCCCGTATCGGTCAGCCCGAGCGCGGCCTGCGCATCCGCAGGGTCCAACCAGGGCGCTGGTTCCGCCGCGGCATCCGGTGCGGCTTCCCGCGCCACGTCCGGACGCGCGCCGCTGGGCGCCGCCGGTCGTGCCCCGGCCGCCGCAGGGACCCGCCCGGCGTCGGCTCGCACCGCGTCACCCGCGGCACGCCCACCTGCCGACCAGTCCGACAAGGACAAGACCGAGCCTGCCGACGATGTCACCGTGACGCCGTCCATCCCGGTCTCGGCGGCGCGGGCCGCTCGCGACGCCATCGCCGCGGCCTCGCGCGGTCGCGGCGGCAAATCCGACCCGCTGCGCTTGGCGCGCCGCGTCGCGGCCGCGCTGAACGCGCCCAACAGCGTCACCGAGGGCGACTTCGGGTTCTTCTGGATCACCGCGGTGACCACCGACGGCTCGATCGTGGTGGCCAACAGCTACGGCTTGGCCTACGTTCCCGAGGGCGTGGAGCTGCCGGCCAAGGTCTTTCTGGCCAGCGCCGACCGCGCGATTCCGCCCGACGAGAAAGCTCGGACCGCGACTTACCCCGTGCTGGCCGTGCAGGGCTGGGCGGCCTTCCATGACCTGAAGCTGCGAGCGGTGATCGGCACCGCCGAGCAGTTGGCCAACTCCGACCCCGGCGCGGCCAAGATCATCCTGGAAGCCGACGACATCCCAGACACCGGCAATATGGTCGGGCAGTCACGGTTGGAGGTCGTCGATCCCTCCGCCGCCGCGCAGCTCGCCGACACCGATGACCTGCACCTGCTCGACCTGTTGCCGCCGGCGCCCGCGGACGCCGACGCGCCCGACGACGAGCGGCACATGCTGTGGTTCGACCTGATGAAGCCGATGACCAGTACCGCCGTCGGCCGCGAAACCGCGCACCTGCGGGCATTCCGCGCCTACGCCGTGCACTGCCAAGAAATCGCCCTGCACCAGGCGTACAACGCCGCCGACGCCGCGGCTCAGCGTCCGGCCGTCGCCGACTGGTTGTACTGGCGCTACGTCGCCGGATTGCTCGACAGTGCGCTGAGCGACGACGCCTAGGAAGTATGTGAGTTCGATTTGCGAAACGAGCGCGGCCCGGCCCTCGTTGCTAGGCTCGCGAAAGATGAAGTCCGACAAGCACATCCTCGAAACCTATGCCACCGTTTGACCAGCCCCGCGTCGGCTTCCTGAGCAAAGAGGGACTCCTCGTCTGCTACAGCGGGCTGTTGTCGCTCAACGCCGGATACGTCAACGCGGTCGCGCTGCTCATCCTCGCCTTCCCGGTCGGCAACCTGACTGCGGTGACGACTCAGCTGGGCATGAACACCGCCAACCCGTGGCTGTATGAGGGTCACCTGCTGGCGGCGATCCTGCTTGGCTTCCTGGCCGGCGCCACCGCGGCCGGCGCGCTGCTGGGGTCGACTAAAGCCCTGACCGGGCCACGCCATGCCGCCGTTCTGGCCGGAGAAGCCGTCTTCCTCTTGCTGGCCGCCTTCGGCGTGGAAGAGACCGCGGTCAGAGCCGCCATCGAATCGATCGGTATCGAACCTTCTGTGGTGCAGGCGATGTTCGCGGCCCTCGCCCTCGGGATGCAGAACGGGCTGACGTCCAGCTTCCGTGGCATGGCGATCCGCACCACCCACTTCACCGGCACCGTCACCGATCTGGGACTGATCCTTGGACGCAGCCGCGAGAACGGCATCGACAAGCTGAAAGCGACCGTGCTCACGGTCACCCTGTTGCTGTTCCTCAGCGGCGGCACGGTGGGATTGCTCATCGGCTCGCGGCTCGGCGGCTTCTCGCTGATTGTCCCGGCGTGTGCGTGCGCGGCCTTTGCGGTGGCCAATATCGCCTACCGCCGAATCACCGCGGGCGACGCGTCAGAGCGGAGCGGCGACCGATGTCGAGTCCCCGCCGGAGGGACCCGCTAGCGGCACGCTGCCCACCAGGCGAGCGCTGCCGGCGGCTGCTTCGGGACCCGCGGCGGCCTCGTCGCCGGTGTGCTCGTCGTCTTCGTCGTCCTTCTTCGCGTCCTCGTCCTGCGGCTTGGTGTCGCTGGCCAGCTGAGCCGGCGCCGCACCCTGCGAACCCTGCGATCCGGCCTGCTGAGCGGTCTGGCTGACGGTTTGCGCGATCGGGGACGCTTGCTGCGCCCATTGGCCGGCCTGCGGTGCCAGCTGCACCGCCTGCGGCACCGTCGCGGCGACGCGCGGCGCGAGCGCATCGGCCTGGGCACCGACCGCCTCGCGGAC
Source organism: Mycobacterium sp. 1423905.2 (assembly GCF_001673155.1). Lineage (GTDB taxonomy): Bacteria > Actinomycetota > Actinomycetes > Mycobacteriales > Mycobacteriaceae > Mycobacterium. Next base: position 3,340 of record NZ_LZLE01000159.1, on the reverse strand, counting down.
CGTGGCCGCCGCGCTGGTCGGTGCACCGAGGAGGTGCGCGGACTGGCCGGTGAGGCCCGCCGCCGCGCCCGTCACCCCGTTGGCTTGCAGACCCTGCGCCGCGGCGCCGAATTGGGACTGCGTCAACGCGTCACCCAGCGACTGATCGGCCTTGGCGTAGATGTCCGCGGCGGTGGACATGCTGGTCGCCGTCCGCTTGAGCGCGGCGGTCACCCCGGGCAGGCCGTCGGACACCAACGACTCGATGCTGGGCATGGTCTCGTTGATGGCGGCCGACACCGGATCCGACCCGGCGATGGAGATTGGCGAGGGAGCCGTCGGGAACACCAACTCGGCGAGCTTGCTCCCGGCGGCCAGCAGGCGGGCGGGATCGACGGCCAACGGTTCAGCCATCACAGAATCCCTTCACGTCGCCTTGCATTGAGCAAATTTTACCGTGCCGGCTATGGCGCCGATCGCAGCAATTTGCCGTCCACCGTGCGGTCAGAAACGCAGATTGCGCACCATGTCGTAGACCCCGGTAACCCAGAGCAACAGCGGAATGATGGACGCGACCATAGCGCCGTCGATCAGCTCCAGAATCCGCTTGGTCACCGGCGAAACGCGGCGGATCTGAGCCGTCGCCCCCACCACGATCAGGGTGACCACCGCCAGGCCGAGATAGATCGTCAAAAACATCCAGGCGTAGTGCGGGTACCACAGGCTCAGCTTGGCCGTCAGGCCGGTGGGAATGACGACGGCCGCGGCCAGCAACGCCCACGCACACCAGCGGTCGGCGTACAGCCGGGACCGGAAGGCACAGATTACCGTGATCAACCCGGCAATGACCAAGCTGTGCACGAAGAAGTGCCCATGCACCACCACCGCGATCGCGCCGATGGCCAGGATCAGCGTTCCCGCGGCCACGTACCCCACGAGCAGTTGCTTGGCGAGCAGACTGCGCTCGGTCAGGCGGGCGGCCGACGCCGGTGCCGACGCGATGATGGCCTGCCAGGTCGGCGTCTCTTCGTTGGTGGCGTCCTGGGCGGTGACCGGATCGAGCAACTCTTCGTTGTCGACGGTCTCGCCGGGTACCGGAATCGGCGGCAGCGCGATGCGCGCAACGGCCACAGTCAGTTTCGCCGCGTTGGTGACGATGAACAGCCCGAACGCGATGGCGCCGGCCGGCACCCAGTGTTGATAGCCGTAGCCATAGGCGACCGCCGCGGCGGTGACCGCGATCGAGGTGATGACGACGAATGAAGCCACCTCATGGCGCTGACGGGGGCCGCCGCGGCTCAACAACGTCAGGAAGAACACGGTGGTGGCCGCGGCGGCCAACTGTGGGGCTCCCAGCGAGTTGACGCCCCGCGGCAGCGGAACGGCGATGGCCGCAGCGCCGGCCAACAGCGGGTACGCCGCCAGCAACAGATACTCCGACAGGTGTGGGCGGCGGTAAAAGCGCTGTGCCACATATGAACCGACCAACACAATCACGCCGAGCACCGCTATGGCGGTCGGCCAGAGAATGCTGCGGCCCGTCGACCACCACGCGCGCAGGGCGATCGCGGTGATGGGCAGGGCCAACACGGGAATGGCAACCCCGACGAAGCGGTTGAGCGCAGCTCGGTCGAATTCCGGTGATTCGTCGAGCACCGCGATCGCGTCGATGACGTCCTCGACCAGCGGCCGGTAGCGCTCGGTTCGGCTGGCCGACACCAACGTCAGCAAGGACCCATCGACCACCCCGGCTTCGTCGAGGGATTGGTCGAGTTTCAACGGCGGAGCGCCGGGGCGGGCGAATGTCCATACCCCCTGGGCGGCGAAGTCAAAGCCCGCCAACACATCTGCGGGAGTGTCTTCGAGCAGATCGGCGAGCACCGCGACGGTCTCGTCGATATAGGTCTCGATCGGCACGGCCGCCGGCAACACCAGATCGGTCATCCGTCGGCCGGTGAGGATGGTCACTCTGGTGCTGGCGGGCTTGGCCGAAGCCGCTCCCGCAGCGGTCGAGCCGGCAGCAACAACGGGTGCACTCAACGACGTCCCGCCCTTTCGAAATCGTCGGACAAGGCTGCGGCCAGCTCGAGTACTCGCCTCCGGTAGAGCGGGTCGAGCTGGTCGAACTGGATCTCGGTTCCGGCGGCGATGTGCTTGTCCCACGGCAGGACAATGACGCGGCCGGGTTGAACCTGTTGCTGGAAGCGGCGCACCAACTCTTTTTCGGCGACGTTGGTTTCACCCTGTGTGACATGGTTGACCACCACACAAGCGCGGCGGAGCAGATCGTGAAAGCCGTTGCGCTGCAACCAGTCCAGCGCAGCCGCGGCCTGCCGGGCACTGTCCACCGACACGTTCGTGACGATGACGACCGCGGACGCCGTGTCCAGCACGCCGCGGGTGACCGGATCGAACAGGCCGGCACCGCAATCGGCCAGGACCAGGTTGTAGAACTTCGACACGGTGTCGACCGCGTAGCGCATGTCGTCACCGCTGAGCCCGCGCTGAGCCGCCGTGTAATCCTCGGCGGGCAAGATCTCCAGATTGGCCGCGTTGACGCTGGTGTGGGCGCGCACATCGTTGTAGTGCGAGACTTCCTTGGCCGCAACGAGATCGGCGATCGATGCGGGCGACGAACGGCCGGTGCGCTCGGCGAGATTGCCGTAGCCGGGATCAGCGTCGAGGACCAGGATCCGGTCACCGCGAACCTGCGCCAACGTCGTGGCCAGGGTTACCGAGGTGGTGGTCTTACCGGCGCCGCCTTTGAGGCCCAGCACGCCGATCTGGTATGCGCCGCGGGGCCTGCGGCTGACGCGTGCGCGCAGGTCCAGCTCGTACTTTTCGTCGGGCGACAGGCCAAAATTGATGCGGGTGAGCTTGTACACCCAGCTCCGCCAGCCGCGCTGCGGTATCGGCTTGGCCGGCTTCGGGGCTGGTGCGGGGGGTTTAGCCGGCGCGACGGGCGATTGCGCTCTGGTCGGCCCGGGCGGGGGGTTGGCCGGCCGTGGGCCGCTCGGCGGCTCAGGTGGCGCGGCAACGGATTGCGTCGGCGGTAGCCAATTGAAGCCGGGCCCGCCATTGGGCGGGGGCGCGGCAGCGCGCGTCGTCGGGGTATCCGGCACGGGGGCCGCCGCTGTGACGTCGTCTTCGGGTTCGCGATAGCGGTGCGCCCGGCGGGCTCGGGTCGGCGCGGCTTCGGATCCTGGTTGCGGAGGTGGTAACAGGTCACTGACCCGCACCCGGCGCGCTGCGGATCCCGGTGCCGGGGCGTGCCGTGATGGGGCCGACGGGCCGCAGCATTCTCTGGCCGACCGCCATAGCGGTGCTCGGCGTGATTGTGTTGGTCGGTTCATATGTGGCA
>NZ_LZLE01000158.1 GCF_001673155.1 Mycobacterium sp. 1423905.2 | reverse complement strand
GGCGAGTGAGTTCGTTCTCCAGTCGACCACGGTCGATCTGGTAGGTGACCTGCGGGATGAATCGGGAGCTGCCGAGTGCGATTCGTCGGAATCGGTACCGGAGGCGGCGCACACACAATCACCCTGCAAGACGGTGACACAGTCACGCAGTGCACGACCAGATGGGTGGTCGATGCCTCGGGACGTAACCGGGCGCTGGCCCGACAACTGAACCTCAAGCGCACCAACGAACACAACTGCAACGCTGTGTGGCTGCGCGTCGCGGCTGAACTCGACATCAAACGATGGAGTGAGGACCCGGATTGGCGGGGCCGCATCGTCGAAGGCGACCGAGCAATGTCCACCAACCACCTGATGGGCGAGGGCTATTGGGTGTGGTTGATCCGGCTTGCTTCGGGATCGACCAGCGTCGGCATCGTGGCCGACCCGGCGTTCCACTCGTTCGACCGCTTCAACACTCTCGCCAAAGCCCAGTCCTGGTTACGCGAGCATGAGCCGCAGTGCGCAGCGACGTTGGCCGAACACGAACACCTGATCAAAGACTTCCGGGTGATGAAGAATTACAGCCACAGCGCCACAAAGGTTTACGACGGCCGGCAACGTTGGTGCCTCACCGGGGATTCCGGGGTATTCCTGGATCCGCTGTACTCGTCTGGACTGGATCTCATAGCGATCGGCAACGGCCTCATCACAGACATGATCGCGCGTGACCTCGACGGTCAAGATGTCGGCACTCGCGCTGAGATCAACGACTCGCTTTTCCGGTCCCTTACCGACATGTGGCTAGCCGTGTACTGCCACCAATATGCGCTGATGGGCTCCCCAGCGGTGATGTCGGCGAAAGTCATCTGGGACATCGCGTTCTATTGGGGATTCCCGGGTTTCGTCTACAGCAACGGCCGGTTCGTCACCGTCGCCGACGATCCCGAGATCGTTCCTCACCTCGACGGCCTCATCAAACTGAGTGTCCGTATGCAGAAGTTCTTCGGGGAGTGGGCAGCGGTCGAGCGCGGGCACCCTTCGGAGCAGTTCGTCGACCTGTACACGCCACTTAACTTCATGGTGACGCTGCACACCGCAATGATGGGGAGAGCCTCGAACTTCACCGCCCAGTTCGACGCGAATGTCCGATTGCTGCACCAGTTGGCCGGCCAGTTGGTCGATACGCTGTGCACCGAAAAGTCGCGAAGCTTCGCCGATGACCATGTCGTGCGGCAAGTGCAAGCGTGGCAAGCGGACTCCTATCTCCGGCAGCTTCGATCGACATACCGGCAACAACAGGCGGACAATCCAATCAGCCAAGACTGGATTGTTCGAACCGCGCCCGCACTGGCCGTCGGTGATCAGCGGTAGTGCACTGTAAAGCGTTACATCACAACCACAACCGGAGCGGTCTGATGCGCGACTTCGACTGGTTGTGAAGGCAAAGGGACGAACATGCTGACCGAACAACACCATCGCACGCCGTTGGCGATCGTCGGGATCGGATGTCGCCTCCCGGGTGATGCCAATGACCCGGAAAGCTTCTGGAACCTGTTGTGCAGTGGGACCGATGCCACCCGGGTGGTGCCGGAGAACCGTTGGAATGCGGAGAAATTCTACGACGCCAACCCCGCGAAGGTCGGCAAGATGGTCACCCGTCGGGGCGGGTTCCTCTCCGAGATCGACCAATTCGACGCTCAGTTCTTCGGTGTCTCCCCACGCGAGGCGAATCTGCTTGACCCCCAGCAGCGCCTGCTGCTGTTGACCACCTGGGAAGCACTTGAAGACGGCGGAATCGTTGCCGAAAGCCTGGCCGGAGCCGAGGTCGGTGTCTTTGTCGGCGGCTTCACTCTCGACTACCAACTGCTGCAGAACCAGGGCCGCACCAGTCGCTACCAATTCAAGACCCATTCCGCTACCGGAATGATGATGACGATGCTGGCCAACCGGATCTCGTTCGCGTTCGACTTCCGCGGTCCCAGTATGGCCATCGACACGGCCTGCTCGAGCTCGCTGGTCGCGGTACACCTTGCCGCGCAGAGCATCTGGAGCGGAGAATGCCAATTGGCACTGGCCGGCGGCGTCAACATCATGGTCGGCCCCAATACGGCCATCGCGGAATCCAAGAGCGGGTTCCTCAGCCCCGACGGGCGCTGTAAGGCCTTCGACGAGTCCGCGGACGGTTACGCGCGAGGTGAAGGTGGCGCGGTCGTGGTCATCAAACCCCTTGCGCACGCGCTGCGCGACGGCGACGACATCTACGCCCAAATCCTCGGCACGGCGGTGTCCCAAGACGGCCACACCGACAGCATCACCGTGCCCAGCGAGCAAGCCCAGCAAGCAGCGATCACCACGGCGCTGCGACGAGCCGGTGTGCACCCCAACGAGATTGCATATGTCGAGGCGCATGGGACCGGAACTCCGGTGGGTGACCCGGTAGAGATGCGCGCTTTGGCCAAGGCCCTGGCGACCGACCGGCCTGCTGGTGATCCGCTGCTGATCGGATCGGTCAAGACCAACATTGGCCACCTCGAGGCGGGCGCGGGGGTGGCGGGACTGATCAAGGCGGCGATGGTGCTCAAACACGGGCACATTCCAGCGACTTTGCATCTGCACAACCCCAACAGCCGGGTCCGGCTCTCCGAGCTGAACATCGACATACCTCGCACCGCTCGGGCATTTCCCGACTCCACCCGGCGCCTGGCGGGGGTCAACTCGTTCGGCTTCGGCGGCACCAACGCCCACGTCGTGCTCGCCGAGCCTCCGGTGCCGACTCCTGCACCACCCCGCCCCAGACATCTGCCAGTGGTCCTGCTGCCGATTTCGGCCCGCACCGACGAAGCGGTGGTAGCGACGGCTCGACAGTTGGCCGATCACCTGGACACGCACCCCGATCTCGCCCTATCGGATCTCGGTTACACACTCAGTCAGCGCCGCTCCCAGCTGACCTTTCGCCGCACCCTCACCGTGGGCAGCGTCGCCGAAGCGCGCGATCAACTGCACGCTCTGGCCGCCGGTGATCAGCGCATCACCGCGGGCCGTGCCTACCCTTCCCCGCCCAAGCTGGCCTTTGTTTGTACGGGCATGGGCCCGCAGTGGTGGAAGATGTGCCGCGGGCTGCTCGACGTGTATCCCGCGTTCACCGAAAGCATGCGGCGAACCGATCGCGAGCTCTCCCGTTACACCGGTTGGTCGGTGCTCGACGAACTGCGAACCGACGAGAACCGTTCCCGCATGGGTGAAACGGAGGTAGCCCAGCCCGCTAACTTCGCGATTCAAGTAGCTCTTGCCGAGCAGCTCAAGCAGTTCGGGGTCACACCCGACGCAGTGATCGGACACAGCGCCGGTGAGGTGGCCGCCCAATATATCGCCGGTGTCCTCACCTTCGAACAAGCGACTCGAGTGATCTACCACCGCAGCCGCCTGCAACAACGCACCAGCGGGCTGGGGCGCATGCTCGCTGTGGGGTGCAACGCCGAATCGGTGCGGCAAACCATCCGAAACCAGGAACTCATCGGGCCGCGAGTATCCATCGCCGCGATCAACAGCCCGTCGGCCGTGACCCTGGCCGGCGACGGCGGCCTGCTCGAGGACATCGCCGGCCAGCTGGATCAAGCCGGGATCTTCACCCGATTCCTCAACGTGCAGGTGCCGTATCACACGCACTACATGGATGCGGTCAAGGCCGAGCTGTGCAACGCCTTGGCAGACCTCCCCGCCGGCGACGCTACGCTTCCGCTGTACTCCACTGTCACCGGTGAGCGACTCGACGAATACGACGCGGGCGCTGCCTATTGGTGGCAGAACACGCGCGCGACAGTGCTGTTCGAGCCCGCGCTGAGGAGGATGCTGGACGACGGTTACACCCAGTTCGTCGAGCTGGGCCCGCACCCGGTGCTCGCAGCGTCGATCGTCGAGATCGCTGCCGACCAAAAGGTGGACGCCGTCGTGGTGGCGACGCAGCGGCGCAACGAAGACGACGGCCGGACACTGATGAATTGCGTTGGCGCCCTGCATTGCCACGGCCACCCAGTCGCGTGGGAGAAACTGTATCCCGCGGACGCCGCTCGGCTCGTCAAGCTTCCGTCATACCCGTGGCAGCACAAGCGCTTCTGGAACGAACCTCAGGAGGCGGCCGAAGACCTGCACTACCAGCCGGTGCATCCGCTGTTGGGACAACCGATGAGTGCTGTGCATCCGACCTGGGAAGCGGAGTTGAGCACCACTGCCGTGCCCTTCCTCGCCGATCACCAAGTCCAGGGAAGTGTCTTGCTGCCCGGTGCCGCGTTCATCGAAATCGCGGTGGCCGCGGCCAACGAGGCTTACGGGCGCAAGGACTTCAGCGTGGACAACCTGGAGCTGCGGCGTGCGGTTATCCTCGACGACACCTGCGACCCCATTCTGCGGACCACGCTCAATCCCGACACGGGGACCCTAGAATTCGCGGCTTTCACCGCAACCGCGGGCGGAGACCTCAAGTGGACGATCGTTGCGACCGCCGAGCTCAACACCCTGCGCCCGGCGGCTGCCGACACCCCAGCCGTCGCAGAACACGCCACCACACTGGACGGTGACGAGTTCTACTCCCGCACTCAGGCCCTCGGGTTCACCTACGGTGACGCTTTTCAAACCATCACCGGTATCACCTCCGGAGACGGCTGGGCGACGGCTCAGATCGCGGTGCCCGCACAGGTCACTGACGAACTGGAAGAGTACCGATTCCACCCAGCGCTCATCGACGGCGCACTCCAAACACTGCTTGGCGCATCGATTTTCGGCAACCCCACTATCGGGGGCCCTTACCTTCCCACCCGGATCCGGCGCAGCGCCATCTACGGTGCACCCGAGAAAAACATGACCGCTCACGTGCGTGTCGTCTCCGCCGGGGCCGACGAGGTCGACAGTGACATCACCATTACCGGCGAGGACGGCGAACTGCTCGCCGTCTTGAACGGTTTCACCGTGCGGTCACTTGCCGCCTCATCGCGCCTGTCCCCGGAACGTCTTGACAGAGATCTCTACGAGCTCGCTTGGGTGGCGAACAGTGACATCGGACAAGACAGCGCAGGGGCTGGCGCGTCACCAGAAGGTCTGTCTTGGTTGGTCTTCATCGATGCCACCGGTGTGGGGCCGAGAATTGCCGAACAACTGCGGCGCAGGGGTCAGCGTGTCCGCACCGTCACACGCCAATCCGGCAGCGCCCTAGGCGAATCCGCGGGCGGGTATGTAGTAGACCCGCACCAACCCGACCAGTTCCACCAGTTGCTCGCAGCACACCTGGAAGAAGGCGCCCTGGCGGGCGTGGTCAACTGCTGGCCACTGGATATCTGCGCCGACGAAACCGAGACGAATTACCGCATCGGCGTGTTCCCGATGCTTCACCTCGTCCAGGCCCTGGCGCAGGCCGGCGCCGCTGCGCCCCGACTTTACGTAGTCACCGCCAACGCCCAACCGGTATTGGGTACTGAAGAACTCGCCGTAGACCAAGCGGCGATGTGGGGGCTGGGACGGGTGATCGGACACCAGGAGCTGGTCAACCAGTGGGGCGGACTCATCGACATCGACGACGCCGACGACCCACACGAGACGGCGGCGCGTGTCTGCGAGCACCTCCTCACCGACGGGTCGGAAGACCAGATCGCCCTACGCGGCGAGTGCACCTTCGTCCCTCGTCTTCGCCCCAGCACGAACTTGACCAGACCTTTCCCGACCAAACTCAGCCCGGACGCGACATACGTGGTCACCGGTGGAGCGGGCGCTCTGGGCCGCTCGGTAGCCACCTACCTTGCCGAAAAAGGAGCCCGTCACATCGCACTGTTGAGCCGGACCGCGATTCCGCCGCGACACGTCTGGGAGCAACTGCGCTCTGACGACCCGCGCCAGGCAGTCATCGACACGATCCGCAAGGTCGAACGCCTTGGGGCGCAAGTTCACACCGAAAGCGTCGACATCACCGACAGCGCGCGGGTGCAGACGTGGTTGAACAAACACTACCGAGCGGGAGGCAGACCGGTTCGCGGAATCATCCACGCCGCGGGGTCTGTCGACGACCAACTGCTGGTGAACATGACTGAGAGCGCCTTCACCAAAGTAATGGCACCCAAGGTCACCGGCACTCGGGTGCTGCACAACATCTTTGAGGGACACGACCTGGAATTCTTCGTCATGTTCGGGTCCGCGGGATCCGTCATCGCCTCCCCTGGCCAGGGAAACTACGCCGCGGCCAACGCTTTCCTGGACGCCTTCGCGCACTACCGGCACGCCAAAGGACTGCCGGCGCTCACCATCGGATGGGGCCCATGGTCGGTCGGCATGGTCGAAGAACTCAAACTCGAGAAGGTCTACGCCCAGCGGGGCATTGAGCTCATCACGCCCGCCGCGGGCGCCCGGATCCTGGATCGCTTGACCAATCAGAAGACGCCGCACGTCATCGCCATCGGCGCCGACTGGGGGCGGGCCCGCAGCGTCGGGCTCGCCGGGCACCTACCTCCGATGTTCTCCGAACTCGGCTCGGCCGAATCTTCGCTCGCACAATCGGATTCGGATTCGTCGATCCTCGACATGCTGTTCAGGTGCCCGGAAGCCGACCGGCTCGCCGTAATCACCGACCACGTTCGACAGATCGTTGCCACCGTCTTCGATTTGCCGCCAAGCGACATCGCATGCGACGACAACCTCGACGACATCGGCCTGGACTCGATGATGGCAATGGATTTCCGGGCCCGAGTGAACGCAAGCTTCGCGATCGATCTGCCGGTGCTGGAATTACTCAGGGGCGTCAGCGTCAACTCACTGGCCATTCGGATACTCGCCGAACTCGAGCCGGCCGACGCCACTACGGCCGGCGAACGCCACGCCGAACCCTCGGGTGACGATGACGTTGATCGCCTCATCGAGCAACTGTCCGAGGCCGAGTTGCGCGACCTTTTGGCCGAACTGGAGGTAGACCCTCCCCAGCAGCAACCGGGCGGATGACATGGAGCCTGCGAATCAGCCGTGTGCGGTGCAAGTCCGTGGCCTGTCGAAAACCTACGGGAGATTACCCGCCGTCCGGGATCTGAGCCTCGACGTTGGTTATGGCGAGATCTTCGCAATCCTCGGCCCCAATGGAGCGGGCAAATCGACCACCATCGAAATCCTCGAGGGGCACCGGAAACGCGACGCCGGGCAGGTGCGTGTGTTGGGTGAGGATCCGGGAACCGCCGGCCGAAGTTGGCGGGCCAAGATCGGTGTCGTCTTGCAAGAGGCCAGCGACGCCGGGATGCTGACCGTGTCCGAAACGGTGCGAATGTTCGCGAAATGTTATGGCAGAGCTCGGATTCCCGGGGAGGTACTCGAGCTGGTCGGCCTCGGAGCGACGGCAAGCGCGCGAGTACGGACGCTGTCGGGCGGGCAGCGTCGGCGCCTCGATGTCGCTCTGGGCATCATCGGTATGCCCGAATTGCTATTTCTCGATGAACCGACGACCGGATTCGACCCCGAAGCCAGACGGCAATTCTGGGACTTGATCAAGCTGTTGGCAGCTGACGGTACGACCATCCTGCTGACCACGCACTACCTCGAAGAAGCTGCCGCACTGGCAGACCGCGTCGCGGTAATCGCCGGCGGCAAGGTAGTGGCCGTCGACTCACCGGCGAAGCTGACGGAGTACGTCAGTTCCGTCGCGACGGTCCGTTGGATCGAGGGAGACGAGGTGCACGTGGAACACACCGACCAGCCAACCGAACTGATCCGGCGGCGTTCGAGAAGCGGGACGGAACTGGCCGGGCTGACCGTCACCCGCCCGACCCTCGAAGACGCTTACCTGCAGTTGATCGGCATGGCATGACGGGCAGTGTGCACACCCACAGCGCTTCGCCGCCGCGACACCGCGCCGCCGAGTCGCAGCCAGCGCTACCTTCCCCGCTGCGGATCGGATTGTCGCGTGTCATCCCCGAAGTAAAGATGTTCGTGCGCCGGCCCGAGCAGTTGGCTCTGACGTTCTCCATGCCGGCAGTGATCAGCATTCTGCTGGGTTCCATCTTCTCAACGAAACTGCCGCATAGCGAAACCAGCATCGGCGCGGTTCTCTCGGCCAGCATCCTGGCTTACGGCATCCTCTCGACGTCATTCATCAACCTCGGCATCAGCATTGCCTATGACCGTGACACCGGCGCCTTGCGGCGGTTTCGGGGGACACCGACCACCGCGTCGTCCTACTTCATCGGGAAGATCTCGCTGGTTGCCATCGCCAGCTTCGCAGAGGCTGTGGTGCTGCTGGCAGTTGGAGTGTTCGTCTTCAAACTGCGCTTGCCCGCCAGCGTATTCGGATGGTTCACCTTTACCTGGGTGTTCGTGCTCGGCGTCGTCAGTTGCTCGCTACTGGGCATCTTCATCAGCAATTTCGCAAGCAATGCGGTGTCGGCCGCGGCGATAACCAATGCTCCCGCTATCGGATTGCAATTCCTCTCCGGCACATACGTTCCCATCAGCGCGCTACCGACGTGGATGTTGACGGTCGGATCCGTCTTCCCCGTCAAGTGGATGGCTCAGGGTTTCCGCTCAGTCCTGTTGCCACCGAATATGGCCGCCTTCGAACCGGCCGGCAGTTGGGAACACTGGCGCATCTTCTTCGTGCTCACCGCGTGGTGCATCGGCGGACTGATCGCCTGTCGGGCAGTGTTCCGGTGGTCGGACCAAGACTGACCGTGCTGACCGCCTCAGTCGACGCCTGACTGAGGCGGTTTCACTATGACGATGGGCAGCGGTCGGTTCTTTGCCGCACTGATACCCATGGAAGTTCCCGCCATACTCGTACCGCTCATAGCGCGTCCTGCCATACCCGCCAGAGCCGCTTGACTAAGCACGCTCGCGTCGGCGCCTGCGGCGACGGCGGGAACGGCGCCCAGGCCACCGCTCGGCAACGCCGCGGCGGCAAACCTGATCTCCGGGGCGGCGGTCGTCCATGCGTAGGGCACCGACAGCCCTCCGACTGAGGACGCCTGAGACAAGCCCGCGGATAGCGCTCCGCCCGAACTCGGCGCGGCCGACGGACTCACGGCCGAGATAAGCCCGCCCCCAACCGACCCCGCTTCTGCCGCCGCATCCGCGCCGACGTCCGCTGCCGCCCCGGCGGTCGCCATCCCGGCCAGATCGGTCATAGTGCCCAGGAAATTCCCCGGCATGTAAAACCCCGACGAAAAAATGGTGTTCAACAAATTGTCGTTGAGAAAAGCGCCCATAGCCGAGCCATCGGCTCCGGCAAGGAAATTGAGCATGCCCGCGGGGCTGGTGAAATCCACTCCGGCCAACCCTGCCCATTCCATCGATCCCGGCGCCGGCGACAACGCGCTGGCCGTAGGCGATGCGAGACCTTGAAGCGCATTCGGCACCGCAGACAGTAGTTGCGTCAGCGCCGTCTGCGTCGTTGTCGCAGCTTCGGCGTTACTGGTGCCGATTACCTGCCCTGCGGGATTCGTCGTCTGCGGCGGCGGGGTAAACGCCGTCAACGCCGTGGCGGCCGCCGAATCGGCAGCGTACCCGTACATTGCGGCGGCGTCCTGCTCCCACATCTCGCCGTACTCAAGCTCCGCGGCGGCAATCGCGGGGGTGTTCTGCCCCAGGATGTTCGTGGCGATCAGCGACATCAGCAGGCTGCGGTTGGCCGCAACGACCGCCGGTGGCACGGTCGCGGCGAACGCCGCTGCAAAGGCCGTTGCCGCGGCGCCGGCTTGGGCCGCGGCCTGCTCGGCTTGCGCCGCAGTCGTGTCGATCCAGGCTGCATACGGTGCAGCGGCGGCGACCATTTGCGCCGAGGAGGAACCGTGCCACTGGTCGGCCAGCTCGAAGATCACCGAGCTGTATGAAAGTGCAAGCGAATGCAGCTCTGTGGCCAACGTTTCCCAGGCCGCCGCGGCCGCCACCAGCGGGGCCGAACCCACCCCGGAGTACATCCGCGCAGAATTGACTTCCGGTGGAAGCAGGCCGAAATCGGGCAAGGCGTTCATCACGAACCACTCCGTCCAAGGGTCGCGACGCTGTTGACGGGGTACGGCTGGCGGCTCGGATACCGAGGGCTGGAGAAACTAGTCGTGCGAAACGGCGAGAGTGTCATCAGACGTCCTTCGATACGACGGGATGCTCGTCACCCGAAAGACGTTGAACCGCCGGCGCCGACCAGTGCAGGACAGATCGACAACACAGCTGTGCTGCCAACGGCCATCCGCCCCAATCCACGAGGCGACGCGCACGCCGGACGCGGCGCGCCCGGCACATCTGGCAGGTCTTCGGACTTGCAGGCACGCACCAAACGGTGCTCCTAGTGGCCGTCGCTTCCCAGTCCTGACATTGCCGCGGACCAGTGCTTATGACGGCGGTCGTTCCTGCATACCGCTGCGGGACAGTCCTGGATTCACACCAGGTTCCCTCTTACGGCGAACCCTTACGAGCGTCCGCCGCTCGATGCCGGTGACTCAGGGTCATCGGCAAACCAGCTGCGCCGCGGACATTACCTCGTCGTCAGGCGGGTCAAGGACTCGGATACATGGCGCCGGTCAGAATCGAGTCAACCGCCTCGCCGAGAACGGTCAGTTCCAAGCCGGCCGTGAGCGGCACCAGGCCGACGTTGGCAGCTATCGGAAGTCCGAACGCGTTGATCAGCCCCTCAATCGGCTGACCGTTCACCATCTGGCTTATGCCGCTCAGGAAAAGATTGACGTCGTAAGACGGCAAGGAGACCGCGAGGGCGGTCGCGATATCCGCGGTCGGCAACAACGTCGCGTAGGCCGTCGAAAAATCTGTGGTGGCCGTGCCGACGATCTGGGTGTTCGCCGACTGCAAGCCGGTCAGAATATCGGTGAGGGACGGCAGACCGGTCGGCAGGGCCAGGCCGCCGGTTCCAGAGGTCAACGACGCCAAAGCGCCCGAAATGTCCTGGAACGACGGCGATGTCGGCGGCCCCACCGCGAGCAAGTCGCTGGCTGCAGCCGATATGCCTTGCTGTAATCCTCCAACCAGGGCGGGCCCGAGGGCAGCGGTGTCACTGAGCGGCGGCAAGAACCCGAAGGGGGTAGGCACATTGGCCGGCCCGGTGGACCACCCGTAGTTGGGGTCTCCGTAACCCCAGTTGACAATCGGTTTCAGGATCGGGTTGAGGAAGTCGGCTGTCGGGGCTCCCACGAAGGGGATGGCCCGCACCGGATCCAGCAGCGGTAGGTTCTCCGTCGGAATCATGTAGTAAGTGGTCATATTCGGCCCCTGCGTCGGCAGTTGGATGGCCGAAGCGATCTCTGCGGGGGTCAGACTGGCGTAGCCGGTGTGGACCGTGACCATGCCCGCCAGCGCGTTGAGATCGGAAACGATGTTGACGGGGTAGCGCGGGAAGTCCGCCCAGCCGTCGTATTCCAAAGCGTAAGAAAACGTGGGAAAGCTGTTGCTGGGTGCCGCGCCCAGCGTCGAGAAGCCCAGCGTCGGCAGGCTCAGGCCTGGGAAGCGGGCGTCCCAGCCGCCGTTAGGAGTCATCGAATTACCAAGCAACACAAAGTTGATCGGCAAGTTGCTCGGCGTTCCGGTCGGGTCCAGCAACTGCATCTCCAGCGACGCGATGTTCGCGCCCTGGGAGTAACCCACCACGTTCACGATGTTTCCGGCGGCGAGTTGCTGCTGGATCTCGCTGTTCAGAATTTGCACGCCACGCGAGATGGACACACTCTGCAGCAAGTCTTTGACGCCACTATCGGGATATTCGCCGGCCGGCAAGGCCAAGCCGCGCACCAGGCCGGCGGGAAAATGCGGCAGCACATACTTGCTGACCACGTTGGTGATGAAGTCCGCCGGCGGTATGGGTGTTCCGCTGCCGTCCATCACCAAGGTGACCGTGTTCGCCAACATGGGGGAAAGGAAGCTCGGTGCGGTGAGCGCTCCGACGCTCGTGGTTTCGGCGTTGGCGTAGGCGTTGCCTGACGCGGTCAGGGCTTGGACGAAGTCGCTGTGGAACGTCACCGCCTGGCCGATGACGGCCTGGCACTCGTGGGCGTACGTGTTGAACAGAGTCGCGACGGCGTCCGACACTTCGTCCGCGGCCGCCGCCGCCAGACCCGTGGTCCGGGCCGCCGCGGCCGTCGTGGCCTCGTTGATCGTCGTTCCCAATGCCGCCACATCGTCTGCCACGGTCGCGATCAGCTGCGGCTGCGCGAGCACATACGCCCCCATGGGGCCCTCTTTACCAAGCGAATCTATGTGAACGCTATGTGCCCGGCCTGATCAGCGTTTTCCTTTTCGCGGCGGCCCTAGGCTGCTGAAGCAACGATGACAGCGACGATTCGCACGGTTGCCGCCCGGGCCTTGGGCTCGGTTCTCGTGGTGTGTTGTGTCAGCACGTCGTGTTCACACCAGGGAACGGCGGCGCAGTCGGCTCCGGCGTCACGTGCCGATGCGCTGATCGTCAGCGTCGAGGAGGTCCGGCGCATCGCCAACCACGAGGGGCTGACTGCACATTCGCACGCAGATCTGCGTCATCCGCCTGCAGGTGACCTGACCGCCCCGGGTCCGTGCCGGGCCGCAGGCATCAGCGATCTCACGTTCGGTGCCGGGTGGTCGGAATTCCGCAGCGCCGGTTACCACGGCATCACCGACGACCTCAAACCGGGCGGGCCCGCCATGATCCAGACCGTGAGTCAGGCGGTCGCGGTCTACCCGGACGCCGTAACCGCGCGCGGCGCGTTGCAGCAGTTGGATTCCGCACTACAGGCGTGTACCGCTCTGCACGACTCCAACTACGACTTCACGATCGACCGGCCGGATGCTGCCACCGTGCGCATCACCGACGACGGCTGGAGCCACCTGTATCGGGCGAAGTCTTCGGTGTTGATATCGGTGGGCGTACTTGGCATTGAACCGGCAGACCGGATTGCGGTCACCATCATGCAGACCGCCGCCGATCGAGTTCGGTAACCCTGCCGTCGCCTCCGTATGGTCGTTGTGTGCTGATCGGTCTGCTTCTGGCTCTGGGTTGCTCGGTGTGTTACGGAACGGCGTCAGTGCTGCAGGCTGCGGCGACCCGATCGGTGGAGGCCGGGAGCGGCTCGGGTGTCGATGCGGTGTTGTTGATGCGCGCGTTGCGGCAATGGCGTTACATCGTCGGCTTGGCGCTGGACGGCGTCGGGTTCGCGCTGCAGGTCGCGGCGTTGCGGTTGGTGCCCATCTATGTCGTGGGTGCGGCGCTAGCCGCCTCCATTGCGGTCACGGCAATCGTCGCCGCGTGGATGCTGTCAGCACGGCTGTCACCAGCGGAGTGGACGGCCGTGGGCGTGGTATGCCTCGGCCTGACCATGCTCGCCGTCGCGGCCGGGCCCGAAGGCACCCGGCATGGGCCGCACGGACTCAAGTGGGGCCTGCTGGCCGTCGACGCGGCGATCTTCCTCATCGGCGCCGCCGCCGGCCGGCTCGGCGACCGTTCCCGGGCACTCATCCTCGGTCTGTGCGCCGGCAGTGGCTTCGGTGTGGTCGAAATCGGTGTGCGACTCATCGAATCGTTCGATCCACGCAAAGGCGCCTTTTACACGCACCCAGCCCTGTACGCGGCCGCCGCCGGCGGAGCCGCCGGATTCCTGTTGCTGACATCGGCCTTACAACGCGGATCGGTGACCACAGCGGTCGCGGGGATGGTCGTCGGTGAGACCATCGCGCCGGCATTCATCGGAGTGGTCTGGTTCGGTGACCTCACGCGGCCGGGCTTGGGGTGGCTGGTCGCCGCCGGGTTCACCGTCGCTGTGCTGGGCACGCTGGTGCTCGCCCGATTCGGAGAAGCACCGACGCCTGAACCCAGCGTCGAACATTCCTGAACGCCCGCGCCGCTCCCCGGCTCCGGCGCGTTCGGCAGCGACAATCAAGACGTGCGTTGGTTGAACCGGATCGTTTTGTCGGTGGCCCTGTTCGCGCCTTTCGGTGGCGGCGTCGCCGGCGCTAGTCCCGATGTTCCGCCGGTGAGCGACGCCGCGCGCGCAGCCGGATTCGTCGACGCCCGAACCGTGGTCCCCGACGCGCTCATCGATCTGCGGTACGCAACCACCAACAACTTCACGCACACCCAGCTGTATCCCGCCGACGCCCGCTGCCTGGTGCACCAAGATCTGGCGCCTGGCCTGGCGGCGGCCGCGGCCGCACTGCGACCCCAGGGGCATGTGCTGGTGTTCTGGGATTGCTACCGCCCACACGACGTTCAGGTCAAGATGTTCAATATTGTCCCCAATCCCGCCTGGGTGGCCCGTCCCGGTCAATACGCGCACAGCCACGAGTCGGGGCGCTCGGTGGACGTGACCTTCACCAGCCTGCTGCCACAATGTCCGACCGAGCGCCACGTCCTCGGCCTGTGCCTGGCCGACATGGGCACCGACTTCGACGACTTCTCGCCGCGCGCAACCGCTTTCGCCACCCAAAATGTCAGTCCGGAGGCGCAGGCCAACCGAGCCAGGTTGCGGGATGCCATGAAGTACGGCGGGCTCTCGGTCTACTCGGGGGAGTGGTGGCACTTCGACGGTCCCGGCGCCGCGGTAGACCGCGTCATCCTCAACGTGCCCGTAAATTAATCTCATAGTGTGAGACATACATCTCGCGATATGGATTACGACGATAGAATGACGCGCCGTGAGTACTGAACATTGCGCCGTCTATACGCACGGACACCACGAGTCGGTGTTGCGCAGCCATCGGCAACGCACCGCGGAAAATTCCGCGGCCTATCTGTTGCCACATCTGCAGCCGGGCTTGTCGTTGCTCGACATCGGTTGTGGCCCCGGCACTATCACCGTCGATCTCGCGGCTCGCGTCGCGCCGGGAACCGTGACGGCCGTCGAGCGAACCGGCGATGCCCTCGCAGTGGCGCGGGAGGAGGCGCAGCGGCGTCAGGCGTCCAACATCGTGTTCGTGACCGCCGACGCGCACTCCTTAGCGTTTCCCGACGACACGTTCGACGTCGTCCACGCCCATCAAGTGCTGCAGCACGTCGCCGACCCCGTTCGGGCACTCCGCGAGATGAGGCGGGTCTGCGCGCCCGGTGGGGTGGTCGCGGCGCGCGACGCCGACTACGCGGGCTTCATCTGGTTCCCGGAACTCCCGGCGCTGGACCGCTGGCGCGACCTCTACCAACAGGCGGCCCGTGCCAACGGCGGCGAACCAGACGCGGGACGGCGATTGCTGTCGTGGGCCCGTGCCGCCGGTTTCGGCGACGTCACATCGACCGGCAGTCTCTGGTGCTTCGCAACGGCGCAGGAGCGCCAATGGTGGGGCGGGATGTGGGCCGATCGCATCGTGCACTCCGACGTGTCCCGACAGTTGATCGAGTCCGGCCTGGCGACCAACGCGGATCTCGAGGACATCGCCACGGCGTGGCAAGACTGGGCCGGCGATCCCGACGGCTGGCTGGCCGTGCCACACGGAGAAATCATCTGCCGGGCATAGCCTGATACGCGCCCGTTTTGGCTATTTGACCAGCTCAGCGTACGGTATTGGCATTCTCTTTTTTTGCAAGTACGTTATGCACTGATGGATAACGCAGCCCAGACCCCATCCGGCATTCCGCTCGCGCCGGTATACGGGCCGGAAGACCGAAGCGCGGAACCGCCCCCGCCTGGGCAGTTCCCCTTCACCCGGGGCAACTTCGCGTCCGGCTACCGCGGCAAGTTGTGGACGTTCCGGCAATATTCCGGATTCGGGACCGCCGAAGAGTCCAACCGGCGCTATCGCTACCTGTTGGACCAAGGGGGAACCGGCCTTTCGGTCGCGCTCGACCTGCCTACCCAATGTGGCTACGATTCCGACGACCCGGACTTCGGTGAAGAGGTGGGCCGGGTCGGGGTGGCCGTAGACACGTTGGCCGACGCCGAGATCCTGTTCGACGGCATCCCGTTGGACAAGATCAGCACGAGCATGACAATCAACGGCACCGCGGCGATCCTGCTGGCCTTCTACGTCGCGGCGGCCGAGCGCAAAGGCATCCCCCGGGCCAAGCTCACCGGCACCATCCAGAATGACATTCTCAAGGAGTACGCCTCGCGCGGCACCTGGATCTGGCCGCCGGAACCCTCACTGCGACTGATCGCCGACACCATCGAATTCTGCGCAGCCGAAGTCCCCAGGTTCAACGCTATTTCGGTGGCGGGGGCACACTTTCGCGATGCCGGAGCGACCGCAGTGCAGGAGATGGCGTTCACTTTGGCCGACGGCGTCACCTACTGCGACACCGTCGTCGAACGCGGACGAATGAGCATCGACGAATTCGCGCCGCAGATCTCGTTCTTCTTCTACACCCACGGTGACTTTTTCGAGGAAGTCGCCAAATATCGTGCGGGACGGCGGCGTTGGGCGACGATCGTGCGGGAACGTTACGGGTCCAAGAAAGACAAGGCGTCGATGTTCCGCTTCGGGTGCGTGTGCGGCGGTGCGTCGCTGTATGCCCCCCAAGCGCACAACAACGTTGTGCGGGTCGCCTACGAGGCGATGGCGGCGGTGTTGGGGGGCGTCCAGTCGATGTTCACCGCCGCCTGGGATGAGCCCTTCGCGCTGCCCACCGAAGAGTCGACCACCCTGGCGCTGCGCACCCAACAGATCCTGGCCTACGAGACCGGCGTGGCCAACGTGGCCGACCCGCTCGGCGGCTCCTATTTCGTCGAAGCGCTCACCGACGCCACCGAAGCCCGCATCATCGAGATCATGGCCGACCTCGAGCGGCACGGCGGCATGGTCAGCGCAATCGAAGACGGTTACCTGCAAGGGCTGATCGCCGACGAGGCGTATCGAATCCACCAGGAGATCGAGGGCGGCACCCGTCCGGTGGTCGGGGTCAACCGGTTCGTCTCCGAGGAACCCGAGCCCGACATCGTCACCTATGAACTCGATGCCGAGGGCCGCGACCTGCAGCTCAAGCGACTGGCTAAGGTCAAAGTCGAAAGAGACGGCGCCGCAGTGCAATCCAGCCTCGCCCAGCTGTCGCGCGCGGCCGAAGGCACCGACAACCTCATGCACAAGCTGATCGACTGCGCCAACGCCTACTGCACGGTCGGTGAGATGGTTTCCGCCCTCAAGGCGGTCTGGGGTGAGTTCGTGCAGCCGGTGGTGTTCTGAATGGCGGCCCGCGTCCTGATCGCGAAACCTGGTCTCGACGGGCATGACCGCGGCGCCAAGATCGTGGCCCGCACCTTGCGCGACGCCGGCTTCGAGGTCATCTACACCGGCATCCGCCAACGCATCGAGGACATCGCTTCGATCGCCGTGCAAGAGGACGTGGCCGTTGTCGGCTTGAGCATCCTGTCCGGTGCACACCTGGCGCTGACCGTACGCACCATCGAGGCCTTGCGGGCGGCTGATGCCGCCGACATCGCCGTCGTCGTCGGCGGAACGATTCCGCATGCCGACGTGCCCAAGCTGCTGGACGCCGGTGCCGCAGCCGTTTTTCCCACTGGCACATCACTGGACACCCTGGTGCGAGACATTCGCGCACTTACCGGTAGCGCGCAACCAAGCGAGGAGAAGCCATGCGCCTCGGAGTGATGATCGGTCCGGAACGCGGTGACTCCGCGCGCAAAGTCAGTCGCATGCTCGCCGACATTGACTGGGCGGAGACCGCCGGGCTCGATACCGCCTGGATCCCACAGATCCCCAATGACTTCGACGCAATGCTCGCCGTGGCCCTGATGGCAACGCGAACGAGCCGAATAGAACTGGGCACTGCGGTGGTGCCACTGCAGGCTCAGCACCCGATCGCGCTGGCGCGTCAGGCTTTATCCGCCCACGCCGCCACCGCCGGTCGGCTGGTCCTGGGGGTCGGGCCATCCCACCACTGGATCGTCGATGACATGCTCGGCATTCCCTACGAGCGGCCCGCCGCTTACACCCGGGACTACCTCGAGGTGCTGGCCGCCGCTTTCGCCAATCCCGGACCGGTCGACGTCGAAAACGAGAGCTTCCGAGTGCACAACCCACTGGACTTGGCGCCGGTCGCGCCGCTGCCGGTGCTGGTCGCGGCGCTCGGGCCGGTCATGTTGGCCATCGCCGGAGAGCGGGCCGACGGCACTGTGCTGTGGATGGCCGACGAACGCGCGGTGGCCGAGCACGTCGTCCCGCGCATCACCAAGGCCGCCGACAATGTCGGTCGGCCCGCGCCACGCATCGTGGCCGGCATACCGGTATGTCTCTGCGCCGCAAAAGAAGTTGACGCCGCGCGGGAGCGCGCCAACCGCATTCTCGGCGAGGCGGAGGTCTCCCCGAATTACCAGCGTTTGCTGGGCTACGGCGACGCCAAGGACGTCGGTGACATCTGCGCGGCCGGCGACGAGAACGCCATCTTGACCCGCTTCCGCCGCTTCGCCGACGCTGGCTTGACCGACCTGTCGGTACGGCTACTGCCCATCGGCGAGAGCCGCGACGAATTGATCGCCTCCAAGCGTCGTACCCGCGAAATGATCGCCGCGCTGGCGACGGAGTTGCGGTGACCGCCACCGGTCCGCTGGCCGGCATCCGCATTCTCGAGGTGGGCACCATGCTGGCCGGACCGTATGCCACCATGCTGCTCGCCGACTTGGGCGCCGAGGTGATCAAGATCGAACCGCTGGGCGGCGAAATCTCCCGCGGAGTCGGAACGAGTTACTTCGGAAGTCTCAACCGGAACAAGTCCAGCGTTGCCTTGGACTTGAATTCGCCGGCGGGACAGGATGCTTTGCATGACCTCGCCGGGCAATCACATGCCCTGCTGGTGAATTTGAAACCGTCGGCCATCCACCGACTCGGGCTGTCGTACGAGACGTTGCGGCAGTACAACGAGCGGATCGTCTGTGTGGCGATCACCGGCTACGGTCTGTATGCCGGCGACGACCCGGCGTTCGACTACGTTATCCAGGCGGCGTTCGGCGTCGCTGCGCTGACCGGCGAACCGGACGGACCGCCGACTCTCCCGGGGTATTCGTCGGCGGACAATTCCACCGGCATGTGCGCCGCGCTGGGTCTTCTGGCAAAGATCGTCTCGGGCAGCGGTGGGCAGGTCGACGTGTCGCTGCGCGATGTGATGCTGTCCCAACTCAACTACCACGCAGCGGCTTACCTCAACGACGGGGTCGAGCCGCAGCGGCGGCCGTTCGGTGCGCATTCTTACTACGTTCCGGCACAACTCTTTCCGACTGCCGACGGCTACCTGGCGTTGTTCATCACCCATGACGGCTTCTGGAAGTCATTCGCCGGCGAAGCGGGGATCGGCGGCTTCGAGACCATGGCCGAACGAGTAGCGCGGCGCGACGAAGTGCTCGGTGTGGTGACAGCCATGCTGGCGACGGACACCGCCGCAAGCTGGGAACATCGACTGCGTCCGCTCGGCGTGCCGGCCGCGGCGGTGCGCACGCTGCCCGAGGCGTTGCGCGCCACACCGGAAGTCGTTGTGCCGGCCGGGGATTTACGTCTGATCGGAAGTCCGATCCATATCTCCGACTACCAGCCCGAGTATCGGCCCCCGCCGCCCCTGAACTCAGCGTGAGCTAGCCGCCCGGGTGGTACTCCGTGGTGACCTCGAGCAGACGCATCACCGGCGGGGGATCGAATTGCAAGGCGTCGGACATGTGTAGCTGTCCGGCATTGTCGAGCATGTTCTGCAGCACCGATTGCAGGTCGTCAGCCTCGATCTCATAGAGGGCGACATACGGCCCCTCGCCGTCCACCGGACGCAGGCGCCGAGCCGACACGATGCCGTCGAGCGCGACCAGCTCCTTCAGGTGTACGTCGTTATACCAGGCGTTGTACTCCTCGTCGCGGTCCGGCGAGCTGGGAAAAGTCTCGACGTAAATGATCCCTTTGGCCATGCTCGCCGCCTCTCGTCGTCTTATTCGTAGCGCACGGTGATCGGCACCTGATCGGGTACGCCTTGGCACGTCAGAATGTAGCCTTCGGCCACTTCGTCATCGTCGAGCGCGTCGTTGACCCGCATGGTGGCGGTGCCTTCGGTGAGCCGCGCCATGCACGTTCCGCAGTTGCCGGCCTCGCAGTTGAACGGCGGATCCAAACCAGCCCGGCGCGCGCTTTCCAGGAGCGTCTCGCCGGGTACCAGCGGCACCGAGACTTTCTTGCGGTCGAGGTGAATCGTCACCATGCCGCCATCCGTCATGACCGCCCTCTCGGATCAGCTACCGTACTTGCGTTCTTCAGTATAGAGAATACTATTCTCACTACACGATAGGATCTTCTCAGGAACCCCAGCTCGGAGAGGAACGGGACGTGACCGAGCCGGCCGCGCTCGCGTTCGAAGAACGGCAATACAGCCTGCCTGAACTCGACGCGCTGGCCGCTGGGCTGGCCGCATCGTTGTCGCGCCGGGGTGCCACCGCGGGACAACGGATTGCGATGATGTCCTCCAATCGACCGGAGTTCGTCGCCGCGCTGCTGGCAATCTGGCGGCTCGGCGCCGCCGCCGTATTGCTCAGCCCTGCCTGGAAAGCCCACGAGGTGGACCACGCGCTGGCGCTGACCCAGCCCACTCACGCAGTCGGCGACCATCCGGTCCTGGCCGCGGCGATGCCGATGCTGCACCTCGACGAACCCATTACGCCGGTGCACACCACCGCGGATCCGCCCGCACCGCACGACGACGCGCTGCTGGTGTTCAGTTCGGGCACCACGGGTCTGTCGAAGGCAGTCCGCCACACCCACGCCTCGCTGGACGTCGCCGTGCGGCAGTGGCGGAATGCGCTGCAACTCACCACCCGGGACCGCATTCAGGTGGCTACCCCGCCCTCGCACATCCTCGGATTGCTCAACATTCTCACTGCCCTGCGCTCCCGGGCCTGGCTGCGGTTGCACGCACGGTTCGACATCGGCCGAATGTTGCACCACATCGAAAGCGACCGCATCACAGTGGAAATGGCCGTGGCGCCCATCGCTTTGGGCATCGCCACCCACCCGGACCTGGAGTCGTACGACCTGACTTCGCTGCGCTTCATCATGTGGGGTGCCACGCCGGTCACTGCCAGCATCGCCGAGACGGTGACCCGGCGTACCGGCGTGGGCTGGGTTCCGGCCTACGGGACCACGGAGTTGCCCGTGATTGCGTGCAACCCCTTGATCGGTGCCCGGCTAGATGCCGTGGGCCCGGCGGTGCCCGGAGTGCAATTGCGCATCGTCTCGCTGGACGACGGTCGGCCGGTAACCGCCGGCGAAGTCGGCGAGATACAGGCTCGCTCGGCGGCGCTGATGGCCGGTTACCTTCCATCGGAGGCGACCGCGGACGTGATCGAACAAGGCTGGTATCGCACCGGCGACGTCGGCTGGCTGGACCGCAACGGCTGGCTTCGCATCACCGACCGGCTCAAGGAAATGATCAAGGTGCGTGGCTTCCAGGTGGCACCGGCCGAAATCGAGACCGTCCTGCACGGTCACCCCGCCGTGCGGGATTGTGCGGTGTTCGGTGTTCCCGACGCCGCCAACGGGGAAGCCGTGGTGGCCGCGGTGGCCACGCAGGCATCGGTCGAAGCCGCCGAGCTGGTTGCGCGGGTGGACGCCAGGTTGGCGTCTTACAAACGCGTCAGCCGGGTGGTCTTCGTGCCCGACATTCCTCGCCTGCCGTCGGGCAAGGTACTGCGCCGAGTGCTCAAGGAGTTGTATGGATGTCCGTCTAACCACTGAGCAGCAGCAGCTGCGTGACGCCGCCGCCAAATTGGCCGACGATCTCGGGCCGGCGGCGGTGCAAGATCTGTCGGACCAGAGCCGAATTGGACGCCTGGACAAGCAGATCCAAGCTACGGGCTGGCGAGCGCTGCGGTCTGACGGCGCATCCGGTGTCGAAGTGGCCATTGTCGCCGAGGAATTCGGTCGCCGCCTGGTCGACACACCCTTCCTCGGCCCGGTGCTGGCCGACGAGTTGGCGCGTCATGTCGACGTCGACGCTCACGGCGCGACCGTCGCCGATGGTGACCTGGCCGTCGACACCCGCGGATGCGGACGCGCTCTCGCCCTCTCTGGAACGACGGTCCTTTGCGCTGACGTGGAATCCGGCTCCGGCGGTGCCGACCTGACCCGGGTCACTGACCGGGTGGTCGGCACGCCGGTCCCGGTCGGGGAGCTGTCGCCCGAGGTGGCGCTGCGCTGGCACGCGCTGGCGCTGGTCGCCA
>NZ_LZLE01000157.1 GCF_001673155.1 Mycobacterium sp. 1423905.2 | reverse complement strand
CCCACGTTGATCCTCTGGGACGTGGCCGACCAGCCCATCTGGGGCGCGGCGGTCCAGCGATTGAAAGTTGGCTCCACGCGGCGTCTTTCGCGGATCAACCGCAAAGCGCTGATCAAAGAGATCAGGTCCATCCTGGCGCCGGACTACGCGGCACGGGCCCGAGAGCTCTCCACCAAGATGGCCAATCCGGCCGATGCCGTGGCCAAGGCCGCTGACCTGTTGGAGGAAACGGCGCGGGTACGCGCCTAGTTGCTGGTCCTGCGGTCGAGCGGGAATGACTTGTACCACTTGCGCCTATGGGCCGCGCCCATCTCGCGCAGGATGCCCATAGCGGCGGGCCATCCATGAGTGCGGCTCAATCCCCGGATCATCGTCCGACTGGCACCCCAGTGATACTGGCGGCCACCAAAATGCGCATTGGCGGTTTTGCGTCCGAAGTGGTTGATGTACGCCATTTCCGTTGTGTACAAACCGAATCCAGATTTCCGGGCGCGCAGCGCCAAATCGAGGTCGAGTCCCCACCCGAAACGTCCGAAGGTGGACAAATCCATGCCCCCCACGGCATCCCAGCACTTCCGCGACATCGCAAGCGCCGTGCCCTCCACGGCGGGCACGACGCGGTATAGCGGACGTGGAATGTAGTCGGCGGCGTCCGGCTTCTCGCCGGCTACCGCATACGGGAAGCCTAAATCGAACATCGGCCCGACGATGCCCGCGTCATCCGGTAGCCGGGAGTCAAGCAACCCGGCGACAAAGCCTTTCGAAATACGGGTGTCGTTGTTAAGTGTCATCGCGTGGGAGTAGCCCTCGTTGAACGCAGTCCGGAAGCCCAACTCGCTGCCTCCGGCCCAACCAAGATTTTCGCCCGGCGTGCTCACCCTTTCGTTGCTGATCCTCGGGTAATCACCACGATTGTCGACGATCAGGTAGTCCGCACCCTCCCGCTCCAAGTCCGCGACCAGCGCGTGCGTGTACTCGTGCTGACCGTATACCGGAACCGTAATCAGCAGGGACACAGGCGAATCGTACATTGACATCCCTCACGTCGAGATAGATTCGGCAATCCGGTCATCTCCGGATCAGCCGTGGCTGGCATGTTCTTCGAGCAGGTCAGCGGTCGTCACCGCGCTGGCATCCGCTTTGGTCATCCGGGACGCGAGTTCCCGAGCGCGACTTACACAGTCAGGAGCCAGGATCGCCTGGAGGTCAGCCACGAGAGATTTGGTGGTGGCCCCTGAGAACCGCCGACCTCGACCGACTTTCAGCTGCTGCACCTGGGCCGCCCAGAACGGCTGATCGGACGTGACCCAGAGGATGAGGGTGGG
>NZ_LZLE01000156.1 GCF_001673155.1 Mycobacterium sp. 1423905.2 | reverse complement strand
CGGAGCGTACTGCAGCCATGAGCTGGGATTTGGCTCAAGCGCTGATCTGAGGCATACTGTTCAGGTTGCCTTGAGCCAGGTTTGCGCTTGGCCGGGCATAGACCAGCGTCCAAACGGGCGCGTCCGGTCCCATCCTTGGAGCGACTAATTTCGGTCGTCTTGAAGGCTGCGTGCGGGTGACACACCCGAGCGCGGGGGCCGGTGGACCACGACAGGTAAACAGCGGCGCTGTATCCGGCGCGACGCGATCGGCCTCGGTAATCGAGCGCCGATCTGCGCGTCGGGGAGCACGGGGTCAGGAAACGACTCGAAGTCCGGACACGGGCCCGAGTGTGGGAGATGAGGTAGCAGAAGCGTGGCGGGACAAAAGATCCGCATCAGGCTCAAGGCCTACGACCATGAGGCCATTGACGCGTCGGCACGCAAGATCGTCGAGACCGTCGTACGTACCGGCGCCAGCGTTGTCGGCCCGGTGCCGCTGCCGACCGAGAAGAACGTGTACTGCGTGATCCGTTCACCGCATAAGTACAAGGACTCGCGAGAGCACTTCGAGATGCGGACTCACAAGCGGTTGATCGACATCCTCGATCCGACGCCGAAGACCGTTGACGCGCTGATGCGCATCGATCTTCCGGCCAGTGTCGACGTCAACATCCAGTAGGAATTCGGCGAGCAATGGCGAGAAAAGGCATTCTGGGCACCAAGCTGGGCATGACGCAGGTGTTCGACGAAAACAACCGGGTGGTCCCGGTGACCGTGGTGAAAGCCGGTCCCAACGTGGTGACACGTATCCGTACGCCCGAGCAGGACGGGTACAGCGCTGTGCAGTTGGCGTACGGCGAGATCAGCCCGCGCAAGGTCAACAAGCCGGTCACCGGTCAGTTCACCGCCGCGGGCGTCAACCCGCGCCGGCATCTGGCCGAGCTGCGGCTCGACGACGGCGGAGCGACCGAGTATGAGGTCGGCCAGGAGTTGACGGCGGAGATTTTCGCCGACGGCGCATACGTCGACGTCACCGGAACCTCCAAGGGCAAGGGCTTCGCCGGCACCATGAAGCGGCACGGTTTCCGCGGCCAGGGCGCCAGCCACGGTGCCCAGGCGGTGCACCGTCGGCCGGGTTCCATCGGCGGCTGCGCTACTCCGGCCCGCGTCTTCAAGGGCACCCGGATGGCCGGCCGGATGGGTAACGACCGGGTGACCGTGCAGAACCTGGTGGTGCACAAGGTCGACGCGGAAAACGGCGTGCTGTTGATCAAGGGGGCGGTCCCCGGCCGCACCGGCTCTCTCGTCGTGGTTCGCAGCGCGATCAAACGAGGTGAGAAGTAATGGCTGAGCAATCGTTGACCATTGACGTCAAGACGCCCGCCGGCTCGGTGGACGGCTCCATCGACCTGCCGGCCGCGCTGTTCGACGCCCCGGCCAACATCGCGCTGATGCACCAGGTGGTGACCGCGCAGCGGGCCGCGGCCCGTCAGGGCACGCACAAGACCAAGACCCGTGGCGAGGTCCGCGGTGGTGGTCGTAAGCCTTACCGGCAGAAGGGAACCGGCCGCGCGCGGCAGGGTTCGACACGGGCCCCGCAGTTCACCGGCGGTGGCACGGTGCACGGTCCGACGCCGCGCGACTACAGCCAGCGCACGCCCAAGAAGATGATCGCCGCCGCACTGCGCGGCGCGCTGTCCGACCGGGCCCGCAACGGCCGTATTCACGCGGTGACCGAACTGGTCGAGGGCCAGATCCCGTCGACCAAAAGCGCCAAGGCATTTCTGGGCACGATCACCGACCGCAAGCAGGTGCTGGTGGTCATCGGGCGCAGCGACCAGACGGGCGCCAAGAGCGTGCGCAACCTCCCCGGTGTGCACCTCCTGACGCCCGATCAGCTCAACACCTATGACGTGTTGCGGGCCGACGACGTGGTGTTCAGCGTGGAAGCGCTCAACGCCTACATTTCGGCCCACACATCCGAGGAGGTAACGGCGTAGATGGCGACCATCGCTGACCCCCGCGACATCATCCTGGCCCCGGTGATCTCGGAGAAGTCCTACGGCTTGCTCGACGACAACGTGTACACATTTGTGGTGCACCCGGATTCGAACAAGACGCAGATCAAGATCGCCGTCGAGAAGATCTTTTCCGTCAAGGTCGCCTCGGTGAACACGGCCAACCGGCAGGGCAAGCGCAAGCGCACCCGGACCGGATACGGCAAGCGCAAGAGCACCAAGCGCGCCATCGTCACCTTGGCGCCGGGTAGCAAGCCGATCGATCTGTTCGGGGCCCCGGCCTAGCGGAGCGCGAGAGAAAGACCTGATTAGACATGGCAATTCGTAAGTACAAGCCGACGACGCCCGGCCGTCGCGGCGCCAGCGTGTCCGACTTCGCCGAGATCACTCGGTCCACCCCGGAGAAGTCGCTGGTTCGCCCGCTGCACGGCCACGGTGGGCGTAACGCCCACGGCCGCATCACCACTCGCCACAAGGGTGGCGGGCACAAGCGCGCCTACCGGGTCATCGACTTCCGCCGCAACGACAAAGACGGTGTCAACGCCAAGGTCGCCCACATCGAGTACGACCCGAACCGCACCGCCCGCATCGCACTGCTGCACTTCCTGGATGGCGAGAAGCGCTACATCATTGCGCCCAACGGGCTTTCGCAGGGTGACATCGTGGAGTCCGGCGCCAACGCCGACATCAAGCCCGGTAACAACCTGCCGCTGCGCAACATCCCGGCCGGTACGTTGGTTCACGCGGTGGAGTTGCGGCCCGGCGGCGGTGCCAAACTGGCGCGGTCGGCCGGTTCGAGCATCCAGTTGCTCGGTAAAGAGGCCACCTACGCCTCGCTGCGTATGCCCAGCGGTGAGATCCGCCGCGTCGACGTCCGCTGCCGCGCGACGGTCGGCGAGGTGGGCAACGCCGAGCAGGCGAACATCAACTGGGGCAAGGCCGGCCGCATGCGGTGGAAGGGCAAGCGCCCGTCGGTTCGTGGTGTGGTGATGAACCCGGTCGACCACCCGCACGGCGGTGGTGAGGGTAAGACCTCCGGTGGTCGGCACCCGGTCAGTCCGTGGGGCAAGCCCGAGGGCCGCACCCGCAACCCGAACAAAGCCAGCAACAAGCTCATCGTCCGACGCCGGCGCACCGGCAAGAAGCACGGGCGTTAGGGATTCAGGAGAGTAGCCAGCTATGCCACGCAGCCTGAAGAAGGGCCCGTTCGTCGACGACCATCTGCTCAAGAAGGTCGACGTGCAGAACGAAAAGAACACCAAGCAGGTCATCAAGACCTGGTCGCGGCGCTCGACCATCATCCCTGACTTCATCGGACACACCTTCGCGGTGCACGACGGCCGCAAGCACGTCCCGGTGTTCGTCACCGAGGCGATGGTGGGGCACAAGCTCGGTGAGTTCGCGCCCACCCGCACGTTCAAGGGGCACATCAAGGACGACCGAAAGAGCAAGCGGCGATGAGCACCACGACTATCGAATATCCGTCGGCGACCGCCAAGGCGCGGTTCGTGCGGGTGTCGCCGCGCAAGGCGCGCCGGGTCATCGACCTGGTCCGCGGCAAGTCGGTGACCGACGCCCTCGACATCCTGCGGTGGGCGCCGCAGGCCGCCAGTGAGCCGGTCGCCAAGGTGATCGCCAGCGCAGCGGCCAACGCGCAGAACAACAACGGGCTGGACCCGGCCACCCTGGTGGTGGCCACGGTGTACGCCGACGAGGGTCCGACCGCCAAGCGCATCCGTCCGCGCGCCCAGGGGCGCGCGTTCCGGATTCGCAAGCGCACCAGCCACATCACCGTCGTGGTGGAAAGCCGCCCCAGCAAAGACCAGCGGTCGTCGAAGTCGTCGCGGTCGCGCCGCGCCGAGGGCAGCAAGGCCGCCGCGAAGGCGCCTGCCAAGAAGGCACCCGCGAAGAAAGCCGCCACCAAGGCACCGGCAAAGAAGGCCGCACCCAAGGCGGAAGCCAAGACGTCTGAGACTTCTGACGCGAAGGGAGGCTCAGACTAGTGGGCCAGAAGATCAATCCGCACGGCTTCCGGTTGGGCATCACCACCGACTGGAAGTCGCGCTGGTACGCCGACAAGCAGTACTCCGAGTACGTCAAGGAGGACGTGGCGATCCGCCGGCTGCTGTCCAGTGGGCTCGAGCGCGCCGGCATCGCCGACGTGGAGATCGAGCGCACCCGGGATCGGGTGCGGGTGGACATCCACACGGCCCGCCCCGGCATCGTCATCGGTCGTCGCGGCACCGAGGCCGACCGGATCCGCGCCGACCTGGAGAAGCTGACCAAGAAGCAGGTTCAGCTGAACATCCTGGAAGTGAAAAACCCTGAGTCGCAAGCACAGTTGGTGGCCCAAGGTGTCGCCGAACAGCTGAGCAACCGGGTGGCGTTCCGGCGCGCGATGCGCAAGGCGATCCAGTCGGCCATGCGCCAGCCCAACGTCAAGGGCATCCGGGTGCAGTGCTCGGGCCGCCTCGGCGGTGCGGAGATGAGCCGCTCGGAGTTCTACCGAGAGGGCCGCGTTCCGCTGCACACCTTGCGGGCAGACATCGACTACGGCCTGTACGAGGCCAAGACCACCTTCGGTCGCATCGGCGTGAAGGTGTGGATCTACAAGGGCGACATCGTCGGCGGCAAGCGGGAGTTGGCCGCCGCGGCCCCGGCAGGTGCCGACCGGCCGCGCCGCGAGCGTCCGTCGGGCACCCGGCCGCGACGCAGCGGCGCCTCGGGCACCACGGCGACCGGGACCGACGCCGGTCGCGCCGCGGGCGGCGACGAAAGCACGGCAAGCGCTGCGGCCCCCGCGGGCGACAGCGCCCCAGCAACTGAAGCGCAGAGCACGGAGAGCTGAATCATGTTGATTCCCCGCAAGGTCAAACACCGCAAGCAGCACCACCCTCGCCAGCGTGGCGTCGCCAGCGGCGGCACGACGGTCAACTTCGGTGACTATGGCATCCAGGCGCTCGAGCACGCCTATGTGACCAACCGGCAGATCGAGTCCGCCCGTATCGCCATCAACCGGCACATCAAGCGTGGTGGAAAGGTGTGGATCAACATCTTCCCGGACCGTCCGCTGACCAAGAAGCCCGCCGAGACCCGGATGGGCTCGGGTAAGGGTTCGCCGGAGTGGTGGGTGGCCAACGTCAAGCCGGGCCGGGTGCTGTTCGAGTTGAGCTACCCCAATGAGCAGACCGCCCGCGCGGCGCTGACCCGCGCGATCCACAAGTTGCCGATCAAGGCGCGCATCGTGACCCGAGAGGAGCAGTTCTGATGGCAGTGGGAATTTCCCCTGGCGAACTGCGTGAGCTCAGCAACGAGGAACTGACCGATCGTCTGCGTGAGTCCAAGGAAGAGTTGTTCAACCTGCGCTTCCAGATGGCGACCGGACAGCTGAGCAACAACCGCCGGCTTCGCACGGTGCGTCAGGAAATCGCTCGCGTCTACACCGTGCTGCGGGAACGAGAACTGGGTCTGGCATCCGGACCCGACGGCTCCGACAACGAGGAAGCGTGATGGCAGAGGCTACGACCGGCGCAAAGAAGACCGCCCCGAAGGCAGCTAGCGCGAAAGACGCCCCGTCGAAGGAGAAGGGCTCCAAGCACACTCCCGCCACGCCCAAGCCGCGCGGTCGCCGCAAGACCCGCATCGGCTACGTGGTGAGCGACAAGATGCAGAAGACCATCGTGGTCGAACTGGAAGATCGCGTCCGGCACCCGTTGTACGGCAAGATCATTCGCACCACCAAGAAGGTCAAGGCGCACGACGAGAACAGTATTGCCGGCATCGGCGACCGCGTCTCGTTGATGGAGACACGTCCGCTGTCGGCGACCAAGCGCTGGCGGCTGGTCGAGATTCTCGAGAAGGCCAAGTAGCTTTCAGGTAGCTTTCATTCGCACCTGCGCCCGGGACCCTCGCGGTTCCGGGCGTTTGTGTATTGGGCGTCTTCAGCGTGCAACCTGGGCCTTCAGCGTGCGGCCCCGGCGGAGATTTCGCGATTTCTGCACCCGCTGTTCACACCCAAATTCCTGAGCTCACACTCGGCGACGCCCGGCGCGTGTAATGTCCACGGACATTCGGGTCCACTACGGGAGTGAGGCTGAGCAATGGCTACTGGGCCGACCGAGTTCAACGGCAAGATCGAGCTGGACATCCGCGACTCGGAGCCCGACTGGGGCCCGTACGCCGCGCCCACTGCACCCGAGAACTCACCCAACATCCTGTATCTGGTGTGGGACGACACCGGCATCGCGACCTGGGACTGCTTCGGCGGGCTGGTCGAGATGCCGGCCATGACCCGCATCGCCGAGCGCGGAGTGCGGCTGTCCCAATTCCACACCACCGCACTGTGCTCGCCCACCCGCGCGTCCCTGCTCACCGGGCGAAACGCCACCACCGTCGGCATGGCGACCATCGAAGAGTTCACCGACGGCTTCCCCAACTGCAACGGTCGGCTTCCCACCGACACGGCGTTGCTCTCGGAGGTGCTTGCCGAGCGGGGCTACAACACGTACTGCGTCGGCAAGTGGCACCTGACTCCGCTGGAAGAGTCGAGCATGGCGTCCACCAAACGGAACTGGCCCCTCTCACGTGGCTTCGAACGGTTCTACGGGTTCATGGGCGGCGAGACCGACCAGTGGTACCCCGACTTGGTCTATGACAACCACCCAGTGAACCCGCCCGGCATACCCGAGGACGGCTACCACCTGTCCAAGGACATCGCGGACAAGACGATCGAGTTCATTCGCGACGCCAAAGTCATTGCGCCAGAAAAGCCGTGGTTCAGCTACGTGTGCCCCGGCGCGGGCCACGCCCCGCATCACGTCTTCAAGAATTGGGCGGACAAGTACGCCGGCAAATTCGACATGGGTTACGAGCGCTACCGGGAGATCGTGCTGGAGAACCAGAAGTCTTTGGGCATCGTGCCACCGGACACTGAATTGTCGCCGATCAACCCGTATCTCGACGTCGAAGGGCCCCAAGGCGAGCCGTGGCCGTTGCAGGACACGGTGCGACCGTGGGACTCGCTCAACGATGATGAGAAAAAGCTGTTCGCCCGGATGGCCGAGGTATTCGCCGGGTTCCTCAGCTACACCGACGCCCAGATCGGCCGGATACTCGACTACCTCGATGAGTCCGGTCAATTGGACAACACCATCATCGTGGTGATCTCCGACAACGGCGCCAGCGGGGAAGGTGGCCCCAACGGATCGGTCAACGAGGGCAAGTTCTTCAACGGGTACATCGACACGGTCGAAGAAAGCATGAAGCTGTTCGATCACCTCGGTGGACCCGAGACCTACAACCACTACCCGATCGGGTGGGCTATGGCGTTCAACACCCCTTACAAACTGTTCAAGCGCTACGCCTCACATGAAGGCGGCATCGCCGACACGGCGATCATCTCCTGGCCCAACGGCATTGCGGCGCACGGCGAAGTCCGCGACAACTACGTCAACGTCTCCGACATCACCCCGACCGTCTACGACCTGCTCAGCATGACACCCCCGGAAACCGTCAAGGGCATTGCACAGAAGCCGCTGGACGGGGTGAGTTTCAAAGCGGCACTGGATGACCCGGCCGCCGACACCGGCAAGACCACCCAGTTCTACACCATGCTCGGCACCCGGGGCATCTGGCATGAAGGCTGGTTCGCCAACACCATTCACGCCGCCACCCCGGCCGGCTGGTCGCACTTCGATGCCGACCGCTGGGAACTGTTCCACATCGACGAAGACCGCAGTCAATGTCACGACCTGGCTGCCGAACAGCCGGAGAAGCTGGAGGAACTCAAAGCGCTGTGGTTCGCCGAGGCGGCCAAGTACAACGGTCTGCCGCTGGCCGATCTCAACATGATAGAGACGCTCACCAGGTTCCGGCCCTATCTGGCCGGTGATCGGACAACCTACATCTACTACCCGAACTGCGCCGACGTCGGCATGGGCGCCGCCGCCGAGATAGGCGGTCGGTCGTTCGCCGTGCTGGCCGACGTCACCGTGGACACCACCGGCGCCGAAGGCGTGTTGTTCAAACAGGGGGGCGCGCATGGGGGTCACGTGTTGTTCATCCAGGACGGCCGGCTGCATTACGTGTACAACTTCCTCGGTGAGCGCCAGCAGCTGGTGTCCTCCGACGGCCCAATCCCATTGGGCAGGCACGTCTTCGGCGTCCGCTACGCCCGGACCGGGACGGTGGCGAACAGCCACACCCCACTGGGTGACATCACGTTGTACTTCGATGAGCACACAATCGGTGTCCTGGGGGACGTGATCACTCATCCGGGAACGTTCGGGTTGGCCGGGGCCGGTATCACCGTCGGGCGAAACGGCGGGTCGGCGGTGTCCAGCCGCTACAAACCGCCCTTCAATTTCACCGGCGGCACCATCGCGCAGGTCACCGTCGACCTGTCCGGTAGACCCTACGAAGACGCCGAAGCCGAACTCGCGCTTGCCTTCTCCCGCGACTGAGCCGTTGCGGCGCCCGCTCGGCGCCGCCGCGGTGTTGGTTCTGGCGGTGGTGCTGGCATGCTGCAGTCAGTATTCGTCGCCGCCGCGCAAGTCCGATCCGGCAGAACCGGTGCCCGGCATCGCCGCGACCGCCCGCCACCCCCTGCCGGCCAACGCCGTCGTCTGCGCTGGGCCGGCCGCCGGCGCCGGGCACCCGGTGACCGCTGCGGTGTCTGACCCGGCGGCGCCGCGGGCCACCATCGCCGTGCCCGACGGCTGGAGTGCGTCGGCCGGCACCGGAGATACGGCGCTGGTGTTGTCCGGGCCGGACGGCATGATGGCGAAGGTGACCATCGCCTCGACGGACCTGGCGCCGGACACCGCGTTCTTGCGCTACATCGCCAGTGAACCGCTGCCTCGGCGCGAATTCGCGGTCACCGGAGCACTGTTGTGCGGATACAGCGGCCAACTCCTCACCGGCACGTTGCAAAGCCCGGCCGGTGATATCGACTTCGCCGACCGCATCGTCCACCTCTGGACCAACAGCAAGCAGTATCTGGTCGCCATCCATGTCACCGGACGCTCTGCCGGCTTTGCCGCGGCCAAAGCGGCCTTGACGCAAGACTTTGCGGTCGTCATACCCTGAACACCGCCCTCGGAACTGCTAGCATCTGCACGCCGTGTCGTCTCGCCAGCTGGGGGTATACCGTGACCGCTAACCCGACGCCGCCGCCCCCGCCAGCGACGGAGCCGGCTACGGCCCCGACCGTGCCGACCAAGACCGCCTTTCACGGTCGGCGCTTCGCTATCGGTTTCGGCATCATGCTCGCTGTTGTCGCGGTCTATGTGTTGTCCCTGGTGGGGGTGCACCTGCTGGCCAGATCGGCGCCGCCGCTGCCGCCGGTGGATTTCAGTCAACACTCGGCCGACGACACCATCGTCCAGGTGCGCCTCAACGAGCTGAAGACCGTCGCCAATCGGCTGAGCGTCAATGTCCTTGTCTTCCCGAAGGATTCGCTGTACGACAAAGACTTCGGCGTGCTGACCACCAACGCCGCGGTGCGCCTGTATCCCGAGAACGACCTGGGCGATCTGCAATACCCGGTGGGTAAGGCGCCGGCGCAGGTCGCCACCAGCATCGAGGCGCACGGCGACGCCGGGAACTGGCCGTTCGACTCCTACCGCACCGACATTCTCGCGGCCGATGTCTTCACCGGCTCCGGTCAGAACCGCGAAAAGGTGCCCGCGCGTGTGGAAGTGGTCGGTTACATGGACGGCTGGGACGCCACCCTCACCCGCATTCACGACCCCGACGATTCCGACCCCAACACGTTGGACGACGTGGTCATCACGGTGCACCGATCCAAGAGCTCGCTGATCTTCGACATCGGAATCTGCCTGGTGCTGTTGGCGCTGCCCGCGTTGGCGCTATGGGTGGCGATCCCGATGGCGCTGGGCCGAACATCCTTCCTGCCGCCGTTTTCCACCTGGTACGCGGCGATGCTGTTCGCCATCGTCCCGCTCCGCAACATCCTGCCCGGCTCCCCGCCGTTCGGTTCCTGGATCGACCAGGCCTTCGTGTTGTGGGTGCTGATCGCCCTGGTGGTGGCGATGGCGCTGTTCGTCGTGGCGTGGACCCGACAGCGAGATCGCAAGCCGCCCAGAGGCACCGTCAGCTGATGGCGTCCACCGCGGTGGACACCCGGGCCTGAAACTCCGGCGACAGCGGGATGTAGCCATGCTGGTCCAGGTCCGGTTGGCCCGGACCGATCGCCGCCTGTAGGAAGGCCTTCACCGCTTCGGCAACCCCGGCGGTGGGGTACTTCGAGCAGACGATCTCGTAGGTGGCCAACACGATCGGATACACGTCGGGTTGGGTCGGGTTGTAGAACGACGAGATGTCGAGCACCAGGTCGTTGCCTTTGCCGACGATCTTGGCGCCGGCAATCGTCTTGCCGACCGAGTCGGTGCCGATGCGCACCGGACGCAATGACTTGCGGCTGGCGCCCGTCTTGATCTCCGCCGCGAACAGCCCTTGCTCCATGGCGTAGGACAACAGGTTGTAGGAAATCGCCCCTTCGGTGTTCTTCACCATGGCCGAGGTGCCTTCGTTGCCGAATGCGCCGGCGCCGACGCCTCCCCGGAAGCTTTTGCCGGTTCCGTTGTTCCACGCGCCCCCAGCAGCGGCCTGCAGGTAGTCCTGGAAGTTCTCCGTGGTGCCGGATTCGTCGCTGCGGTAGATGACGCGGATGTCCTCTGACGGCATGGAAGAGTTCAGCGCGCTGATGGCCGGGTCGTCCCAGCGCTTGATGGTGCCGTTGAAGATCTTGGCCGCGGTGGGCGCGTCGAGCACCAACCGGTCAACCGCGTTGAGGTTGTAGGTGATGGCCAGCGGACCGAACACCACGGGCAAATTCCACGCGTCGGCCCCGCCGCATCGCCGTTTGGCAGCGGCATACTGATCGGCATTCAACGGGGTGTCGGATCCGGCGAAATCGGTTTTGCCAGCCAGGAATTCGTTGATTCCGGCACCGGAGCCGATAGCGGAGTAGGCGAGCGACTGGCCGGGGCAGGTCTTGTGGTAGGCGCTGATGAACTGCGTCATCGCGGGCGCCTGGGCGGTCGAGCCGCTGGCGGCTATGGCTTGCTTACCGCCGCATTCGACCTTCGCGCCGCTGGCATACACCAGCGTGGTGTGGTGGGTGTTGCATGCCGACACCGCGAGGGCACTCGCGGCCAGCAAGCTTGCAGCGGCGACGAATCGGTTGCATTTCATGACGACATTTAGGTCTATCGAGATAACCCGCAAACAAACGCCGGATGAACTGTGGGCGTGATCACGACAGTTCCTAGGAAATTCCGATGTACTCCCGCGTCGGGGTTCGGTTCGTTACCATCTGCTGGTCCTATGCGCGACAAGCGAGAGGTAAGCGATGACCACGGAGGCTCCACCCACACCACCGGCATCGCCGAACCAGCCCAGCCCGACGGGACACGCCGCGCCGCGCGACAAGGCGCGCGGACGGCGGTTGCTCCTCGGTATGGGCATCCTGGTGGCCTTCCTACTCGTCTACACCCTGTCGCTGTTCGGGGTGCACTGGCTATCGAAGTCCGCGGGTCCGCTCCAGCCGCCGGATCTAGGCACCTCCGAGGACACCGTCGTGCTGGTCCGGCTGGACGAAATGAAGACCGTCGGGAATCGGTTGGCGGTGAAGGTGCTGGTGATCCCCGAGGACAACATGTTCGACAAGCGCCTCGATGTGCTGACCACCGACACCGCCGTGCGTTTCTACCCCGAGAACGACTTGGGTGACCTGGTCTATCCAGCGGGCAAAAGGCCCGCGCAGATGGCCACCACACTCGAGGCCCACGGCGACCCCGGAAACTGGCCGTTCGACTCCTACACCACAGACACCATCTCGGCGGATGTGCTTGTCGGACAGGGCAATGACCGCAAGTACATCCCGGCCCGAGTCGAAGTGACGGGACAAATGGAGGGCTGGGACGTCAGCGTCCAACGCGTGCACGACTCCGACGAGCCGGACCCGAATGTGAAAGACGACGTGATCGTCACCCTGCATCGGTCCAAGGGTCCGCTGATCTTCGACCTGGGCATCTGCCTGGTGCTGTTCAGCCTTCCCGCGTTGGCGTTCGCGGTGGCCATTCAGATTGCGCTGGGTAAGCGTAAATTCGTGCCGCCCTTCGTAACCTGGTTTGCGGCAATGCTGTTCGCCGTCATACCCATCCGCAACTTCCTGCCCGGCGCTCCGCCGCCGGGTGCCTGGGTGGACCAGGCCCTGGTGCTCTGGGTGTTGATAGCCCTGGTCGCGGCCATGGCCATGTACATGCTGATCTGGTATCGACAATCGGACTGACCCAGTGCTGACCGAGTTGGTAGAACTGCCCGGCGGAACCTTCCGCATGGGGTCGACCAGCTTCTACCCCGAAGAAGCGCCGATCCACACGGTGGCCGTCGAACCGTTTGCGATCGAACGGCATCCGGTGACCAATGCCCAATTCGCGGAGTTTGTCGCGGCCACCGGGTATATGACCGTCGCCGAACAGCCGATCGACCCGGCGCTGTATCCCGGGGCAGATCCGGTCGATTTGTGCGCTGGCGCAATGGTTTTCCGGCCCACCGCGGGACCCGTCGATTTGCGGAACTGGCGGCAGTGGTGGGCGTGGGAAGCGAGCGCGTACTGGCGCTTCCCGTTCGGTCCCCAGGGCCCGGACAGCACCGCCGCGGACCGGGCCGACCACCCCGTCGTCCAGGTGGCCTATCCCGACGCCGCGGCCTACGCGGGCTGGGCGGGCCGGCGGCTACCCACCGAAGGGGAATGGGAATATGCGGCGCGCGCCGGCAGCACGACGACGTATGCCTGGGGAAACGAGGTCGCACCCGGTGGTCAGTTGATGGCCAATACCTGGCAAGGCCGATTTCCCTTCCGCAATGACGGGGCGCTGGGCTGGGTGGGGACTTCACCGGTAGGCACGTTCTCGCCCAATGGATTCGGCTTGCTCGACATGATCGGCAATGTTTGGGAGTGGACCACCACGCGGTTCTCCGCACACCACCGGCTGGATCAGCCGCCGAAAGCCTGCTGCAGTCCCTCCGGGCCCGCCGATCCCAATGTCAGCCAGACGTTGAAGGGCGGCTCACACCTGTGCGCGCCAGAGTATTGCCATCGCTATCGGCCGGCCGCGCGGTCACCTCAGTCTCAGGACACCGCCACCACCCATATCGGCTTTCGCTGCGTGGCGGACTCTGACTGAGCCCAGCAAATCGTCAGGTTAAGCGGCGATGGCCGGTGAGTGACGGCGCTTCGAACGGCGCGCGCGTCCGTTAAGGGTTCGCTAGCCTGACGCCGTGACCGCTGAGGCCCCGCCGTCCGAGGCTCCGCCCACGGAGGCTCCGCCGCCACCACCATCGTCGTCGAGCAAGTCACGCAGGCCGCGTGTCGTGGTCGGAGTGGCGGTCCTGTTGACCGTCGTCTTCACCTACGGCCTGTCGTTGTTCGGTGTGCACTTGCTGGAGCGCTCGGAAGGGCCACTGCCACCGCTGGACTTGGGCTCGGCCGGCGCCGAGGAGACCATCGTGCAATTGCGGCTTGAGGAACTGAAGACGGTCGCGAATCGGCTGACCGTCAACGTGCTCGTGTATCCGGGAGATTCGCTCTACGACAAGCGATTCGACGTGCTGACCACCGACATCGCGGTACGGCTGTATCCCCGCAGCGAATTGGGAGACCTGCAATTCCCGGCCGGAAAGACGCCGGCGCAAGTCAGCACGACGATCGAGGCGCACGGTGACCCCGGCAACTGGCCGTTCGACAGCTACAAGACAGAGCAACTTTCAGC
>NZ_LZLE01000155.1 GCF_001673155.1 Mycobacterium sp. 1423905.2 | reverse complement strand
GGGGAAGCGGAAAAACCACCCTGATCAACTTCATCCGGGCAAGGCTGGATGCCGATTGGCAGGTCGCAGTCTTTTCACCATGGGCATCGAACAGCGCGACTGAACTTCAATTGGAGTTTCTGTCCACTCTGGCGTCACTCTTGACGGGCGATGATGAAAAGACTCGAAATGCTAAGAAAGCCTTGCTCAAGTATGCGTCGGTCTGTGCGCCGTTGCTTGGAGCGATACCAGTAGTGGGCGGGGGAATAGCGGGTGTTGCGAATAAGGCCTTAGAGTTGGCAACGCCCCCATGGTACGAACAGTTTCAAAATGTATCAGAAGCATTGGCATCTCTCGGTGCGAGAGTCCTGCTCGTGGCGGATGACATAGATCGACTCGACGCCGACGAACTGCTGGCCCTTTTAAAGGTCGTGCGACTGCTGGGACGATTCCGAAACGTGCACTATCTAATCGCTTATGACCAAACAACAGTGGAAACTCTCTTAGACGCTAAAGGTTTGGGTGCGCGCTCTACGGCATTCATGGAAAAGATCGTTCAATACCCATTTGAAGTGCCACCTATCGCGGGAATAATTCAACGGCGCCTCTTGACTGACACAATAACTGAACTAATCGAAAAGCTTGATATCCGCCTTAACTCAATGCATGCAGACCGTTTTTCCGACTACATCGCAGAGCATCCTCAGCGGCCTCTTTGAGGGCATTCGTTCAGATGTGCTGTATCCGAAAAAGCATAAACTTGCCCTAGCGGATGATGCCTATTTCCAGCGATACTTCTTGTTCGGTATAGCAGAGGATGATGTGGAAGACCAACTCATCGACTCTGCGTTGTTGAACATCATGTTCGGAGATGGCAGCAATATAGATGTGGGGCTGTATCAGCAGATACTCGATGGCCCAGATAATCAGCGTGCGGCGCTGGCCTACGAGAAAAGTCAAACGCACCGGTCCGATGACCCTTTGGGCGCAAACCTTAAATTAGTACGTTTCCTTTTTGATCGAATGAATTTACGTCGAGACGATGAGGCATCCTTCGATTCTGCACGACGGGTTTTATGGCGATGGGCTGAAGATGAGGTGTTTCGTGCCATCGAAGAAGGGATAATTTCTGTAGTTGAA
The DNA here is from genome assembly GCF_001673155.1 of Mycobacterium sp. 1423905.2. Classification (GTDB taxonomy): domain Bacteria; phylum Actinomycetota; class Actinomycetes; order Mycobacteriales; family Mycobacteriaceae; genus Mycobacterium. Next base: position 14,560 of record NZ_LZLE01000155.1, on the reverse strand, counting down.
ATGCAGGCTGAACTTCACCCGGAAGATCTTCTAATGCTCACTGCGCGTATGTTGCATGACGCCCGTCGCCCAGAAGCGGTGAATCGCCGTGTACTTCAAGGATTGGGTGATTACTATCAAGCGTTGCTCATAAGCGATCTAGAACGCATTTTAGATTCCGAGATTAATTTGAACTTAGTCGTATCAGTTGTGTCTTCCCTGAAGAACGACGTCGACCTTCACGTCATCGGCGATGATTTGTTGACTCAAGGCGACCCGGCGATCTTGGATCGCTTGATATTGGCAATGGTCGTCGTGAATCAATGGCGGGGTGCCGACGGGCTATCACCCGAGCTCGCTTTTAATTCCGAAACATTGGCGCGCCTCTTTAGTAATCAAGCAATAATTCGATTGGGCGAGCGTCTCCCTGATGCACCCTCGTTGTCGCTAATAAGTAAGGAAGATATCTCGCTCGAGAATCGGACCCAGTTCGCACACGCAACTGTAAAGGCACTGGCTCGAACGTTGACGTAGGCGTTGCCGACACCAATAATCATGACAACGGTTGGCCGCGTCCACACCGCGTCCACAAACGCCACCCAACCTGCTGATTTGCTGCGATGAGCAAGTAGCTGCTGCTAGGCGGCATTTCGAAACAGAAGCGCTGGAAATTTAGGGGATTGGAGCCACTGCCGGGCGGTTTTCGGAACCAGTAGAGTTTGCTAGAGCGCCAGACCTAGGGGCTCATAATCCGTTGGTCGCGGGTTCGAGCCCCGCCCGCCCCACTTCACCCGATGTTCGGCGGTCGCGCGGAAAGTCTGAGTCAGTTCCCGGCGACGGCCTGCACCAGCATGGTCGCGGAAGGGCTCGACAATACCCAGTTACCGTTTTGATTGACGAACATGAGGGGCTTCGTCACCGGTGCCGGCAGCTTCGGCCCCGAGACGGCCACGTCGGACATGACCGTAGTCGGACCGTTCTGTTGAATGTTGGAGACGACAAACGACAAGGGAAGCTGGCCGTTGCGGTAGGCCACTCGCAGCTCATGATCCATCTGATGGCCCTCACCCGACCCGATGCCGCCTTCGACGAGGCCATCTTTGGTCCGGTAATTCACGCCCGGATTGGAAAGGTTGTTGAGGATGCCGGTCAACTGGTCAGAGGTCGGAAGGATCATTGTCGTTGCGGGTTGCGGGTCCTGGGGTAGCGGCGCGCCGATTGAGGCCAGTTGAAGTTGCGGCAGACCCGCAGGTGCAGTGCCCAATGTGCTGGATGCCAGACCGGCGGCGCCACCGCTAACAATGGCCAGTGCAGCCGCGCTGATGGCAACGGATTTCATGGTTTTCATGGTTCTCCCTGTTGTGCGCACGGACATGCGGAGTGCACCGCGCATTGTTATGCCGACATTTTCTGTTGGGGACATCGTGCATCAATGTGTGGGCCCAAAACCGCTCTGTCTCAATCGGTATCAACTTGTTAGGAAACCGTAGTGCCGCTGCTCATCGATTGGCCGCAGGCCTCGTTGCCTCAGCGGTTCGGGTGTGGAACCGCGACTCGACCCCCGGCGGTGTCATTGAGGGACGTGCGGTACCGAATAGTTCGTTGCCAGTAAGTCGCAATGGTTGGACATTACCGTGGGGATCCCGACGGGTCTGTTTGGTGGTGAATCCTATTGTTTGACAACAAGTTACAGTGGACGACTGGTTGCAGCGAGAACTGGGTTGCGAATGCTGGTCGCCGGTTCGAGCGCCGCCTTACCAGCTGTATGACTTGGGTTAATGCTCGACAGTTACTTCGGTTGACCCTTGACACTACGTCCGGTGAGGAGTTACCCGCGGCCAACCAGCAGTAATCACGCTTGCGCGTCCCAAGCACGGGTACTCCTCGAGCACGATGACAGATATGCCCGGAAGCACCGATGACATCGACCCGTGTGTGCGCGTCTACGGGACACGGGTCCACAATCTGCAGGGTGTCGACGTCGTCGCGCCTCGTGATGCGCTGGTCGCGTTCACCGGGATCTCTGGATCCGGCAAATCGTCGTTGGCCTTCGGGACCATCTATGCCGAAGCCCAACGCCGCTACTTTGAATCGGTCGCTCCGTATGCCCGTCGCCTGCTCCTGCCTACCGGCGCGCCGAAGGTGGACGACATCACAGGGTTACCGCCCGCCGTCGCATTGCAGCAGCGCCGGGGCTCGGCGACGTCACGGTCGACGGTCGGCACCGTCACCACCCTGTCGAATCTGCTCAGGATGCTGTTCTCCCGCGCCGGAACCTACCCACGGGGGGCCACCGAGCGACTGGACTCCGATGCGTTCTCCCCAAACACCGCGGTCGGGGCGTGCCCCGAGTGCCACGGGCTGGGACGAATCCATCGGGTGACCGAAGAGACACTGGTACCCGACCCGTCGCTGACCATCCGCGAAGGCGCCGTTGCCGCATGGCCCGGTGCATGGCAAGGCCAGAACCTGCGCGACATCCTCGTCACGCTGGGGTACGACATCGACAAGCCATGGCGGAAACTTCCCAAGCGGCAACGCGATTGGATTCTGTTCACCGATGAGCAGCCAACGGTCGAAATCGATCCCAGCCAGCACCCTGTGCAGGCCGATTATTACTACAACGGCACCTTTTCCAGCGCGGAACGCCACGTCCGCCACACGTTGGCCAACTCCCATAGCGCGATGATGCGTCGCCGCGTGCTGCAATTCGTGGACAGCATCGACTGCCCGTTATGCGACGGTTCCGGGCTTCGGCCCGAGGCGCTGCAGGTGACTTTCGCGGGACGAAACATCGCCGACTACGTAGCGATGCCGTTGGTTGACCTTGCTGATGCCTTGCGCCCGACGGCTTCTCGGACCGATGCCGCCGCCGCTTACGAGTCAACGGAATCCGGTGAGCTGACCGAAGTGGCGACCATGATCGCCGCCGACCTCGTCGCGCGCCTGCAGGTACTCATAGATCTCGGCCTGGGCTATCTGACACTGAGTCGCCGCACTCCGACGGTGTCACCCGGCGAACTGCAGCGGTTGCGACTGGCCACTCAATTGCGCGCCGGGTTGTTCGGCGTGCTCTATGTGCTCGACGAGCCGTCGGCCGGACTGCACCCCGCGGACGCCGAACCGCTCCTTGACGTGCTTGATCGTCTGCGTCGCGCGGGCAATTCGTTATTCGTGGTCGAGCACGACATGGACGTGGTGCGCCGTGCCGATTGGATCGTCGACGTTGGACCGGGGGCGGGGGAGCTGGGCGGGCGCGTGCTCTACAGCGGCCCGGTGCCGGGTCTCGCCGACATCGAGGAGTCGGTCACTCGCAGGTATCTTTTCGAGGGGACCACGCCGCCGTCTCGTCAGCCCCGCACGCACTCCGGTCTAATGCGGCTGCGCGGGATCTGCTTTCACAATTTGAGAGACCTCGATGTGGACCTGCCACTTGCTGTGTACACCGCGGTCACCGGAGTGTCCGGTTCAGGCAAGTCAACCCTCGTCGTCAAGGTCCTCGGCGACGTAGTGAACAGCCACCTCGGCACGGGACGCGCTGCCGAGCTGGCCCAATCCGACGACGACGACGCCGACACCGAGATCATCGATCTCGATCACGACGCGAGCGCAGGTGTGACGGCAGAGGGGGTCGAGCAGATCAACCGGCTGGTATCAGTCGACCAGCGCCCGATCGGACGCACGCCGCGCTCGACGTTGGCGACCTACACCGGCCTGTTCGACGCCGTGCGCCGCGAATTCGCGGGGACCCCCAAGGCGCGGCGCCGCGGTTGGACAGCGGGCAGATTCTCGTTCAACGTCGCCGAAGGTCGCTGCCCCACCTGTCAGGGGGAGGGCTTCGTATCCGTCGAATTGTTGTTCCTGCCCGGCACATACGCCACCTGCCCGGCGTGTCATGGTGCGCGTTACTCCGACGAGACACTCGAGGTCCGCTACCGCGACCGGACGATCGCCGACGTGCTCGCGATGACCGTCGATGAGGCATCGGAGTTTCTTGCCGACGTCACCAGCGCAGCGCGGAGCCTGACCACGCTGCAAGAGGTTGGGCTGGGATACCTGCGTCTCGGACAGCCCGCCACCGAGCTATCAGGTGGCGAGGCGCAGCGGATCAAGCTCGCCTCCGAACTGCAAAGACCCCGGCGAGGGCACACCCTCTACGTCCTTGACGAGCCGACCACCGGGCTGCACCCCGCCGACGTGAATCTGCTCGATCGTCAACTGCACCGCCTGGTCGACGCGGGCAACACCGTAGTGGTGGCCGAACACGACATGCGGATGGTCGCAGGCGCGGACTGGGTGATCGACCTGGGACCGGGGGCCGGCAGCGACGGAGGTCGGGTCATCGCAGCGGGCCCGCCTGAGACGGTGGCACGCGCCAAAGACAGCCGCACGGCGCCGTATCTGGCTAAGCGGTTGGCGCCGTCTACAGCTCCGGCAGCAGGTGTGTGTGGGAGCCGGTTACGCCGGATCACGCCGTGATGTCCATGTCGATACGCACCCACCGCGGCGAGGTAAGAAACAAACGGGCCTTCCGCACCCGCGAACAGGCCTAACCAGAGTGTCAAGGATCAACCGACATAGAAACGTCAACCAGCAACCGACTCTGAACAGGCCTACTCAAAATGGTGTACGCCTTCGGCCGATGTGTGGTTTCGGCTAACACGTGACAGTTGTTTCGATTGATCCTTGACACTCCCTAGACGAGGGAGTTGCGCGTGGCCGAGCAGCGGTAGCTGGCCGGGTTGGCGGTAATCAGCGATGCGTTGCCGGTATCGCAGGTGGCCACTGCTGGTTGGTCCGCTATGAGGCCCAGGGTCTTGAGCGGACCGGTCGCGTCGACCGGCGTGCCCCGGTGCTGGAATTGCGGCGCTCGCAACCCCACTGGCTCAGCTTCTCCGTTCTGCCGCCCGTAGTCACTGCGTGGGATGAAGTTTGGTCAACACCAGCGCCGTTTCGTTGTACGGAAACAGGCGGTAGAAGATGCGAGATGGCCCTGAGACAAGCGTTGCGGCCTCAGCCTTACTCAGGACGCGTGGATCATCCAGCGCGATCCTCTCGCCGCGTTTGTACAGCACCGCCTGCCCCCTGGCGAAGACATTCTTCAACCAGTCAGATTCCTGCCCGTACCCGATGAGAAAGACAAAGCCCTCGCGCGTGGGAAAAATTAACAGCGGCGTTCGATAACTCTCACCTGACTTGCGTCCGACGTGTTCGAGTGTCCCGAGTCCTGGAAGCCACGGGGTGATGGACCGAGCCATTGGATTGGTGACTCGACTGTTGAAGCTTGCCACCGCCCTCGGCATTCGCATGAGGTCCCCTTATGCCGTCGCGGGTACCAGGGCGCTGACGTCCTCGCCCTGCAGAAGTTTCATCGTCAGATTCAGGTCGAAATAGTCGGTCCAGCGGGTAATCCTGCGATCGCCATCAACGACGAAGGTGCCCATCACCGGAATGGCCGGCCTGCTTCCGTCCGGAACCTGGATATAGTCCAGGCATTCGGTGAGCACCACCGAACGCTCGCTGGCGAGGTTGACGATCTCGAACGCGTATGCGTCGGGAAACATTGCAAACTGAGCGGCCATGTTCTCCACGATGGCATCTCGTCCCGTGACGGCAGGCATTCCCACGTTCTGATAAACGGCCCCTTCACTGAGGAGGGGACGCAACGCTTCAGCGTCCCGCCGCTCCATCAAGGCGCAGAAGTTGCGAACTACATCGGCTGACCAAGACATAAGCGAATCCCTTCCCCGCGTTGAGGTTCCTGACTGATACTAAGATTCTCCGCGTGTCAGGATCCTCAGTGATCGTGGATGATCACCCCGCGAATGTTGCGGCCGGCGAGCATGTCGTCGTAGGCCTCATTGATGTCGTTGAGCTTGTACTCGGTGGTGACGGTTTCATCCAGCAACAGCTTGCCGCTTCGATAGAGGTTGATCAGTCGAGGGATATCGGCCCGCGGATTCGCTTCGCCGTAAAGGCTTCCCAAGAGCCGTTTTTGGAACAGTGTGAACAACGTCAGCGGCAGCGTCGGCGTCACCTCGGACATCGATGCCAGAGCGGTGACCACCACGGCACCGGCCTTGCGCACGATGTTGAGCGCGTCGTTGATCATCGCACCTTCGAGCAAACCGGGCGTGAGGATCGCCGAGTCCGCCATGACTCCGCGCGTGGTCTCGCCGACCAACGAGGTTGCTTCCTCCATCGAGGTGACAAAGTGAGTGGCTCCGAACTGAAACGCTTTGTCGCGCTTGCTCGGCTCGATATCCACCACGACGATGTGCTCCGCTCCCGCCAGTCGCGCGCCCTGGATGGCACCGCTGCCGATCCCTCCGCAGCCAATGACAACGACGACGTCGCCGGGACTGACGTTCGCAGTATTGACGGCCGAACCCCAGCCGGTGGTCACACCGCAGCCGAGAAGGCATGCGCGTGATAGCGGCACATCACTGTCGATTCTGACCACCGAGGCTTCCGACAAGACGCCCCATCGCGCGAAACTGCCTACGCCCGAGAGGGCTCCGATACCTCGTCCTCTGGCGCGGCGCCGGAAGGTGCCATCGGCCTGGACGCCCGCGAGGATGGTCGCCCCGTAATCACAGAGGTTTTGATGACCCGTGGCGCACCAGCGGCAGCGACCGCACGCCGGCAGAAAAGAGGTGACCACGTGGTCTCCCACTGCCAGGTCGCGCACTCCGGGACCAACCTCTTGAACGATGCCCGCCCCTTCGTGTCCGCCAATCAAGGGAAAACTTACCCCGAACATGTCGCCGGTGCGGATGTGGTGGTCGGAATGGCAGAGCCCGGTGGCTTCGAACTCGACGAGTAGCTCGCCTTCCTGGGGCGGATCGAGTTCGATTTCTTCTACCGACCACTTCTCGTTCAGCCCCCACAGAACTGCCCCAATGGTCTTCACGGCGACTCCTTGATATGTATGGCACGCTCCGGGCAGTTCGCGATTGCGTTGTGTGCCCGGTCGTCCCATCCCGGCGGAACATCTTCCCCGGTGACGAAAGCAAAACCTTCATCGTCGATGTCGAACAACTCGGGATACGTTGCGTAACAACGGCTGTGACCCTGGCACAGTTCCCTGTCGACATAAAGTTTCACGCGTCTAGTCCAATCCGCCCGGTCTGGTCCCGATCACACCTTTTTCTGTGAGCGCCGCAATCGACGCGGCGTCGAGGCCGAGCAGGTCGCCGAGGATGCTTGCGTTGTGCTGTCCCAGCGTCGGCGCCGGTGACCGGTACCACCTGTCTACGCTGTGGTACTTGAATGGAATCGCGGGTACGTGGTGGCGTCCGACGACGGGATGGTTGAGGCTTTCGAAGAATCCTCGTGCAGCCAGCTGAGGGTGCATAGAACCGACCCTGGCATCGGCCAGATCCGCAGCCGGAACGCCATATCGAACGAGTAAATCCGCCGTGGCCGCGGAATCTTGGTGGCCTGCCCACTGTTCGAGATGCTTGTCGATCACATCGTGTGCCCGCTCCCGCCCTTCGTGCCTATCGAACGCGGGGTCGTTCGCCCACTCCGGTTTTCCGAGTGCTGACTTCAACCGGCGCCACTGCTCGTCCGTGGCGACCGAAATCGCCAGCCACCGCTCGGTTCCCGCGCATTGATACAGGCCTTGCGGTGCGGCGCTGCGGCTGCGATTTCCCAGTCGCGACAACAGGTTCCGGTAGGCGGTGAATTCGACGACCTGCTCGGCGGCTGCATTGAGCGCGGCCTCAACCATCGACACTTCGATGAAGGACCCTTGGCCAGTCTCGTCGCGCCGCCGAAGTCCTGCGAGCATGGCGAATGCGGAATGCATCCCTGCCAAGGGGTCACACGGGCCGCGGGGGATTCGCGGCTGGTCGTTTTCATGGCCGGTCACCCACGCCATTCCGGTCATCTGTTCCATCGTTTGCGCGAAACCCACATTATTGCGCCATGGTCCGTCGAGGCCGAACGCGGGCATCCGGACCATCACTATGCGGGGGTTCTGCTCACTGACGGCCTCCCACGTGATGCCGAAATTGTCGAACACACGGGGGGAGAAGTTCTCGACCAGAATGTCGGAGCACCTCACGAGTCGAAACAATAATTCTCGCCCGTCCGGAGAGGACAGGTCGAGGGTGAGCCCTTGCTTATTGGTGTTGGTCGCCAGGTACATACCCGATCGCTCCCACCACTGAGGCTGGCCGGCGAATGCCGCTGCCGCCATCCGTGCGCCGTCAGGGTGCTTCGTTGACTCCAGGTGAATGACCTCGGCGCCGAGTGCGGCGAGAATGTGGGTGGAGGAGGGTCCCGCCCACCACGCTGTCGCGTCGAGGATTCTTAAGCCGTCCAGCGGAAGTCCCGGTGCCGGACCGGCAGCGGTGCCAATCCTGTTGTGGGCGGTCACCTTTGTCATTTCACCGAGTAGGGGAGCGCCTGCCTTTGGGGCGGGCCGTTGGCCGTCGATCTGGTAGGGCGCCAACGGGTGGGTAAAGCTACCGTCGGCATAGGTGCCCCACACGCCGCGCGCCGCGAACTGAGGGTGGTTCAACACCGTCTGGCCATTGTTCACCGGTGAAACGGGGATCCGCAGATCGGAGGCCCGTGCGACGACGTCGTCGGTGGAACGTGCCGTCGTCCATTCCCGCACAATCTGATTCCACTCTTCCCGGCGTTCCCACCGCGTCGTGGCGAGTGCCCAGGCTTGGTCCTGGTCGAGCAGGTCCAGTCGGCCGATCATCGCTAGGAATGACTCGAATTGTTGACGGGTATTGGTGTTGAACCCCACCCATCCGTCCGCGGTAGGTTCGATGGAAGGGATTTCTACCTGCCGGGCCGGCGCGGTCAACGGCGGACGCCCGGCCAGTTCGTGGTAGAGGTCGGCGAAGCCGCCGGCGCTGAGGTGACACGTCTCCAACAACGAGCAATCGATGATCTCACCCGGTCCGCCGAGTTGAACCCGACGCAATGCGGCAAGCGCCCCGACGGCGGCATAACTGGCCATGACCCATTCGAAGACTCGGCCACCCGCTTGAATGGGTGGTTGGTCCGGACGGCCTCGCAGCGCCAGGGTTCCGCTCTCGGCCTGAATCGTGAACTCCGTTGCGGGCCGGTCTCGGTAAGGACCGGTCAATCCGTACGGAGACAACGTCACGATCACCAAGTGCGGCGCCCGCCGCAGCAGGGCTTCGCGATCGAGTGCTCTGGGGCCGAGGGCATCGACGAACACATCGGCGGAAACGATCAAATTCTCGACATCGGATGACCAGGAGCCAACGACTGACCGCTTGCCTGCGTTCAGGAACTTGAACAGCGCGTCTGCGTCGCTTTGATCTCCAGTTGTGGGATGGCGCAACTGATCGCCGCCGGGGGCCTCGATCTTTATGACCTCGGCTCCCAGGTCGGCGAACAACTTGGTGCAATACGGACCGGTGATTTCGATCGCCCACTCGACAACACGAACCCCTCGCAACGTATTCATCGCCGTGCGATGTTCCGTGTCAGGGCTTTTCGAAGTGAGTTACACGCGCCGACGAGTGCACACACGCCACATTCTGTCCTCACGCTTGTGCCGATCGAGCACGGGTGCTCCGCGTCCGTATGGCTGCGGCCTGGCTGGCAACGACGCTAGCGACGGGGAAGCAACGTTGTCAAGCGCTACTCGATAACTCTGACGGCGGTGGTTCTAGTCGGCCGCGCGTACCTTGGAGGTCCGATGGCCTCGCCGGGATTGCTTGGCGGACGTACCAGCCGATGCGCTGACCCCTCTGGCGAGGATCCGCGAACCGAGTTCGATCTGGGCGCGGATATCTGACTCGCCGGTGCCAAACCAGCGTGGGCCTAGGCTCGTGGTGAAGATGATGAAATTGGCCAACAGTTCAGCGAACAGGTCGGCGTCGACGTCGGCCCCGATCTGTCCCGCGGCCTGGTAGTGGCGGACGCCTTCGGCGATAACGGCAGTGCGGCGTGCGTGATTGGGTTGCAGCACCCGCAGCGAGAATTCCGGATCTGATAACGCGCGACCGGAAATGTCCCAGCCGGGAACACCGGTGTTCCGGTCATCGACCCTCAGTCTGGCGAAGAAAAGCTTTTCGATGTAGTCCTCGATGCGCGCAGGCAGGTCCGCCACGACCTGCTCTTCTGCCTCACCGACCAAGTCGGCGATCTGTCGAGAAACAACTTGCTCGAATATGCCTCGTTTGTCTCCAAAGTAGTGGAACAGCATGGACTCCGAGCAGTCGGCGCGACGGGCGATCTCCTTGGTTGCCGCAGCGGCGTATCCCGCCTCGGCAAAGACCTCCGCAGCCGCTTCAAGAAGGGCTCGTTGTTTGCCGTCCTTGTCGCGAACCCGCCGCCGCGCGCCTGTGGTCACACAGATACTTTAGCGTCCTCCCGCGCCGATCCCAGAGTTCCTGTTTCTCGTTCACGCGCATGGCGGCGCGCGGATCACCGGAGGGTCCAGGGATATCGAGTGCGACTTGACTACTGGTGGCCGACGATTTACTGTGCTGCCAAAGCAGATTTCGGCGTGTACGAGGACCGAGGCCGGCGCATATGGCACATGGACGGCGGTACGGTTGCGGTGTCACTGCAATGTGTGCGCCTCCCGCCTGGAGGCGTTCCGTCCAGGCTCGTCTCCGACGTGGTTCCGAGGTCGGCATACCCGCGTCCGGGGGAGAGGACTGATCATGGTGCGCAAATCACCGGAGGAGCACGCCAAAAACCTCGACCTCCGTCACGAGGATTTCAACGACCAAGAATTCCTCTATCAGGTCTACGCGGTGATGCGCGAAAACGGACCGTTCAGTCACCAGGATGTCCCGTTCCTGGGCCCAACGCCCGGGGGTGCCTGGATCGCCACCCGCTACGACGACTGTTACGAGATCTTGCGTGATTGGGGCAGTTTCTCCAGCAAGCCCATCGGGCTGGAGGGCAACCCAATGTCGTTCGGCGACATCGTGATCACCTTGGATCCGCCACGACAGCAGCAGCTTCGTAAAGTTCTCAATCCGTATTTCTCGCCGGGTCGCATGAAAGAGCTGGAACCGCAAGTGCGTTCGGTCACCGACGGGTTGATCGACAACTTCATCGAATTGGGCCGCGGCGACCTCGCCGATGTCGCATGGCAGCAACCGGGGATCGTGTTCTTCCGGTATCTCCTGGGCATGCCCGTCGAGGACGTACCTCTCTACATCGAGACAGCTGACCTCGCGATCAATGGTGAGAGCGAAGAGGTGCGAAACGGTTCGATGACGAATCTGTACCTGCGCGTACGCGAGGAGATCGACAAACGTCGTGGTGAACCCCCTCGTGACGACCTCATCGATGTCTTGCTCGCCGCAGAGGTCGACGGTGAGAAATTGAGCTTCGACGACGTTGTCGCGAATGTGATGCTCCTGGTGCAAGCGGGGCTTGAAACGACTTCCAGTGCAATGTCATTCGCCTTTTTCTATTTGGGCACCCATCCTTCGGAGCGTGACCGACTCGTACGTGAAACCGACTTGATGCCCACGGCGATAGAGGAATTCATCCGGTTCGCCGGTTCGGTACACGGGCTGCATCGCTCAGTCGCGCAGGAAGTCGAACTGAGCGGCCAGAAATTCTGTCACGGTGAGACCGTGGTCGTGAACTATGCGGCGGCCAACCGTGACGCGCGTGAGTTCGACGAACCGGACAAGTGCATGCTCGACCGACAGGCGAACCGCCACCTCGGGTTCGGAGCCGGCGTCCATCGCTGTCTGGGTTCCAATCTCGCCCGACTCGAGTTTCGGGTGGGCGTTGAACAAACGCTGAACCGGATACCCGACTACGTCATCCCCCCTGGGGAAAAGGTTGATTTTCATGGGAATTCGGTCACCCGGGGCTACCGGGCACTGCCCGTGGTCTTCACTCCGGGTGCTCGCATCACACACTGAGGCTTCGCGAGCGACGGCCCATATCACCTCGTAGCCCAACGTGATAATGGAACGCTTGGCGTTTTATCAAGTGCTACTTGACAGCGTGATGCAGCCGCTTCTAGCATCAGGTCAGCCGGCAATCGATGACCATGTTGCGCGACCCGCGCTTGATTGCTGCCCGTCGCTCGCTGCCAAGCCCGATGAACCGGTTCCCGAAACAGGGAGGAACTCGTGGACAAGCAAGATCTTCAGTGGATGATCTCCGTGGATGACCACATCATCGAGCCCCCGAATCTGTGGGTCGACCGCGCATCGGCCGCCGATCGCGATCGCGTGCCACACGTCGAGCGCATCGACGGTGTCGATACGTGGATTTATGATCAAGCGCGCGCGTCGGTGTTGGGCATTTTGGTCGCGGCCCACCAGCGCCCGCCCGAATACTCGCCGCTGCCAGTGAATTACGACGAGATGCCACGTGCGTACTACGACCCGGTGGCTCGCATCCCCGACATGGACGAGGATCATGTGATCGCCGGCCTAAACTTTCCATTCTTTCCGCGGTTCTGTGGTCAGATGTTCGCCCACCTCGGTGCCCGCGACCTGGCTCTCAAGTGCGTGCGCGCCTACAACGACTTCGTCATCGATGAATGGTGCGCGGCGGCGCCCGGTCGCTACATCCCGATGATCATCGTTCCGTTGTGGGACACCCAACTGGCCGTCGAAGAGACGCTACGGTGCGCCGGCAAGGGCGCCAAAGCCATCGCCTTCTCGGAAAACCTTCACCCGCTGGGCTTCCCGTCCATCCACTCCGGAGCATGGGACGACTTCTTCGCGGTGGTGAACGAGACGAAGATGCCGCTGTGCACACACATCGGATCTTCCTCGGTCAGCCCGACCACCTCCCCTGACGCACCTTTCGGGGTTCAGGCCGTCAACATCAACCTCAATCTGGCGAACTCGACCACGGACTGGCTGTTCTCGGGGAAGCTGCAGAAGTATCCCGACCTGAAGATCGTGCTGGCCGAGGGCGGCATCGGCTGGATTCCTTACCTGATCGAGCGTGCCGAACATGTCGCCGCCGATTACCACTACCTGCGCGCCAACAACTGGGCGGTCGACCCGGCCACGCTCCGCTTGACACCGGTGCCCACCGATCCTGAAATTTTCCCGGAGTCTCCGCGCCAGCTCTTCCGCGACCACATGTACGGCTGCTTCATCGAGGACGACTTCGGGGCGGCCAATCTCGACTTCATCGGCGTCGATAATGTCATGATCGAAACGGATTATCCGCACACCGACAGCCTCTGGCCCAACTCCCTTCAGGCCGCTCACAAAGCACTGGACGGCCGGTCCGACCTCGACAAGTACAAGGTGCTGCAGGGTAATGCTCGCCGAGTCTTCGACTTTGAGCCCGCCCCGTATCCCACGCCGAAGTAGTCAGCACCTGACGGAATTGTTTGATGCGGGAGTACCAGAGTTTCATCGACGGTAAGTGGTTGAGTGACAACGCCCTCGGCACCATCGACGTCATAGACCCGGCGACCGAGGAGTTGATCGGCCGAGTCGTCGACGGTGGGCCAAAGCAGGCGGTCATGGCGATCGAGGCTGCCCGGCGTGCCTTCGACGAAGGGCCGTGGCCTTGGATGTCCGTCCGGGAACGGGCAAAGATCATCAAGCGATTCGCTGAGATCCTCGATGAGCGCAAAGCCGAACTTCGAGAGCTGATCGTCGCCGAGATCGGCTCGACCGGCTTCATCACCGACTTGATCCAAGTTGGCGGTGCCATCGAGGCGGCGCACTACTACGGCGAATTCGTCGAACATGACGTGACGTGGGTAGAGACACCGGGCGGCCCCGTGGTTTCGCCGACCGGCCTGGGCGGCGCGACGGTGGTCCGTGAACCGGTCGGGGTGGTCGGAGTCATCACGCCGTTCAACTTTCCTTTCTCGATCAACATCCAGAAGTGCCTGGCTGCCTTGGCGGTCGGCTGCACTGTGGTACTCAAGCCGCACCCCTGGACACCGATGAACGCCCTGGAGTTGGCCAAGGTCAGCGAGGAAGCCGGCCTTCCGCCCGGTGTGTTCAATGTGGTCGTCGGCGGCGCGAAGGTGGGAGAGGAGCTGTGTACCCACAAAGGCGTCGACATGATTGGGTTCACCGGTTCGACGGCGACCGGTCGGCGCATTCGTGAACTATCGGCGGCAACGATAAAGCGCGCACAGCTGGAGCTAGGCGGCAAGAGCGCCCACATCGTTCTCGATGATGTCGCTGAAAGTGACGTTGCAGGTATAGGATTCGGGCAGGTGCTGATGCATGCCGGACAGGCCTGCACCGTCACGTCGCGACTTCTGCTGCCCGAGCACCTGCTCGACGCGTATGTCGAGGGCTTGAAGGCCATGGCCCCAATGATCACGGTCGGGGACCCGCGTGATCCCACCACTGTCGTCGGTCCGCTTATCAGGGATCAGCAGCGTCAGCGTGTTGAATCCTTCGTTCAGGCGGGCCTTCAGGACGGCGCGCGGCTGGTGGTCGGCGGCAAACGTCCCGAACATCTCGAACGCGGCTTCTACTACGAACCGACGGCATTTGTCGGCTGCCGCAGCGACATGCGGTTATGTCAGGAGGAGGTGTTCGGGCCTGTGCTGGCGGTGATGACCTATCGCTCCGAAGACGAAGCCATCCGCATCGCGAACGACTCCATCTAC
>NZ_LZLE01000154.1 GCF_001673155.1 Mycobacterium sp. 1423905.2 | reverse complement strand
CACATCCGACGCGCCTCATCCTCAACGGTCTGCGCATGAGTCTCAAAACGACCCGCCATCGCCCGCATCGCATGCGGATCGGTCATGAATTGAGAAGTCATCAGTCAATCCCTTTCTTCACAGAGTGTTTCGTCTCGTTCACGTTCATCCGCCGTCTGCCACATCACCCCTATCCGACTCCGGTCCGCGGCACCACGCTCGGCCGGTTCTGGACCACGTGCGCGCCCCCTCCGCCGCGGCCCATCATCGCGGCGGGCATGCTGCCCCCGGCGCCGCCCATGCCCATCGGCATCGGCATCATCGGCATGCCGCCCATGCCGAGGCCCTGCGCCTCAGCGGTGGCGCTGGGCGTCGTTCCCAATCCGGACACCAACCCGCCGCCCGTCCCTTTGGGCGCGGAGCCCGGCCAACTCGGCGGCACCGACATCGCGCCTACCAGGCGGCCCTGACCCAGGCCACCGCCAAATGCTGCTCCTCCCTTACCCGGCGGCTGCACGGGCGCGGCGAGGTCACCAACGAGCTTCGGTGCGTCGGACACACCGCTGGCCAACCCGGCGGCGGCGCCCGTCGCGCCGGCCCCGTTTACGCCTTGCGCCAGCGACATCAGCGGTGACATCAACATGCTGACCGGGAGCATCGCGACCTGCGCCACCGACTCCGCCGACTGCAGCGGCGCTCCCGACACCACCGCCTGCACCTCGGCGAAAACAGCCGGCGCCACGTCGGCGAGCTGCGCACCGATCTGAGATGCCAACCCGGCCAGGTCAATCGGAGGCGGATCGAACGGCGCCAGCCCAGCCGCCACCGATGTCGCGTCGGCGTGATAACCCACCATCGCCGCGACATCCTGTGCCCACATCTCGGCATAATCGAACTCAGTGGCCGCGATAGCGGGGGTGTTCTGCCCCAAGAAATTGGTCGCAATCAACGACGTCAACGACACTCTGTTGGCCGTCACCGCCGCCGGGTGCACCGTCGCCGTCTGGGCCGCTTCGAAAGTCGTCGCCGCGACTCTGGCCTGTGCCGCTGTCACCTCGGCTTGGCCGGCCGCGGCGGAAAGCCATGACACGTATGGCATGGCCGCGGTGGTCATGGCCGCCGACGACGGACCCGACCACGGACCGCGGCCCACGGTGGTGACGATCGAATCGAACGACTCCGCCGTCGTGTGCAGTGCTGCGGCCAACCCCTGCCAAGCCGCCGCCGCCGCGAACAAGGGGCCCGAGCCCGCCCCGGTGTACATCAAGGCCGAATTGATCTCCGGCGGGAAGAGCAGGAAACTCATCGTTCACACCGGGACGGGGGCACCGATTGCCTGGGCAAGCTGTTCGGGCAGGAAGGTCAAGAGGGCCGGGAGTATTCCGCCGAACGGGGTGCCGAAGAGGGGAAGGGTGCCTGACATTCCGAAGACTTCGAGGGTGAGCGAAGCGAACTGGCCAGGAGTCAGAATTCCGCCGAGCGGAATGTTCGTCGTCGTGGTGAGCTCGCCGAGCGCCACGGAAAGGGGCAGGGTCGCATGCCCGTTCAGGAAGCCATTCGCGACGACCGCCGGGGCGTCCAGCAATGCCGCGGCGGCGCCGAGCCCGTCGCCGATCTGCACCGCGTTGACGAATGCTGTTGCGCTGGAACCCAAGGCGTTCACTGCCGTGGCCGCCGGACCGATCGCGTCAAGACCGAGGACCAAAGGCAACCCGACATGAAGAATCCCGGTGTTGAGATCCAAGGTCTGCGACGTATCGCTGAGCGTCAACAGCAAGTTGGTGAAGTGCTGAGAAATGACACCGGGAACCGAGCCTACGGGGAGCAGATTGGTGAAGTTCTGCGCCATCTGGCCAGGAATCGCCAGGATTGGCAACAGATCTCCGAGGGTGCCGGCCGGGGTGATATTGATCAGGAACGTGGTCATGTCTTGGTTGGCGGTAAGACCCGTCAGGAACAGGTTGCCGTAGCTGGTGGCGATGTCGCGCACCGCAGCAGGCGCGTTGCCCGCGACGAGATCCCCGACCGCGGCTTGGAAACCCGCCGGCAAGCCGGCCACTCCGGCGCCGAAATCCTGTGCTGCGCTGCCTAATGCGGTGGCCACCGTCTGGGCGTAACCGATCTGTTGGTTGACGATGCCCTGCAACACACCTGCCGGGTCTGCCGGGACCAGCGCCTCGAGGGCAGCGGGCAGATTGGCGACGTTGGCCGGCAAGGTCTGAATGGCACCGGCGATGGCCTGCCCGTAACCGACCTGGTTGGCGACGAGCTGGCGCAGGAAGGGCGCCGGGTCCTGCAATACCGCGTTTTCCAGGCTTTGCAGGTTGGCGGCAGTATCCGCGTAGAGCGCTTGATATGGTGCGACGACCGTGGTGCCGAACTGCGAAAGTGCCTGCGCCTCAGCCACAACCGGGGCAACCATGTCCGCCGCCGGCCCGTTCAGCAGCGCCTGCTCGACGTTGGCGGTCTCGGTGCTCAGATATGCGCCGGTACCCGCCCGCATCAAGTTGACGAATTGGTCGTGGAACGCCTGCGCTTGGGCGTTGAGCACCTGAAATTCGTTGCCGAAATTCCCGAACAGCGATGCCAGTGCGACCGATACCTCGTCCTGCGCGGCAGCCGCGATCCCTGTGGTGGGACCCGCGATGTCAGCTGCAACGGCGGCTAGTGCCGAACGGATGCCGGCCAGATTGTCGGCCGCATCCTGCATGAGCTCCGGCATTGCGATCACATAGGACATACTCAACTCCCTCGAAGTCATTACCGCCTATTGGAATACGCCGGAAACCGCGTCGCTGTGGTTGAAGAATCCGGAGTCGTCGTTACCCGAATTGCCGATACCGGAGTTGAAGACGTTGGAGTTCGCGATGCCGATATTGTCGAAGCCGGTATTGCCGATACCGGCCAGGAAGCTGCCATTGTTGTTGAATCCGACATTGTTGCCGTTGCCGGAGTTGCGGAAGCCGGATTCGAACGCAAGTCCGGTGTTCATGAAGCCCGACGAGTCCCCGCCGGTGTTGAAGAAGCCGGAAGAATCAAGCCCGGTGGTGCCGAACCCCGAGTTCTTCACGCCGGCCGGGGTGATGACACTGCCGAAGCCGGTATTCAGGTTGCCGGCGTTGAAGGCGCCGGTATTGCTTTTGCCCGAGTTCGCCCATCCGGTATTGATGTCGCCCGCATTGAAGTCGCCGGTGTTGATCGATCCGGCGTTCCAGCTACCGGTGTTCTGGAAACCGGAATTGCCGGTGCCCATGTTCTGCGATCCCCCGTTGCCGAATCCGAAGTTGTTCGACCCGCCGTTGGCCCAGCCGAAATTGTTCATTCCGGCGTTGAGGAAGCCGGTATTTCCCTGACCCGAATTGGTGAATCCGGTGTTGAAGCTGCCGGAGTTCTCGAAGCCGGTGCTGTGACTGCCCGAATTGAAGAAGCCGACGTTTCCGGTGCCCGAGTTGAAGAAGCCGATGTTTCCGGTGCCGGAGTTGCCGAAGCCGATGTTTCCGGTGCCAGAGTTCAGCGCGCCGAAGCCGATCTGGTTGTCGCCGGTGAGCCCGAAGCCGATGTTGTTGTTGCCGGTGTTGCCGAAGCCGAAGTTGTGGTTGCCGGTGTTACCCAAACCGATGTTGCCGTTGCCGCGATTGCCGAATCCCATATTGGCGTCACCGCGATTTCCGCTGCCCATGTTGGAGCTGCCGAGGTTTCCGCTGCCCAGGTTTGCGTCGCCCCGGTTCCCGCTGCCGATGTTGCCGGCGCCGATGTTGCCGTCGCCGGTGTTGTTCAACCCGGAGTTGCCGCTGCCCAGGTTTTGATTGCCGCGGTTACCGTTGCCGAGGTTGCCAACGCCGTTGTTACCGCTGCCGATGTTGCCGTTGCCGATGTTGCCGTTGCCCACGTTTTGATTGCCGGTGTTCCCGCTGCCCACGTTCTGGTTCCCGTGGTTGCCGCCGCCGATGTTCTGGGTGCCGTTGTTGCCGGTGCCCACGTTGAGACCGGCGGTGTTCAGCAGGTTCTGCAGGGTGGTTTGCGCTTGACCGAGGGGCCCAGGCAAGTTCTGCATCGCCTGCTGCAGGGGCGCCAGCCGGGCGGCCACGGCCGATGCCCCGCCGTGATACCCCACCATCGCGGCTACGTCCTGGGCCCACATCTCCTCGTACGCCGACTCCGCCGCCGCGATCGCGGGCGCGTTTTGCCCGAACAGATTCGACATGACCAGCGCGACGAATTGATTGCGGTTGACGGCGACCGTCCCCGGATGGACCATCGCCGACACGGTCGCCTCGAACGCCGACACCGCCGCGCGGGCCTGCCCGGCCGCAGCTTCGGCCTGAGCGGCGGCAGCCGACAGCCACCCGAGATACGGGCCGGCCGCGCCGGCCATGGCCGTAGCCGCGGGTCCTTGCCATACGCCGTCGGCCAATCCCGACGTGACCGAGCCGAACCCGCGGGCGGCCGCGGCCAACTCCCCGGCCAACCCGTCCCACGCCGCTGCAGCCGAGACCAAAGGACCCGGCCCCGCACCCAGATACATCCGCGCCGAATTGATCTCCGGCGGCAATACCGAGAAATTCATCACCGTCTCCTGCTGCATGAGGCGTTGTCGCGCGAGTCAGGATGCCGGTCAGCGCCGGTGTTGAACGTCGGTCAGAAGACGTAATTTCACCGCCGGTGGGGGTCGTAGATGCGCGCCGACCGGGGGTCGTAGCCAGCCGGGCGCGAACTGCGCAGCCAAGAAGTAGCTAAAGTTTTTCGACTCGTGTTGAACCGTTGCTGGCCCATCTGCGTGAAAATGTTCTAGTCACGAGCTCTGCATGAGCCGGCTAGGAAAGCGGAGTGACATGGGCGTGAGTGAGTTCCTGCCGACGAGGACAGTGACCCTGTTGCTCGCGCGCGTCGCCGACTCGACTCAACTGTGGCAGACGCAGCCCAAGGCGACGGCGGCCGCACTCGAGCGCCTCGATCTCAGCCTTTCGAACATGATCGCCGTCCATGACGGTGTGGGGCCCGTCAACCACCACGACGAGCAAGGGCCCGGCGGTTTCCTGGCGATATTCACCCGGGCCGCCGATGCATTGGCATTTGCTGTCGAGTTGCAGCGGGCACCGCTGGCGCCGATCCAGTTACATGTCGCCGTACACACCGGCGAAGTGCACGAGAGCGAGCCGGGTACCTACGTCGGCCCCGCTGTCACCCGGGCCGCGCGCCTGGGCGACTTGGCGCATCCCGGCCAGATCGTCGTCTCGGGCACCACCCACGACCTCGTCGTCGACCGACTGCCCGCCGACGTCTGGCTCACCGATCTGGGCACCCATCAACTGCGCGAGCTCCCCCGCCCGGAACGCATCGCGCAGCTGTGCCATCCCGACCTGCGGGTCGGATTCCCGCCGCTGCACGGCACCAATGACCCTGCGCCGCACGGCCTTCCGTCGCAGCTGACGCGCTTCGTCGGTCGCGCCGCGCAGATCAACGACGTGCGCAAATTCCTGGCCGACAACCGACTGGTCACCCTGGCGGGGGCCGGCGGCGTCGGCAAGACACGGTTGGCAGCACAGATCGCCGAGCAGACGGCACCTGAAGTCGGCGGTGGGGTGTGGTTCGTCGATCTGGCCCCGGTGAGCGATCCCGAGGTCATGCCATTGGCGGTATTGCGTGCGTTCGGGCTGCCCGACCAGCCCGGCCGTTCAGCCATCGACACCCTGGTGCGGTTCATCGGGGACCGCGACGTGCTGGTCGTGTTGGACAACTGCGAACATCTGATCGCCGCGTGTGCCGCGCTGACCGCCGAACTGTTGGGCGCGTGCCCGCAGTTGACCATCCTGGCCACCAGTCGCGCTCCGATCGGCGTTCCGGGTGAATTGACTTGGCGCGTGCCGCCGCTGGCGCTGCGTGACGAAGCGGTCGAGCTGTTCGTCGACCGTGCCCGCCTGGCCCGCCCGGACTTCGTCGTCACCGCTGCCGATGCCGATGCGGTGACCGACATCTGCGGGCGCCTCGACGGCTTGCCGTTGGGTATCGAACTCGCAGCGGCGGCCGTGCGGGTGATGTCGGTGGCCGAGATCCTCGACGGCTTGCGACACCGCTTCCGACTGCTCACTGACGAAGCTGCAACCGCGCCGCACCGCCGACGTACATTGGGGGCCTCCGTCGACTGGTCCCACGCCCTGCTGAGCGAGCCTGAACGGGTCTTGTTCCGCAGGCTAGCCGTGTTCAGCGGCGGCTTCGACATCGAGGCGGCGCGTGCCGTCTGTGGTGATGGTGCCGCGAGCGACGAGCACCACGAGGTCTTCGATCGACTCACCAGGCTGGTGGACAAATCGTTGGTGGCAGCCGAGATCTCAGCCAGCACAACGCGTTACAGCATGCTCGAAACAGTGCGCCACTACGCGATGCGCAAGCTGAAAGCCTCCGGCGAGGCCGACGAGATCCGGACCCGCCACCGCGATCACTACACGCGGATCGCCGCGCTCTTGGACAGCCCCACCGACACCGACCACCAGCGTCGAATCGAGCAGGTGGAGAACGAGATCGACAACCTGCGGACGGCGTTCGCGTGCTGCCGGGAAAGCGACGACATCGAACGGGCGTTAGAACTTACGTCGTCGCTGCAACCGCTGTGGCTCACCCGCGGGCGCATTCACGAGGGGCTGGCCTGGTTCGACGCCGTGCTGACCGAGGAGAAACTGCACCAGGCCGACGTTTCCGCAGTGGTGCGCGGCCGGGCGCTCGCGGACAAAGCCGTCCTGGACGCGTCGCGCAACACTCCGGACAACCTCGGGCAAGCGCAACGCGCGGTGGCTATCGCGCGCGAGATCGACGACCCCGCGCTACTGGCCCGCGCGCTCACTGCCTGCGGCGCCATCAGTTCCTACAGCGCCGAAGCGGCCAGCCCCTATCTCGCTGAGGCGATCGGCATCGCTCGCCGATTGGGCGACCGGTGGCGGCTGACGCAGATCCTCACTTGGCAGGCCTATGGCGCGTTCTACGCTGGGGATCCGATCACCACCCACGCCGCCTCCGCGGAAGGGCTCAGCCTGGCTGAGGCGATCGGTGATCAGTTCCACGCGCGTTCCTGCCGCTGGACGCTTGGCCTGGCGCAGATGATGAAAGGCCAACTCGCCCAAGCCATTGCTGAGTTCCACGCCGTTACCGCCGATGCCGATGCGGCGCACGATGTGCTGTTCAAGTGGGGCAGCCGGCTGGCCCTGAGCAATGCGCTCGCTTATCGCGGCGACACCAATGCGGCCCGCGCCGCGGCCAACGCATCGCTGACGGCTGCGGCCGATTTGTGGCCGTACAACGAAGGCTTCAGCTACGCGGTGTTGGCCACTGCGGCGTTGGCCGCGGGCGACCTCACCGCGGCAGCTGAGGCAAGCCAAGCGGCTCAGCAGCGCCTCGGTGAGCAGGGTGAGCTCGCAGCGGCCAATTTCAACCCGACGGCAGAGATCGCGCTCGCCAGGGGCGACCTGATCGGAGCCGGACGCTGTGCCGATCAAGAGGTCGCCCTCTCGGCTGGCTGGCGGCTGGCCCGGGCCCTGACCACCCGCGCGCGCATAGCGATCGCCAAGGGTGAGCCAGACCAAGCCGAACGCGACGCCCATAAGGCGCTGGCCTGCGTGGTCGAACACCAAGCCCACTCAGCAATACCCGATATTCTCGAGTGCCTGGGACGACTGGCCGCCGACACCGGAAACTTTCGCGACGCAGCGCGAATCTACGCCGTCAGCAACAAAATTCGTGACCACCTCGGCGTCGTCCGGTTCAAGATCTACGATGCCGACTATCAGTCGTCGGTCGCCACACTGGTCGATGAGTTGGGCGAGCAGGACTTCACCAGCGCATGGGCCGAAGGGGCCGCGCTAACTCTCGACGAGGCGGTGGCTTACGTGCGGCGCGGTCGCGGTGAACGGAAACGACCGACCAGCGGCTGGGCCGCGCTCACGCCCACCGAGCGAGACGTGGTGCGACTCGTCGCCGATGGGCTGGCCAACAACGAGATCGCTGCGCGGCTATTCATTTCCCGCCGCACTGTGCAAACTCACCTCACCCACGTCTACGCCAAACTCGGCATCGCGTCGCGGGTGCAGCTCGCCCACGAGGGAGCAAGTCGCGGCTGAGGCTGCACACCGCTAGTCGGGCAATCTACGACCCTCCACCCGCGAAAACTACGTCCTATGACTGACGTTCGGACCCGCTGCTGTTCGCATCCTTGACTCGATTGGATTTCGAGCCGGCGCGGCCGCTGGTTCCCGTGCGCTCGAAGACGACCGAAAGGACCAACAATGTCGTTTCTGGTAGTGGCGCCCGAGATGCTCGCGTCGGCGGCGACGGATCTCGAGAACATCGGCTCGGCCCTGCTGGAAGCCAACGCTGCCGCGCTGGCTCCCACCACGGGTGTGCTGGCCGCCGGGGCTGACGAGGTGTCGGCGGCGTTAGCGTCCATCTTCACCGGTCACGCGCAGGCTTATCAGGCGTTGAGCGCGCAGGCCGCGACCTTCCATCAGCAATTCATGCAGGCGCTCGGTGCCGGTGGGGCCATGTATGCCAGTGCCGAGGCGGCCGCTGCCAACCCGATGCAAAGCCTGCTCGACGCGATCAACGCCCCGTTCCTGACTCAGACCGGTCGCCCGCTGATCGGCAACGGCACCAACGGCGCTCCGGGGACCGGGCAGAACGGGACGCCGGGCGGGTGGCTGATCGGCAACGGTGGGGCCGGCGGGTCGGGTAACACCAACACCAACGGCGGTGCCGGTGGCGCGGGCGGCGCCGCGGGCCTGATCGGCAACGGCGGCGCGGGCGGCGCCGGCGGGACCGCGACCGCCCCCAACGGGATCGGCGGCGCCGGTGGCCGCGGCGGGGCCGCCGGCCTGTTCGGCGCGGGCGGGGCC
>NZ_LZLE01000153.1 GCF_001673155.1 Mycobacterium sp. 1423905.2 | reverse complement strand
GCCGGCGGCGCTGGCGGCAACGCTTTGCTGTTCGGCAGCGGTGGAGCCGGCGGCCAGGGCGGCACCGGTCTGACCGGCACCACCGCCGTCACCCCGGACAACGGCACGGCCGCCACTGGCAGCGCCGGGTTGGTCGCGACCCAGGTCGGCTTTACCGGTGGTGCCGGCGTCGATGGTGCTGTTGGTCAGGTCGGCGGTACTGGTGGGACAGGCGGGTCCCCAGATTTCCTGTTTACGGGCTCCCCCGCCCCCGGCCGTGCCGCCGCTTCCGGGGCTGCCCGGCGTCTTGATGCTGTCATTGCCGCCAGTCGCGGTCCCGCCTTTCCCGCCATCGCCACCGTCGCCGCCGCCGCCGCCAACACCGCCGGCGCCGCCCACGCCCGCGCTGCCGCTGGATCCGGCTTGGCCGAGGAAGCCTCCCTCCCCCGCTGCGCCGGCGGCACCGCCGGCACCGCCGGCACCGCCCGTACCGCCGACGCCACCGCTGCCTCCGAGACCTCCGTTGCCGCCGAACGATTTCTCACCGACCTGCGTCGCGATCGCTGAGCTATTCCCACCGTTGCCCGCCGATCCGCCGTCACCGCCGAGACCGCCGGATCCGCCGAGACCACCCGTGCCCCCGGTGCCGGCGGCACCGCCGGCACCGAACAGCAGCCCGCCGTGGCCGCCGGCCCCCCCGACACCTCCGGCGCCGCCCGATCCGCCGGTACCGCCGACGCCGCCCACGCCGCCGGTGCCGCCGGTTCCGCCGACAGCAGTGACAGCAATAAAGCTGGCCCTAGAGGTGGAGCTACCCCCGGCACCGCCGGCACCACCGTTCGCCGCAATACCGCCGGCGCCGCCCGTGCCGCCGGTGCCACCGTGTCCGCCGGCCCCGCCGCTACCGAACAGCAGCCCGCCATTGCCCCCGACACCGCCGGCACCGCCCATCCCGCCACTGCCGGCGGCTCCAGCGTCGCTACCGAATCCGCCGACACCGCCGACGCCTCCGGTGCCACCACTGGTGTCCGCGCCGGGAACCGAGCCGGTAAACAGGAAATCTGGGGACCCGCCTGTCCCACCAGTACCGCCGACCTGACCAACAGCACCATCGACGCCGGCACCACCGGTAAAGCCGACCTGGGTCGCGACCAACCCGGCGCTGCCAGTGGCGGCCGTGCCGTTGTCCGGGGTGACGGCGGTGGTGCCGGTCAGACCGGTGCCGCCCTGGCCGCCGGCTCCACCGCTGCCGAACAGCAAAGCGTTGCCGCCAGCGCCGCCGGCGCCGGGGTTCCCACCGTTAACGCCCGCCAGAGCAGCGCCTCCCAAACCGCCTGCGCCGCCGTTTCCGTACAGGATTCCGCCGGTACCGCCGCTACCGCCGCTGGCGCCGGCTCCACCGCCACCCCCGGCGCCCCCGTTGCCAAAGAGCCCGGCGCTGCCGCCGTTACCTCCGGCCACGCCGTTGGCCGTCTGGGTGAATCCAGACCCACCGTTGCCGAACAGCAGCCCGCCGGCGCCGCCGTTGGGATTTGCCGCTGTTCCACTGGCGCCGTCGCCGATCAGCGGGCGGCCCAGCAACGTGTTGGTGGGTGCATTGATCAGCGCCAACAGGTCGTCTTCGAAGGTCTGCAACGGGGTCACGTTGGCGGCCTCAGCCGCGGAGTAGGCCCCGGCCCCAACGCTCAACGCCCGCACAAACTCGTCATGAAACAAGGCGGTCTGCGCTGT
>NZ_LZLE01000152.1 GCF_001673155.1 Mycobacterium sp. 1423905.2 | reverse complement strand
TTGCGGATGCTGTTGTATCCCGACCAGATGCTCGACGACGCGTGGGTGGATCAGACCACCGCCATTGTCGTTCACGGGGTGACTCGGTGACCCGGCTGTCCGGTCGGGCCGCCATCGTCACGGGTGCCAGCCGGGGGCTGGGCCGCGCGATCGCCTTGGCGCTGGCGGCCGAAGGCGCCGCCGTAGCGGTCGCCGGTCGCACCGAACAGGTATGGGACGACCGGCTGCCCGGCACCATCGTTGAGACGGTCAATGACATCGAGGCCGCGGGAGGGCGCGCCGTCGCCGTCCGAGCTGACCTCACCAACCGCGAGGACATCGCCCGCTTGGTCGAGGAAGCCCGAAACGCGTTGGGACCAATAACCGTTCTGGTCAACAATGCCGCGTTCACCGCGCCGGGCCGGCCCCCGGTGCCCGGTGCTGGGCCGCGGGCCAAACCGGTCAAAGCGGCCGCCGCCAAGCCGGGCTGGCCCGGCTTCGTCAGCACACCGCTGTCGGCCTACCGCCGTCATTTCGAGATCGCCGTGTTCGCCGCCTATGAACTGATGCAACTGGTTAGTCCGGACATGATCTCGGCCGGGGCCGGCTCGATTATCAATATCAGCTCGGTCGCCTCCCGGCTACCCGGCGACGGACCATACGCCGACCGCAGCGGCGGCGTTCTGCCCGGCTACGGCGGCTCCAAGGCCGCTTTAGAACATCTGACCCAATGCGCGGCGTTCGACCTGGCCGACCACCACATCGCCGTCAACGCGTTGTCGCCGTCCAAACCGATCCGCACGCCGGGCCTGTCCTACTACGCCACCGAATTCGACGACGTCGCATCCGCGGAGGAATTCGCCAGGGCCGCCGTCGAACTGACCCTGGTCGATGCGGCCGCGGTCACCGGCCGCACCATGGGGCACCGCGACGTGCTCGACGGCACTTTCACACCATTTCGCCGCGACTAACCGCGGTCGGGGCGGTAGCCGATCGCTCGACGTCGTGGCGGCGTGGCTGACCGACGTGCCAGTATGAAGCAAACCGGAACGACCGATCGAGTGTGTGCCCATGCCCGGTATCGACAAGCCGACGGGGCGCGTCGTCCTACTGATCGCGCTCCTGATGGTTGCTGCCGCGGCACTGCGCGGATATCTGCCCGCTCATCAAGGCAAACGCCTAACGGAGGCGGGGGACAACCGGGCGATGTGGGCGACGATCATCGCAATGCTGGCCGGGGCGCTGGCGCTGCTGACAGTAGCGATTATTGCCCGATTGCGGGATCCGCGCACCGTAGCGCCCAGCGTCGGCCAGCTGCCCGACCTGCTGGGCAGGGGTAAGGCGCGGCCGAGTTGGCGTGTGCTGTTGATCGGGCTGGCGCTAGTCGCGCTGTGGCTGTTGGTCGTCGTGCTGGTGTCGCGACTCGGTGCGTCGCCCGACGTCGAGCTCAACGCTCCGCCGCCGGATTCCTCCGGGACGCCGCCGCCGGCCAACGGCGCCGCCCCCGCCCGGACCCCACACCCCGGGCACAAGCACACCGGTGACACGCTGGGCATCTTGCTGGCCACGACGGTGCCGCTGCTGGTGCTGTTGGTTGCCGGTGCGGTCGGCGCAACGCGTCGGCGCCGCCCGGACAGCCCCGCCCTGGCCGCCCACCAGGTCGATGCTCCCGTGCGACCCAGCGGCTCGGAATCGCTCGTTCGCGCCGCCGAAGTGGGGCTGGCGGAGATCGCCGACCACAGCCGCGATCCGCGCGAGGCGATCATCGCCTGCTACGCCGCGATGGAACGGGAGTTGGCCAACGTCCCCGGAGCGGTCCCGCAAGAATTCGACACACCGACCGAAGTCTTGGCTCGCGCCGTCGAACACCATGCGCTGCATCCCGATAACGCCGTGCAGCTGGTGAATCTGTTCGCCGAGGCGCGGTTCAGCCCGCACGTGATGAATGAAGGACACCGCGCAGTCGCGGTGCGGGTGCTCGAACTGGTCCTCGACGAGCTGGCTCCCCAGTCCCGCGAAAGCCGCAGTGCGATATGAAAAGGCTCATCGCACTTGGTATTTGCTTGATTATAGGGATTGAACTGCTGGCGCTCATGATGCAGGACCGCCGGTACGTGATCGCTGCCACCGGCATCGCGGTGGCTTTGGTGGTGCTCAACATGCGGCGGGTGCTGGGCGCCGCCGGTGCGGCGCCGGACGAGCCCGACGACGACGATATGCGGAACGGATTGCGCCGCTGGGTGGCCAACACCGAGACCACGATCCGGTGGTCGGATTCGACTCGGGCGGAC